>JBMYPC010000023.1:0-29645 GCA_049599895.1 Bacteriovoracaceae bacterium | reverse complement strand
GAAGTTCAAGACCGATGATGCTCCTTCGTATGTCTGAAGTTCTCTTGGAAAAAGCAAGAATTCTAAAAGAGCTTGAGAATGAGAAGTTTTTAATGCTCTCTCCTGATAAAAGAACCAAAATTAAGAAGAAAGACTTCTTTAAAGAGTCGAACTCTTATTTCGTGAAGGCCCAAAAAACTTGTTATTTTATTCTTAAACGTTTTCCTAATTTTGAAAGAAAAGGCGACGTTTATTATATCCTTGCCTATAACGCCAAAGAATTTCAACAGCCTCTCAAGGCTAAGAAATTTTTTAAAAGGGCGATCAAGTACTCAAAGAAAACAAACTACACTAAAACAAAGTCTTTAATTGCTCTTGCGGAGTTTTATTATAATCAGGAAGAATTCAAAAGAGCGATCCCTCTTTATGAGCAGGCTTTAAAAGAGAAAAAGAATAAATGGTACACGAAAGATCTGTTTAATCTCGCGTGGTCTTATTTTCGAGTTGGAAAGAAGTCTAAAGCAATCAATCTCATGAGAAAAGCTTATGATCTAAGTTCTGATCCCAAATACATCAACATGAAGTATGCAATAGAAAGAGATATCTCTTATTTCTATACATCTGCTGGAAGAATCAAAGAGGCCATTAAATTTTACAAAAAAATTGGACGTAACGTTGCGGATAATCTCGTTAAAGTTGGTCGCTTCTTACTTAATAAAGGAAAATTTACATCTTCTGAGATTGCTTTAAGTGAGTCATTAAACTACTCACCTTCACAGAGAATGAGAGTCACGGCGTATCTTTCACTATTGGCCCTCTACGACAAATTTGGAAAGAATCAAAAGCATCTCAATATTTCAGAGAAGCTTTTAAAGGAACACCAAGCTGGACGACTCGGTAAAGATCAAAAGTCGGATTATCAATACCACCTTGAGAAATACAGTGCGATGTTGCAAAAGCAGGTGGCAGGTAATGTTTATGTCAAACTAAGAAAAATTAGACGTCGGAAGGCCAGACAAGCAGTTCGTTATTTTGAGCTTCTTGCAGAGGTTGATCCTGAAAGAGCAAATGTTCATTATTATTTTGCAGGAGAAACATTTTTTGCCATTAAAAGCTATCTTAAAGCATTAAAGCTTTACGATAAGTCTCGAATTGGCTCACTTAAAAAGAATGATGAGAAATATAATAAGCTTGCAGTCACAGGTATGCTGGCATGCCTTGGTAATATGAGAAGAGTTGATAAAAAGGTTGCTGCTGAATATTTTCCAATTGTTTATTCAGAGTTTATTCGTCTTTATCCCAAAAATCCAAAAACTTCAAAATTGATTCAAAGACTTTTTAATTTCCATATGGATAAGAAGCAGATAGGTGATGCTGAAAAACAAATTCATCTTTACACGAAACTTTTCCCAAAAGATTACAAGATTCAAGAAGCAATGCTTGCAAGGATCATTGATTACTTCAAAGGAACAGGTGACAGAGGCGGCATCAAGAGATGGGTTGCTGAAATTAATCGAGGAAATATTAAAGTCTCAAAGAAGTATGCAACGAAACTTCGTTATATTCTGTTGGCCCTTCAGTTTGAAGATGTTGAGAAACTCAATACCAAGGGGAGTAAAAAACAAGCTCTCCAAGGTTATATGGAAATCTATAATTCAAATGCAAGTACAAAAGAAGCGAAAAAGAATGCTGCTTATAATGTCGGGGTTCTATTTCATGAATTAGGTCATCCTGTTTACAGTGGTGCCTGGATTCAAAAAGCTGTTGATCTGATGAACGGTGATGAGATTTCAAAGTTCTCTTCATCATTTCTTGTAATGATTTCAGATATTCATAATCAGACTCAATTTACGGTTGCAAGAAAACTCTATCAATCGGTTTTCGATAAACTTTGTAAAAGAAAAGATAAAGACAAAAATAATTTCTTCAAAAACTATATGACTATCGCTTTTATGGAAGAAAAAGATATACCTGAGCCTAAGGAGTTATTCAATCTCTTTAATCGATGCAAAATTGAAACAAAAACAAGAGTTTCTGTCTTTAAAGAATACGTAAATTATCATTTAGAGAAGAAGGTTTGGTCGAATCTGACTCTTGCGGCTGAAATTTTCAAATCGAATAAGGTCTATTGGGAAGGTCTCTTCCTAGTGACGACACAACTTGCTTGGAGAAATTATAAAAAATCACAGGACTATAGTGCTCTTTATCAGGCAAGCCAAAGGTATTTTAATCATCTGAGAAACCAAGATAAGCCGATCGCTTATCAAGGTGTTCGCGTTCTCTCTCAGTTTGAAACTCTTCAGGTTAATGTAGCACTTTCAAAGTTTTTAAACTTTAACTTTGAATTCCCACGGGACTTCTTTGCAAAAACAATTCAAAGAAAGATTTCAGAACTAGCTACTTTTAAAGCTGCGATTGAAAGACTTTATGAATATGGTGATGGTAATTCGATTGTTTTAATTAACCGCAACCTCATGAATGCTTACTCAGGATTTGTAAAAAAACTTAACGACTTTGTCCCTCCAGGTTTCAACAAGGATGATATGAGGCGATACAAAGGCGACATTCGAGGCATCGTCCAAGCACTTGAGAAAGATCGAATGACGATCAAGCAGACTGTTGCCAATATAATTGTCTCTGAAGATATTCTTTCCTCAGGAACAAAAGACTTTATTTTAAGAGAAGAATCTAATCCGGTCTTTATCAAAGTTCCTGCAATGAACCTTATGGATAGAGTGGGGAGGATTAGATGAGAATAGCAATTATCCTTCTTTTATTTTTTGGAGCTTCTTGTTCAACTTCGAAAAAAGGCGCTGTGAAAGATACCAATGATATAAGTTGGATTAAAGATGAGGACTTCCAAAAGAAAGCGGAAGTCCCTTACACGACTCTCGAAGATTATTTTCAAGCTTCAGACGAAGGTTTTTCCTCACCTCTTAAGCATGAAAGTCAGCAAATATTTACTCGCTCAGATTATAAAGAAGCTAAGATCGATTCATCTCTTTTTTTGGCCACAAAGGAGTGTTACGAAGGGGATACACCTAAGGGTCTTGAAAAGATCGTCGATTACTATGCTGAGTATAAGAACAACCCCATCTATTACAACTCTCTAGGAATATGCTTTACGTTGGAAGGTCAATTTAGAAAAGCACTTGTTTTCTTTAACCTTGCCCTGAAGGCAAAGAAGAATTACGCTCCAGCAATTAACAATATTGGGATCCTTTATAGTATTCAAGGAAAAAACATGAAGGCCCTGTCTGCATTTAAAAAGGCGAATGAAGTTAGCCCCAAATCAAAAAGCCCAATGGTAAACCTTTCGAAGGTTTATCTTAAACATTATCTCATTGCGAGTTCACGTAAATATATTAGTGATTCAAAAATTCAAGATGATTACTCAAAATTTCTTGAAGGTGTCGATAATATTGTTCGTGAAGATTTTAAAGCAGCGATTGCCTCATTAGAGTTAATCGAGAAAAAAAATATCTTCGAACCTGCTTTAAGTCTTAATTTAGCCTCGGCTTATCTTGGGGATGGAAGGCTTAACGATGCTCGTAATGTGATTGGAGACGTTAATCTCGATAAAAGTAGCCCCTTTTTTAGAGATTATCGAGAACTCATTGATTCATTAGCTGGAGAATAGAATGTTTTTAAAAGCATTTGTTTTTTTATTAGTATTTGTTTTTTTTGTGGGCCCAGTAAGTGCTCAAAAAAAGCCAAAGGAACGAATCATTTATGAATACAAAAAGTATGAAAAATTTGATTTTGATGATCTTGTTGTTGAGGGAGATGCTGGATCTCCTGGAGACTTGAGTGTTGATCCGAGATATCAAAGAAAATTTAAAAACAAACTTCCTTATCGAAAAAACTTTCACAAAGAAATTCGAAAAGGTGTTTTCAGAATACGATAGTTTGGGGATAGATAGTGGAAAATACAATTGAAGGACAAAGACATTTTCAAATCTCATTAAAGGGCCATAAGAAAAGTCTCGTTCTTTCAAAAAAGAGACATCTTCTTGGAAGTTCTCGATATTGTGATTTTGTACTCGAAGGAGATGATGTCTCTGAAATCCATGCTGTTATTGAAAATATTGATGGCAAAGTCACTCTTTATGACATGGACAGTGAGCAGGGAACATTTGTTAATGGTGAGAAAATCGTTAACAAGGTTCTAAGCCGTGAAGACGACATCAAACTTGGTTCAATTGCCATTACATTTGAGGACTTTAAAGAGGAGTCGGTTCCTCTTGATATGCTCGCTCCAAGATTTCAATCAAACAAAAGATCCAGGGATATTGTTTATCCTCTTTCAAAAGATCCTCGGGCAGAGTTTTCAAAATATATTTTTGAGGATAGCTCAAAGCTTTACCCTATTTTTCATTATGATCAATCAGCAAGTTCTGTAGAGATCATAACGACCTATAAAAAAAGAATTTTTAATGTCTCATTTTTACCAAAAAGTAAGAGTTCTTATTATTTTTCAGGAGTCTCAAAATCAAAACAAGTGATTGAGTTTCCTTATTTCGGACCGGATGAAAAATTACATATCGCCGATATCAACGATGTTTTCCCTGTGGTTCATACAATTGAAGGATTTGATACCTTGCTTTTTACAGATGAAGGTGTGAAATCTCACGATGGCCATCAAAGTTTTTCTTTAAAGTCTGAAGAGATGCTAAGAATGAAACAAGGTGATATTGAGATCTTTTTAAGATCGACAGATATCCCTCCAAAAGTTGATAGAGCTCCCATCTTAAGACGAGATAATGATTTTGGGAAAATTCTTCTTTTAGTTTTCTTTTTTGTTACCGGTTTCATCACTCTTATGAATGTTCTTGAAGTAGACAAAGAAGTTGAAGAAGAAAAGGCTCCGGAAAGACTTGCAAGGATTATTCATCGAAATAAAAAAATGAAGGTTCAAAAGCCCCGAATCATTAAAACGAAACCAATTCCTCTTAAGAAGGCCCAGCAGTCCATTACAAAGCCTGAGAAAAATAAAGATGCAGCGGTTTCTCAAACCACAAGCAAATCGACACTTGTCACAGAATCGAGCACGACCAAAAGCTCAAATCAGAATCCACGCTCGGGAGAACCCAAAAAAGGTGAGCCGCGAAAGTCGAGAAAAAATAAATCAAAAGGTCAAAGTGCAGTAAACTCCAATAATGTTGCGAAAAAGAGTGGCAATAAATCCAGTAAAGGTAGAGTTGATAGCTATAAATCTCTCAATTTTAAAGCAAGTCTTAACAATCTACTCGCTAAAGGTGGAAACCAAAGTGCCAAGCTTGGTGGGAACTTAAACTCTGAGAGTAATTTTCAAAGTGACACCCTTGAAACAGGAACAAGTGCTGATGTTAAACAAGCAAGAATTAAAACCCGTCCTGGAAGTTTAAGTAACTTCACAAAAGGTCGCCTTGATAATTCAAGGGGAGTTAAAGGACTTGTGAGTAAGAAGAATATTTATACAGCCGGTCTTCCCTTTAAAAGAGTTGTCCTTGGAGGAATGGACCCAAATGTTATTCGCCAAATTCTCATTGAACATATTCCTCAGTTTCGTTTCTGTTATCAAAAGCAACTTGATGTTTCCAGAAGAGCATTCACGGGAATTGTGAGGCTTGACTTTATGATTGGAGCAACCGGACATGTCACTCGAGCAGAAGTTGTCTCAGCTTCAGACTCAATGCCTGTAAAAGTCAGAGGGTGTGTGGCCAATGTTCTTAAGGGAATCCGCTTTCCAAGGCCACTTGGTGGTGGGGTAGTCGAGGTTAACCAACCTTTCAATTTCTACCCCAGTCGTAAGTAAGTTATTTTAAAACAGAAAGCTAATTCCAACTGTGTAAAGATTTGATGTTACAGTAAACTCGAGACTATCAGGATCGATTTCTTCTCTTTCGCTTCATTTTAAGACTTAAAGGGAAAAGCCTTTGGAAACAATAGGTTACATGGTTTCCCAAGGTGTTAAGAACTTACAGTTGTCTAATTATTGTGCAGGAATCTTGAGCTATTCTTCACCAAGAACAACAAACTTATATTGCTGATATCCGGCTTCAGCGCAAGTGTTGAGGACCTTTTTAAGAAAACTGTAACGATAAGATTTGTCGATAATGAGATTTACGATACCTGAAAATTTAGTGGCACTTTGTGTGGATTTTTCAAGTGTTTGAATCTCTTTTCTTTTTTGAATGAGCTCATTAAGAAGAGGAACGAGCGAAGTTTTTGAGCGATCTTCAAGTGCCGTGAAGTTTTCTGGTGCGGTGAAATCATAAATCGCCTTTTCATCAACCCAGATCTTATCAAGTGAGATTTGAACAATAACACCTTGAGTGTTCACGTTTTTTGATTGTGAACTTGGCAGTTCTAGTTTCTCGGCAACGTTAAGAAGAAGGCCTGAAGCACTATAAGACTTTAAAAGAAAGACGAGAAGGATCACGAGGATATCTAATAAACTTGTGATATCAAGTTCCATGGCCTCAAGTTTTGCTCTTCTTTTTGATCTTTGACTTGTTCTTCTCATAAGTGTTTAGCTTCTAATATTTGTAAAGATAATATCTGGGAAAAGCTCTCTTACTTTGACATCCAGATTGTCTTTATCTTTTATAAATAATGTTGGGTCCGTGGTTTTCATTGTTCGCAGAGAGTCCATAATCTTAACGATATCTTGATAAGAGATATCGACTAGGGGCTCAAGCATTATCGTTTTTTCTGTAATGTACTTTTGCTTGAGAACCACGAGTCTGTCATGAAGCTTTTCAAGATCGTAGTCTCCACTTGGAAGTTTTCCATATGATTGAATCAATTTTGCTGGAACTCCACTAAAGAGTCTGATCTCATCGGTGAGAACTTGAACGAGAAGCCCTAAAGGCTTGTCTTTAGATTTTACGGGTTTATTCGAAATAATTGGAACATTACTTTGAATTTCAAAAATCTCGATAAAGTTTGTGCTCATCAGAAGAAAAAAGATAAAGATGAAAACCGAGTCCAGAATAGGAATGAGGTTAAGCTTCTTTACCGTTTTCTTTTCTTTTCTTGAGCTAGGTGCCCTAATCATTCTCAAGTACCTCTTAAAAAATTATTCGTCGCTAACTTTTTTTGTTCCAAGCATATCGATAAGCTTTACTGAAAACTCATCGATTTCATTAACAATTTTTTCTGACTTACTTGAGAGGTAAGTGTGAAGCATCATGATTGAAATAGCGGCGAGAAGCCCCAAGAAGGTCGTGTTCATCGCTTGAGAAATACCAGCGGCTAAGATATTCGCTTTCTCTGTTGGATCAGCTGTGGAAATCGCTGAAAATGATTGAATCAGACCTTGAATGGTTCCAAGAAGTCCAAAAAGAGTGGAGATATTCGCGATAAGTTGAAGATAGTTTAATCTTAATTCAACTTTCGGAATCACTTCTAAAGCTGTGGCATCGATGGCATTTTGAATTTGCTCAGGATTTGACTCAGCTCTTTTGAGACCACTTTTTAAAACCTTTGGAAGTGCTGCTGCAGAACCAGAACAAACTCGAATCGCACCTTGGATATCTCCAGAGAGAATAAACCTTTGAAGTTCATTCATAAACGAAGCACCATCAACATCAAACTTAAATGAGAGTTTTAAGAAACGATCAATACTGATTGCGATACCAAATCCCCAAATGACGAGGATGATCCACATAAAAATTCCACCAGCTTGAAAAAACTCTAACATTCCATTGAGTGATGTATAAAAAGATCCCGAGGCGGCTTCTTGAATAACTTGTTCTTCCATGTTCAAATTCTCCAAAAGTGACAGACAAAATCGCTGCCATTCAAAAACTGTTTTTCCTTACAATTGTATCAAACTCTTGAAATTTCGATAGTAATTTCTGTTACCTGAACAAAAGTGACGGGTACTGACTTAATAGTTTTCTGGAGTAATTTCTCTTTCGATGCCTTCAATAAAGCTATGAATGACTTTGATATGAACTTCTTGAATTCGATGTGTGATTTTTGAAGAGACAATAATGGGAATATCCACAAGGTCTTTAAGTTCACCACCATCTTTTCCAAGAAGTCCCACAGAAGTAATACCTAGTTTTTTGGCCTTTTTCGCTGCAAGAATTACGTTTTTTGAATTCCCTGAAGTTGAGATACCTAAGATGACATCACCTTTTTTCCCAACACCCTCAATGAACCTTGAATAAACATGCTCGTAACCATAGTCATTGGCCACACAGCTGAGATATCCCGGATCACTGATAGCGATTGCTGATAGGGGTCTTCGATTGTCTTGAAATCTTCCTGTCATCTCTTCAGCAAAATGAATTGCGTCGGCCATAGAACCACCGTTACCACAGGAAAAAATTGTATTTCCTGTTTTTTGGGTTTCGATCATGGCCTTAAGAGCTTTATCAAAACTCGAAAGAAACTCTTGGTTATCTTTAAGAGCTTTAATAAGAGATTCAGATTCAATGAGGCTGTTTTCAAGAACAGAAGTCATAAATATTCCTTAATAGTGGTTTCGATTTCTCGCATGGACTGTTCTCCATAGAAGCGTTCAATCTCTACCTTATCTTTATAAAGGCTTAGGCAGGGGAGGGCCAGTATTTCTGATGAGAACTCTTCACTATCTTTTGAATCAAGACTCACTTGCAGAAAATGAACGAACTTTGGATCGAAGCCAAGGACAATTTCGCGCACCTTGTTACTGTATTCCGAAGGATGCTCTGCGTTTTTTAATGTCCAGCTAATAATTAAAAGCTGGTACTGCTCAAGAAGGGCAGAGATATCCTTTTTCAGGTGGTCCATATTCATAGTAAGATAACCTTGATGTTTTCACCTATTTTGGCCAGAGAATTCTAGTATGTACAAGAGGCAATATCTAAAAAGAAGCTCTGAAAGAGCTTCAAGATTATCAAGGCTTATTGCTAAGTCTGTTGATGTCTTTATTGCGCTTCTCTTAGCCTTCTTGTTTTATCCTGTAGGTGTGCTTCTTGGCTGTTTTTATCTTTCCATTTCTGATTCACTTCAAAAGGGTCAATCGGTTGGAAAGAAACTCATCGGCTTTTCAGTGATTTCCCTAGAAGATGGCTCACCTTGTAATTTTAAGCAGTCTTTTATTCGAAATCTGCCTTTTACACTTCCCTTTTTCTTAGCAATTTTTCCTGTATGGGGTTGGATCTTATCGATTATTCTTATGATCGGTTTTGGATCTTTTGAGTTTTATTTGATATTTAAACTGGGTTCCGGACATCGTCTAGGTGATGTTATGGCCGATACGTCAGTGGTTTCTCCAAATAGCGAAGCGATGAAGGTAAGAAAAGCAAAGTCTAGCTGGTTTGAGAATTCTTCTCAGATTGGTCTTCAGTAGTTCTTCTCAGTAATTTTTCTGGCGATTTGAAAAATGTTAAGGATGTTTTATGAAAAGATTGATTGTCGTTGATATTAGTTCATTTATTTTTAGAGCCTTTTATGCCATTAGGGCGAATTTAACAGCTCCCGATGGAACGCCTGTTAATGCTGTTCGTGGTGTGTGGTCAATGCTTCAAAAGTTAATTGCTCAGTATCAACCAACTCACTTTGTGATTGCTAAAGATACAAAAGAAGGGTCTTTTCGAAGTGAGATTTATCCCGAATACAAGGCCAATCGCTCTGAACCACCTGAAGAGCTCATTCCTCAGTTTGCTATTATTCAAGAGCTGGTTGAAAAAATGCAGCTTCCCCATATTACAAAACCGAATTACGAAGCCGACGATATTATTGGAAGCATTGCGGTTCAATGGAAAGATGGCTTTGATGAAATCTTGATTGCTTCTGGTGATAAAGACCTTATGCAGTTTGTGAATGAGAAGGTCAAAATGCTCGATACTATGAAAGATAAAATTTATGATGAGAAGGCGGTCTTTGAAAAGATGGGAGTCAGACCTGATCAAATTGTTGATTACCTTTCTCTTGTTGGGGATGCTTCAGATAATATCCCTGGGGTTAAAGGAATTGGTGCCAAGGGGGCAGCAAAGCTTTTAGGGGAATATCAAAACCTTGAGGCTTGCTTTGAAAATGTTGAAAACATCTCAGCAAAGAGAATGAAGACAGCCCTTGAAAATCATAGAGACGATGCTGATTTATCAAAGCGTTTGATTCAAATTCCAACTGACCTTGAGCTTGGGCAGGAAAGTGAAGATGTCGCTTACACCTTTCAGACCACAGATGAACTTGTTGAGTTCTTTAAAAAACTCGATTTCAAAACTGTTCTTAAACAGATCGAAGATATGCATTATGCTGATCATACAGCAGGTCAAACTGATCAGGCGGTCGTCCAAGAGATTTCAGGGGTGGTCGCTGAAATTGAAAAAGAAATTTCAATTGATGACCTGGTTCAAAAAATTGCTGGAGAAAAGAATAAATATCTTTTTTATAACCACACAGAAAGCCCTGGTGGAAAGATCTCTTTATCAAACCTCGTTTTCAGGCTCGGTGAAGAAGTTTATTACACAACTGGCTTAGAAAAAGAAAATATTAAAACTCTTCTCACGGAAACTTTCAAAGAGAAAAGTTCGACTGTGATTGGTCATGATGTTAAACCGCTCTTTCGTTATATCCTTCAAGAAAAGATTCAAGGGTTTTCAAACTTCTTTGATCTCTCTCAAGTTCATTATAATATCGATACTTCTTTAAATCATCGTCTTGGCTACATTTCTAAAAATTATTTAGGCCTTGATATTAATGAAATTAAAACTGAAGACATTGATGTTGAGGCTTTAAAAGGAGATGTGTGGACCATTGGCAAGGCCTTAAAAGATCTTCATGAAATTTTTGAAAAAGAACTTCACGATAAGGAGCTTGAGAAAGTCTATAACAATATCGACAAGCCTTTAATTCCAATCCTGGCACATATTGAGCATGAAGGGATTCAAGTCGATACAAACTTCTTAAAAGAACTTGAGGAAAAATTCACCGGAATTTCAACTGAGGTCGAAGACAAAATCGAAGAGCAAATCGGTGAAAAGATTAATTTACGATCACCAAAACAGGTTGGAGAGCTTCTCTTTGAAAAACTTGAACTTCCGACCATTAAGAAAACGAAAACCGGATTTTCTACTGACTCAGAAGTTCTTGAGGAACTCAACTCAAGAGGTCTAAGCGAAATTCCAGGGCTCATCTTAAAGTATAGAGAAGTTGAAAAATTAAACTCGACTTACGTTAAAGCTCTCCCTGAATTAATTGATCCTGAAACGAGAAGAATCCATACTCATCTTCAGCAGAATGTTGCGGCGACAGGAAGACTTTCTTCTGTGAACCCCAACCTTCAAAATATTCCTATTCGATCAGACTATGGGAAAATGATTCGAAAAGCTTTTGAAGCTAAAGATGGTCATTATTTTATCGGGGCTGACTATTCTCAAGTAGAGCTTCGAATTCTTGCTCATCTTTCTGACGATCAAACAATGATCGAGGCCTTCAAAAATAATATCGATATTCACGCTAGGACAGCTTCAGAAGTTCTCTCTATTGCTCTTGATGATGTGACTCCTAATGATCGATCAAAAGCAAAGGCAGTAAACTTTGGTCTCATGTATGGGCAGTCTTCTTTTGGTCTTGCCAAGGCCTTAAAGATTTCAAGAAAAGAAGCGAAGCAATATATCGAAATGTACTTTCAAAGATTTTCTGCGGTTAAATCATTTCTCGATTCTTTAAAAGAGCTCTGTGAAAGAAATGGTTACTCTGAAACCATGTATGGAAGAAAACGTTATCTTCCCGATATTCGTTCACAAAATAGAACTGTTAAGGCCAACGCCGAACGAGTGGCCATCAACAGCCCTATCCAGGGAACAGCTGCTGACATCATCAAGCTTGCCATGATTGAAATCGATGCTCGTATGAGACAAGAGAAGGTGAGATCAAAAATGATTCTTCAGGTTCACGATGAACTTATTTTTGAATGTCCTGAAGCTGAGCTTGAGACAATGCAGACGATTGTAAGAGAGGGGATGGAGAACATTGTTCGCTTGAAAGTCCCTCTTACTGTTGATGTGGGTGTTGCTCAGAACTGGTATGATCTTAAGTAAAAACGATTATTTGTAAGCTTACTGATCCTTTTGTGCTTCATAAGGAGCAAAGCGCTCCTTTTTTCATAGATCTTTTAAGATAAAGGCTGTCGTTTTTCTTTCATAACTTATTTGAAAGGGCCCATTATGAGAATACTACTTGTTTTCATTTTTCTCATCCACAGTGACTGTTTTGCAAGCGCACTTGGAAGCGTCAAAAAAGCTGCAGAAAAAGTCTTTGAAAAAACCAAAGAAATCGCTGAGAAAACATCTGATACTCTCAATCAAAGTCAGCAAATGAAAAAAAAAGACAGATTTTTCTGTGCTTGGAACTCTTTCAGTTGTTGATCTTTGGCTTCCCTAAAAAGCAGTCTGCAGAAAAGTACCATGATGATGTCGACACGGCTCTTGATGTGGCCCGCGCTGGGCACCTCGGTTTGCTTTTTTCAAAGTTCAAGAGGGAATAAGCTTCTAAATTTTTTAGATTTTTTACCTCTAAGTTGACCATAATCGATGGGTTGAATATAAAGAGTTATGCTTAATCGAGAAGTTTCCATTCGAAAACCTAAGTGGTTGAAATCAGGAATACCTGTTGGGGATAACTACAAAGAAATCAAAAAACAGCTAAGAGCTGAGGGGCTTTTCACGGTTTGTGAAGAGGCCAAGTGTCCCAATCTCTCAGAGTGTTGGGAGCAGCGTACAGCGACTCTTATGATTCTTGGGGATACCTGCACGAGAGCTTGTAAGTTCTGCCATGTGAAAACGGGTAATCCTAAAGGCTTTCTTAATCATGATGAAATTGAAAACTCAGTGAAGCTTGTTTCCATGATGAATCTTCGCTATGTAGTCATTACAAGTGTTGATCGAGATGACCTACCTGATTTTGGGGCTTCACATTTTGGTAATGTGGTAACGGCGATTAATCAAAAGTTTCCCGAAGCGAAAGTCGAAGTTCTTATTCCCGATTTTAATGCCGAAGAAGAGGCTATGCACACCATGGCCAAAAGTAATCCTTTTGTAATCGCGCAAAATATTGAAACTGTTAAAAGACTAACTCATCCGGTTCGAGACCGAAGAGCGGGTTATGAAAAAACTCTTAAGGCGTTAAAGTTTTATCGCGATCATTATCCTCATATCCCAACTAAAACTTCTATTATGGTAGGTCTTGGGGAGACGATGGATGAGATCCGAGAAACTCTTGTTGATCTCAAAGAGGTGGGAGTCAGGATCTTTACCGCTGGTCAATATCTTCAGCCTTCTCGGAATCATCTTGGAGTTGAGAGGTTCTATACTCTTGAAGACTTTGAGAAGATTAAAGAGATGGCCTATGAGATTGGATTTGAGTTTGTAGCCTCTGGGCCTATGGTTCGAAGTTCTTATAAAGCGGCGGAGTTTCTTGATTACCTTGAAGGCTTAAAGAGGTCGTAATCTTTGGCTGAACTAAAAGAAAAACTATTACACGAGTTTTCAGGTCTTAAAGATTCTATCGAGTTTTATGAAGACAATCTTGTTTTTATAACGAAAAAAAACTGGGATTACCAAGATTGTCTTGAAACTCAAAACTCTCTCAATCAATTTGTTTATGAGCATCCTGAACTTCGCATTTTTATTTTTTGCAATCATCCTCCTTGCTTTACCGATGGCAGAGGACTTCAGAAAAAATCTGGGAAACCAATTGAAAGTCTTATTGAAGGAAACCGAGAAAACCTTCCTTATCCGCTTTATAAGATAAATCGTGCAGGAGGAGTGACTTTCCATCATCCTGGGCAAGTTGTGATTTATCCTATCGTTCGAATTGGGACGAAGCTTAGTTTGAAGGGATTGGTCGATCTTCTGTTTCGCTCTATTCAAAACTTTGTAAGATCTGAATTTACTCTTAATTATGAAAGAAAGTGTGCTGAGCTTCTAGGCCTTTGGAACGAAGGACAAAAAGTGGCCTCTCTTGGCATTGAAGTTAAGAAGTTTATTACCTTGCATGGGATTGCTTTTAATATTGAAGACCATGAAATTTTTGAGGCATTGAATTCGGCAAGACCTTGTGGGATTAGTGGTGATATTTATACAAGTCTTGAAAAGCAGATTGGAAAAAAAGTCGAAATTGACTGGGTTTTTGAAAAAACAAAAAGGGAGCTTAGAAGCTCCCTCTCTGACATATAATTAATTTTTTATTGAGCTTGGATTAGGCCACTCATCTGATAACCTTTCCCGTCATCGATGATTCCCCATGCATCTCCTTTAAAATCTGATACAGGGTTAGCAAAGAGTGGAACGTTAAGGTCGATATAATAAACCCTTCCGTTGTAATAGACCGATCTTCCTGCCCAAGTTGAAGCAACTGGTGATCCGTTCTCAACAATTGTTGTTAGAGCTGCTAAGATTTGGCTTTCGTTACTTCCAAGTTTGTTACCATTGATTTGGCCACCGTAAGTTCTTTCAACAAAGAAGTCATCTTCAGCTGTAAATGATCCATAACTTTGACAAGCCTCGAAGTCACCATTCGACCATTCAAATCTAAAGACAAATCCAGTTTCAACGTCATACTCACAGAAAAGATACTTAACATAACTTAGTCCGCCAATACTTGCGAAGTCACCGCTTCTTACTCGACTAACGAATTCTCCGTAAGTTTCTGCGGCATCAACGTTGTTTCCACCAACTCGCCAGTTGCGCGAACTGTTTGTGTTGACAACATCGTCGTCTCCGGCACTGTTGCTGTCAGAACCGCAACTTTGGAATAGGGCAAGCCCAATTAATAAAAGTAGTACATGTAGTTTTTTTGCATTCATTTCTCATCCCTCAATAAAAAATAGAAAAAATTAATTTTGTACTGCTTAAGTAAGCAAGGGGTGTGCCAAACTTAATAAGTGGGTAAAACAAGGGATTTCAGATGTTTAGAAAAGGGTTGAAAAGAATAAATGTTTAGGATTTATGAAAAGTTTTGAACCCTGTAAAAAAATTAGGCAGTTTTTGAGTTTTGAAAAGAGCCTGATTTTTTGCTGAATCTCTTACATTTCACTTAATTATTACGCTTTCACGGTCTAAGGTCACTTAATAATCGTCCTTGATTAAACACTGAAGGAGTTCCAAGTCTTAGGGTTTAAAGAAATCGCTATTGTTTTGACTATTTTTTGTTCAGTTTTTACTGAGACCATGGCCTTTGAAAGAGTTTTTGAGATAAAAGGACAAAAAATAGATTATGCTTCAAAAGAAACTCACTCCTTTATAGAGAAGCACCTCTCTTTATTAAAAGATCAGTATGGAGTTAGCTTCACGGATCAAATGTTTAATGGAATTGCCGTTAATGTCTCTTCAAAAAGTGATGGTAAGCAATTTCAATTAGTCGCTCAATACAATTCCCCTTTGCTCGCACCATTCTTTAAGTCGCCACCAATACTCGATTACTTACCAGAAAGTCCGACTGCAGCCGAAAAAGAATACGTTCTTAAGATGCAAAAAGACTTTAAGGAAAGAGAGGACTATGCTTTTTCAACAGAATACGGCAAGTGGTTAGAGGACTATCCCTATGAGTCTCCAAATGGGACCTTTGCCGATTGGTCCACGGGAATTGTTTTTACATCTTTAGATAAGTTCCGTGAATCTCTCTATGTTAATAAAGATACCAATCATACCATCAATTCTTCGACAGAGTCTCTTTTTCATGAAGTCCTCCATATCTGGCATTCAAGAAACCCTGAAGAAGTTCATCGTTTTCTTCATTTAGAAGGGGGCTATAAAGATAAACATGAGAGATCAAGAGAAATCTGTTCTGATTATCTCCTCGCCAGTCGGCACTTGATGATGAACATGACTGCCTGTCCAGGGTTTCAAACTGATATTGAAGTGACTGAGAAAATTATGAGCGAAGTGAAGTGGCCTACTCGATTTGGAAAGTTTTCAAAAAGACGTGAGCTTTTCTTTGCTAGTAAGCGATCTTGCAAAAGATATTACCAAAGGATTGTGACTTACAATGGAGATTCTTATTGTGAGCACTTCAAAAGAGCGAAAGATTATATCGGAGACATGCATTCAATGGATTCTGCTGATGAGTATTTCGTAATTCTTTTGCAACTTGCGATTTTTTCTCCTGAGGACTTTGCGATCTCGGCATCTGAAGAAGAAAAAGAGTTTGCAAGAGATTTTTATCTTAAGAACTTTAATCTTAAAATCTAGTTTGAATTCAAAGCTGTTTACATGAAATTTGAACAGAAATTCGCTCTGATTGCATTTTGGCGCTACTCAAGGCCTTTCTTTTCTGAGAGTCTCTTTTCAACTTAATAACATTTCAAGAGAGGCAAGTATGAGTTCTATTGTTTATATCGAAATCCCTGCACCACACTTTGAACAGACAAAAAACTTTTACCAAGAGGTCTTTGGTTGGAAAGTGAAAGAGAGCGACTTAGATGGTTCGCCTTATGCCATGTTTGAAACTCTTGAGGGGGACTATGGATTAACAGGTGGAGGTTTCAATCCAAATCTTAAGTCTCTTGATAGAGGGAGTCTTTCAGTTTTCTTAGGAACAGAAGATATCCCAAAAGCACTAGATAAGATTCAAAAAGCAGGTGGTGAGATTATCCAGGAAAAGACAGAGATTGGTGGTGGCTATGGATTTTATGCTGAATACAAAGATCCAAGCGGAAACATTTTGTCACTGTGGGCCAAAAGCTAAAGTAAGAATGGACTTCATCTTACATTTCGTCAGAAAATTCAGTCATTTAGGGACTATGTCTCAATTTTATTTAAACCCTCAGTTTTTGCCGTTTGGTTTTTAATTCGCTAGCGTTGAACTAAGCAAACTTTTAAAGAAAACGACAGAGGAGATTTCTATGAAGCTGCTAACGCAAAAATTGAGATTTTTATGGATCATACCCGCACTTCTCATCGCTGGTGAGGTTTTCGGATTCGGTTTTGACGGACGGGATGGTCGCGATGGTTCAGATGGTTACTCTGGAACCAGTGGTTCGAGTACAACTGTATTCGCTGATGGTAGCTCTTTTAATTTTGATCTTTCAGGTGGAGACGGTGAAGACGGTCGTTCTGGAAGTGATGGAGAAGATGCTTGGTCATGTGGACACGGAAGACCCGATTATAATATCTACGGCGCCGATGGTGGTGACGGTGGAGATGGTGGCGACGGTGGAAACGGTGGCTATGGTGGAAGTCTTACGGCTTACTACTCAAACCTTGCTGATTTAAGAAACGTTTACGTCAACGCTTCTGGTGGATATGGAGGACAAGGTTCGTCATACTTTGGTTATGGTGGAGATGGCTGTCGATGTCGTCGTTACCAGTGGACGAAAAAAGAATGCCGAAAGAAAAATGAAGAAGGTAAGTGTATTGAGTGGAAACGAAGAACATTTTACTGTCGTGATGGAGACCGTGGAAGACGTGGGAGTCGCGGAAGTGATGGCTACAATGGGGCTACTGGTTCTTTAACAATTATTAAAAAAGCGACTCATCTTCCAAAAGAAAAGACTTATGTTTCAATGCCAATTCCACAATTTGCAGCAAACGGAGCTGAGCTAAGAGACCATCTATGGAACAAGAGATCAGGTGCAAGATCGTTACTTGCTCCAGGTTCTGTTATCAATGACACTTACTCTGAGTATGATAAGACAATTGAAAAATCAGTTAAACTTGTTTGGAATGTCACGAGACCTGTAAGTGATTTTTCAAATGCGACTGCGAAGTTTTCTTTGAAAGGTGAAAATCTCACTGGTTCACTGGATGGAGTGTGGGCGATTTATAACTTTGATGCTTATGCAGCGGTTCCAACTCTTAAAGTTGATACGATTTACAACTCTTCAGAGATTGCTCAATTTAAAGTTAACAATGTAAGTGGAACTGATTCAGGAATTACAGTTAACGTTGAAGATGTTAATGCGTTACCAGCGCCGATTAAAACAAGTCTTTGGATTAAGGTGAGAACAAAGGACTCTAGAAGAAGAGGTGGTCACCGACGTCCAGGAAGAGGAATGAATTCTTATAAAACTCGATTTGAAGGGAATGTTCCGGCCAATGTTCTGACTAAAAACGGTGGTCAATATACTATCAATATCGGAGCACTTGATTTTCATGAGAAGTATAAAAAGAGCAAGATGAATATGAAAATCGAGCTCGTGGCAACTCATTCACTTGGCTCTCAAGTGAAAAAGAAGACTTTTAAGATCATATATAATGTAGGAAAAAGCTACGACGTTGATTAGAGATATCAAAAAATATCGATAGTTTATAAAGCCCCTTTCTCTAGAAAGGGGCTTTTTTGTGTGCCTTTAAATATTGGCGTAAATTAAGAAGACAGATGGCCATTTTTTGCCTCATTTCAGTTGTTTAGACTTATTTCCCAAGGTTTTCATTAATATTTCCGTAACAGTTTAAACTAGAAGAA
Source organism: Bacteriovoracaceae bacterium (assembly GCA_049599895.1). Taxonomy (GTDB): domain Bacteria; phylum Bdellovibrionota; class Bacteriovoracia; order Bacteriovoracales; family Bacteriovoracaceae; genus JBMYPC01. The sequence continues at coordinate 11,279 of JBMYPC010000023.1, read as the reverse complement.
GTTAATACTTTTTTAAAGGTGTTTTGGAACAGCTGTGAAGACTCTAGTTTGGACGTTGTTATTGATTTCGCCCTTTTTAAGCTTGAAGGTTCAGGCCGTTATCGTGGTGAAAGAACTCGAAGCGTACAAGCGTTGTCATTACCTTATCACCAATACCTATCCCACCAATCGAACCATTATTTCAAAAATCAAAAGTCGTGAGCTAACGGCAGAACAAGCTTGTTCGAATATCTTGAAGTCTATTAGCTTTGATAATGGATCAGGCTTTGTTACTGAAAATGGAACATCTCTAACTCCGCTTAGTAAAAAAGTGCTAAAAACATTTAATAATCTTCATCGAACTTGGTTTCCTGAATCGATTATTAGAAGTCTTCATAATTGTGGTAAGGCCACAGAAGAGTTTATCGACATTGGAGAAGGGGCGCTATTTTTCACAAAAGCGCTTTTAGATGAATCAGTTGAGCACAAAACAGTTGTAACAGCTGACTCAAGCTATGATGCGGTTAGGGAGAGTGCAATTCAAAATGAGGTTGCCATCTCTCGTTATGGCAGTGCTCGATTGAATCGAGATAATCTTGAAATCATTGTTGCTGAGAGAAACTCGGGTGTTGATACAGATGCTTATCCCGATGCCTATAAATCAATACCAGCATCCGATATTGAACCAATCGCGATTGGGGAATTTCTTGGAATCAAACCCATGGTTGCAAGACAAATTTCAAGAGATCCTGCTTCAACTTCAATCTACCAAACTTATTTACCGACTGATGGAATCGATTTAACAAAATCATTTGGCGCAGGTGTCTTAGGAACGGTGAGCTTTTTGATGGCAACAAATAATTATGGAGACAACGCTGCTGTTAATGGAGCTTCTTCTGTTCAAAGAGGTTGGTCAAAAACGGTTCTTGATACTTTTCTCTGTAAAACAGGTGAACCGTTAAGATTTGAAGATGTAACAGTTCAAGAAGATGTAACAGATAAAACTCCTGCTTTTCGAGAGGATATCTCATGCCAAAGGTGCCATAGCTCTCTTGATCCACTTGCTGGTGTGATTCGAAATATTCGCCATTATCGTTCGGTCAGAAATACTTGTGCTGGAAACTCTAATAGAGGAGAGGCCCTCACAAGAATCGCTTTTTCTCGAAAGATGAGCACCACTAAGTCAGCCCATCCTGATGGCTTTATGGCCGATCCAGACTCTAATTACATGTATAGACCAACTGAAGGAAGACTGACTTATAGAGATTATGATGGAAACTTAATTAAGATTGATCTCAACAATCTTGAAGAATTAGGTGAGGCCTTATCTGGGAATAACGATTTCTATGCTTGTTCTGTGAATAAGTATCTTAATTATTTTACAGGGCTTGAGGTTTCATTAAATGAAATTCCTCCACAGAGTCGAGGGTCTTATGCAAAAGATTATCTTGAGCTTAGAAGATTCGTTATCAGTGAAGGGTTAAAGCTCAAAGAACATCAAAACGTTAAGAAGACGATTAGTAATATTATGAAATCAAAGTATTTCAAAAAGTAAGATGAAAGATGGGAAATAAAAAGATTAAGCCAACAAGAAGGCAATTTTTAAAAGGTTTTGGGGCGGGAGCAATTGGCTCTCAGTTTCTAAACTTTGGTCTTGCTCCTATTTTTGCAAGTGCTGCCCATGCATCAAGTTCCCTAGGAAAAACGAGTGATACTAAGTATATTTATTTTCAGCATCAAGGTGGTCCCGCGAGGTATATGTTCGATGCCGTTTTTGATCCGAAGGGCACAGGAAATCTGATTCCCAATCCATGTGTGGGAAGTCATTTCGACTCAGATGGGAAAATTGTTTACGATACTATTAGCTATCAAGGAACTCATATTCCTTATATGTGGAAAAGTAAGATCGCAACCAGCCGTTCTCCACAACCTGTGACCATGGTAAGGCTCCTCGATCATGCCCTTATTTTAACCGGCTATACAACTGCAACTAGCTCCCATGAACTTTCATCGGTACGGCATCTTCTTTGGCCCAACTCCACGGGAAGTCTCCATGGCATGATTGCAGATCAATCGCAAACACCAATACCAATTATTGATCTGTCTCCTGGTTCTTGGATTGGTAAGTGGGGATATCGTAGTGAAAAGAAAACTCCTAAGTACGATATGTCTAGCGTTTCTTCAGCCAGTCTAATGGCGATCTTTAAACCTCTTTTAGACTTAAGAAGCAGTGGCTTTGCCAATAAGTTTGCAACAGATAAAGCTTTTCGAGAGGTTTATTACACTCTTAAATCAAAGCACAGTAGATTGGGAGATGCTGCCAAAGCTCTTTTCAGCGCTTACGATGATTTTCTTTCTTTGCTTCAGAATGACAGCATCGAAAATGCCGATACTGAATATCTTGCGATTCACAAAAAGTATAAATCATTACTTTATAAGACCGTCAGAGAGGTAACATTTGATGGTGTTTCCAATCGTTCTATCGTTTCCGATGGAGGGGATAGTGGAAGTAATCTTTTTGTCATCAATCGGGACAAAGTTTCTCTTGCTGCTGGCTATGATCTCAACCATCGAAAAGAAGAGTTTTCTCCTTCGGGAAGCCTGATTTCAATGATGGCCATGATTGAATATCTCATCACAAAAGAAATTACATCGGTGGTCGTTGCAGGAGGTAGTCCGGGCCAGTTTAGAATGTTTACCCCGACCAGTAATGCCTCTCCATTTTCTGGTGCCAATACAGGAAGTAAAGATTTTGGAATGGGATCAGATGCTCACTATTATGGTGGTGCTTTTCAGCTTTTTGCAAATCTTCATTATTATCGCCTTTTAGTTGCGGGTCTTTATGAGTTAACAGAGACATTAAAAGAGAAGAACCTTTTTAATCGCTCGATTATCCAAGTTGGCGGAGATTTTGGAAGAAACCCAAGAACTGACGGTGCGGGTACTGACCATGATGGCAACGCTTGTAGTACACTGATTCTTTCTGGGATGTTTGATAAATTTAATGTTTTTGGGAATACAATTAGAGAGCATAGTGATGGGAATCACGTGGGAACATATGGCAAGGGCGCTGTTATGGAATCTCTCGGAGGAGAGAGACTTCATGTTGGTCATATTATGAGTTCAATTGCCACCATGGCCGGTGTGAAATCACCAAGACCAAACGATCGACCTATTTTGATTAAAAACGAAAAAATGAAAAAGGCCTTTTTAAGGGCGAAAGAAAATAAAGGTCTCCTCTAATGACTGGCAAGACGATGAAGACAAATTCTTTTCTTGCTTCACTATTTGGATTACTCCTTATTGGTTCATCATGTTTGCCACTTCCTATTGAAGAAATGGAAAAATCGGAACTTACTGAATTTGATAAAGGTCATGGCAGGGATGAGAAAAAGGCCAATAATCTAAACTCGCAAATTCGAGTGATGGATCAAAGAGCTTTGGGAGATTTTTTTAAACAAGGTTTTGGAGAAAGTAATCCTAAAACAAAAGAGATGGTCGAGCTTAAGGTCTATGCTAAAAAAGATTTATTCGGTGGTCCGTGCAATTATTATGAAAGCGCAAAAACTCTCACCAATCAAGGCAGCTCATTCAAGGTTGGAAAAGTTTATATCGAAAGTTATGAAGATTATTGTAGCGGAAAACAGGCTTTGTTAATTAATAGCACTGTTCCTTCTGTTAATATTTCACGAGAAGCTTATAGGTCCTATGTTTGTGAGCAGCTCGTTAAAGACGAAGATGCTTTTACTCATTTCTTTGATAAATTTGATCAAATAAGTGAAACAGATTTAAAAATTATCAGTATTTATCAATATTTCTACATTGCTCACCTCCCTGATAGCCCAACCATCAGGAAAATGAAGGCCTTAGTTCAGCCCTCACTTGACGATAATCAAGACCTTAGCGGTTGGAAGGACTTGGTGCTCCTCCTTTGCTCACTGCCTGATTGGCAAAATGTATAATCTCTAGCAAAATTAAGCCTAAGGAAAAACGATGAATAAGTTTGTAGTAGCTGCAATTTTCTTTGCTTTATTTTCGATTGCTTCAGCTTCTGAAGTTGTTCTTAAGGTTGATCTTTCTCCGGTTGGGGATTTTAATGCAACCACAACTAAGACCAGGGGGCGAATTATCCAAAAGGGTGACAAGCTTTTAGCAAAGAAGCTCTCGGTGAATGTGCGAAACCTCAAAACTGGTGTAAAGCTTAGAGATGAACATCTTCATAAAAAACTGAGGTTCAAAAAGTACAAACAAATAGAGCTTCTTAATGTCTCAGCTTCCAATGGCAAAGGGGTTGGAACTCTGAAAGTGATGGGCAAAAAAAAGAAAGTGAAGCTTAGGTACAAACTTAAAAAGAATAAAGTTGAAGCGGAATTTAAATTTAAACTCAGTGACTTTGGAATCACAGGTGTTGAGTATATGGGCGTAGGTGTTCAAGATGAGGCCATCGTTCAAGCGAGTTGGAATGTTAAAAAAGCAAAGTAAAGTTCATTTTCATTGGCTTTCCATCACATTACTTTTTGTAATGAGCTCATCTTGTTTAAGTAATAAAAATAGCGATTCCTTTGATAATCTTCTCTATGATCCAGACACTGTTTCAGGAACAGCTCTTTATCAAGCGGCTTACGATGTTCTTCAATCAGAATGTATCAGTTGTCATAGTGGTGCTCACTCTACTTGGTCAGGATTTTCTTCTGAGGATTGGGTTGGCGCTTATGTTAATCCTGGAGATCCTGCAGGATCGCCTCTCGTTCAATCTTTAAGAGGCTGGGGGACAGGGGGCCAAGATATGCCTGTGGGAGGAACCTTGTCTTCTACCCAGTATCAGGCCATCGAAGATTGGATCAACAGTATGTAATTAAAAGTGATAGCCAATCAGTACACTCCAAAGAGCTCCACTAAACTCAAATAAACTTCCGATACTTGTCCTTAGTTCAACTTTTTTCGTCATCATAAACGAGTAGTCCACAAGGTAACCAAAACTTGAAAGAGTTTCTCCATCGAAAGTAATACTTGAATCAGGTTTTTGCATGGTAATACTTCGGTAGAGATAAGGAATAGACAAGCCTAAGCGACTGCTTTCTGTCACGAGCATTCTTTGGTAGCCGAGAGTGATGAGAAATGAAGTTGCGGGAGTATCTTTCAATGTGTAGACCAAAGAATCATTTTGATTAATATTTCCCATTGTTCCTTGGCTACTAATATAGTCAATGCCGATGCGAAAGCTGTTTCGAATATTGGTATAATGAAAATTATAGCTTAAGGCACTTCCTTTAAGGTTTCCTTTTAAAACACTTGAGTCTCTTCCATCACTAAGAGTCACCTGATCTTTCCAATAATAACTTCCATAATGCATAGAATGGGAACTGTGGTAAGAGAATGATTTGAGCTTTTCTTTAAAGTTTCTTTCCTCTCCAAAGAGATCATCATAATCGTCTCTAAGGCCAGCTCTTCTTAATATTTTCAAACCTCTTTTATATCTCTTGAGATACATTTGAGTATCGGCTTTACTGAGCTTGGGGGTTTCAAGAATATCTACATAACATTCCGTAAGATTAACGATGATTTCTTCTAAGGTTTCAGAAAGAGTAGGAGCACTGTCATAATGAAGAACGTCATCAACTTTTGTTTTAAACTTTTTCCTTAGGATGAGTTCATATAGCCTTGCAGCTTTAAAGTTTTTCCCATCATTTCGAAGATCATCGGCTTTTCTTAGAACCGATCGCCAGCTTTTCTTTTGTTTGGCAAAACTAGCATCAACACAAATGAGCATTAAGAATGTGGCAATAAAAACTCTTAAAGCCATAAATGCACCTGCGAAAGAACTGCCCAAGTATCTTCTGAAACATAATCCTCATTGATTGTTCGATAATCATAAACTTCGAGTCTTAATTCTACCTTGGGCATCGGAAAGTACTGAATCCCTGGACCAAAGAGATAAATTTCTTGGCCATCTTCACTGTCCTCTGTCAGACGTTCAATTGTCAGAAGAGCATAGAGTCCTCTTTGCAGTCTTAAGAAGTTTTGCATGAAAAGATACTGGTACTCTTTATCAAGAGAGCTAAGAAAAATGCCTTTTTTGCTTGTCAGTCCAACTTCAAGATTCATTGAAGAGCCGTCATTGATTCCATATTTTCCCATAAGGGCAACGGCATTTCTTTTTGTGAGTTCTGAAGCAGAGCTAAGATAGGAAAAGCCAAGTTGAAACTTTTTAGAGAAGCTGTAATTGAGTAAAGTTGACCAACCAGCCTGCTTTACCTCACTGCTGTTGTTAACGTTACCAAGGAAGTAGTGATACATTCCTTCAAAGTTTCCGTAGTTGTAATGAAGAAGAGCTCCATGAGACTGATCATTTTCAGCAAGTCCTGTAAAGGCCCTTGAGCTTAAGTTGTGATCGGGAACTCTTAGTCCAAAAGTTTTGTCCATTAAGCCTAGATAAACCCCAAGGTTTTTTCCAATTCGTTGGCCATAGACATATTCTCTTGAACGAAAGTTTGGCTCTTCTTTATCTGTGCGAACTGTTGGGCTTCGATCATCTGGGACGTAACTAATGGATCCCCAAAAGACCCAAGTCTTTGCATTCTTTGATTGAATGGCAGTACCTGCAAAAGCGGTCATATGAATCCATTCAGATTCTTCAGAGTCCTCACCAAAGTTTGATTGGAGATTCAAACCTCTATAGCCAGCATAAGGCCTAAGCCAAGTATTTTTGGGTTTCTTAAAACTAAATGATGAAAGATAAGCAAGGTCTTCTTCAGAGTAAGAATCAGGCATAGCGACTTTATCTGAGAGAATTGTAGCACCCGCTGCTCGACCGTAATCAGAAACTGGGCCACCCCCAGCTGGGTTATAGTGACAGGTGAGGCAATTATGATAACCATGTCCCGCCATTTGAATATAGGCTTCGAGTTTGGAGCAAAACCAAGTCTGAATAAGAAGAAGAATGAGTATGACTGATAGATTTCGCAATTTTTTGACTGCTCTTAATTATAACGAAAAGGCGCTAGGTAGCAGTCTATTATTGGGCGAAAACCACTGTCAATGCATGAAGTTATTGAGTTTCGCTATAGCAAGTTGCAATGATCATTAGGAGAGGCATTGAAGGTTAAATCATCGAAATAAGATGAATTTGACTTGATGCAACTTTGATTTCCTAGAATGGGAAAAGTTTTTTTCAGTGGGCCACCTTGACACCCGTCCAATCGATATTACATTGTGATGGTCAATTTTAAAATTAGCTATTTGACGCAAATGTAAACCTTATGAAGGAGGATCTCATGCAAGTACGTCCACTCCAAGACAGAGTATTAGTTGAAAGACTAGAAGAAGAAACAAAAACTGCTGGTGGAATTATCATCCCAGACAACAACAAAGAAAAGCCAGCACAAGGAAAGATTGTTGCTGTTGGAAATGGTTACAGACTTCAAGATGGTTCAGTTCGTGCCCTTGACGTAAAAGAAGGTGAAACTGTTCTTTTTGGAAAGTACGCTGGAACTGAAGTTAAGGTCGAGGGAAGAGAATACCTCATCATGAAAGAAGACGACATCCTTGGTGTCTTTCACTGAAAACCTATAGGTTTTCGCGCCGCAGCCGGTTTGCGGCAAAGGGTACCAGTGCTACGCTTTGAAGCATCAAGCGGAATAAGCGTTAGCGCGCGGTCAAAGTTTAGATAAAAACAAGTTTTAAATAAATATCTTTAAGGAGATAAAAAATGGCAAAAGAATTAAAGTATTCAGAAGAAGCAAGAAGCCACATCCTTCACGGAGTGAACTCACTTGCTAACGCAGTAAAAGTAACACTTGGACCAAAGGGAAGAAACGTTGTTCTTCAAAAGTCTTTTGGTGCTCCTCACATCACAAAAGATGGAGTAACTGTTGCTAAAGATATCGAGCTTGAAAATAACTTTGAGAACATGGGTGCTCAAATGGTTAAAGAAGTTGCTCAAAAAACAAATGAAGATGCAGGTGATGGTACAACAACAGCCACTGTTCTTGCTCAAGCAATCTATAGAGAAGGTGTTAAGCTCGTAACTGCTGGACATAACCCAATGGATCTTAAAAGAGGAATTGATCTTGCTGTTGATAAGCTTACAACAAAGCTTAAAGAAATGAGTAAAGACATCAAAACTTCAGATGAGATCGCTCAAGTTGGAACAATCTCTGGAAACAATGACACAAGCATTGGTTCACTTCTTTCTGAAGCAATGGAAAAAGTTGGAAACAACGGTGTTATTACAATTGAAGAATCTAAGACTGCTGAAACATCTCTTGAGGTTGTTGAAGGTATGCAATTTGACAGAGGCTACCTCTCTCCCTACTTCGTAACAAACCCAGAGAAAATGGAAGTTTCTTTTGATAATCCAAACATTCTTATCACTGATAAGAAAATCTCTAACATGAAAGAGCTTCTTCCTATTCTTGAAAAAGCTGTTCAATCTTCTAAGCCACTTCTTATCATCGCTGAAGATGTTGAAGGTGAAGCTCTTACAACTTTAGTTGTAAACAAGCTTAGAGGAACTCTTAATGTTGCAGCTGTTAAAGCTCCAGGTTTTGGTGACAGAAGAAAAGAAATGCTTAAAGACATCGCAATCCTAACTGGTGGAACTGTGATCTCTGAAGAGCTTGGAATGTCTCTTGAGACAGCTGAACTTACTCATTTAGGTACAGCAAAAAGAATTTCTATCGACAAAGAAAATACAACTGTTGTTGATGGTGCCGGTGCAAAAGACGAAGTTGAAAATAGAGTTGGAACAATCAGAAAGCAAATCGAAGAGACAAGCTCTGATTATGACCGTGAGAAACTTCAAGAAAGACTAGCGAAGCTTGCTGGTGGTGTTGCCGTTATTTATGTTGGTGCTCCAACTGAAACAGAAATGAAAGAGAAAAAAGATAGAGTTGAAGATGCGTTAAACGCAACAAGAGCTGCTGTTGAAGAAGGTATTGTTGTTGGTGGTGGATCTGCTCTTATTCTTGCAGCTTCTGCTCTTGAAGGTTTAACTACAGAGAACGAAGAGCAAGCTTTTGGTATCAAAATCGTAAGACGCGCAATCGAAGAGCCATTAAGACAAATTTCAGTCAACGCAGGGCTTGAAGGATCTGTTGTTGTTAACGAAGTGATCACTGCTGGTAAGGCCAACTGGGGATTCAACGCTCGTGACGGAAAATATGAAGACCTTGTTAGAGCTGGAATCATCGATCCAACTAAAGTGACAAGGTCTGCTCTTCAGAATGCTGCTTCAGTTGCAGGGCTTATGCTTACAACTGAAACAATGATTGCTGATCTTCCTAAGGAAGATGCCGCAGCTCCTGCGATGCCAGCAGGTGGAATGGGAATGGGTGGAATGCCAGGAATGATGTAAAATCGTTCTAAGTTCCGCTTGATGCATTAAAGCTTGCCGGAAACGGCAACCTTTAACGCAAACCGAGGAATAATGTAACGCCCCATGATACCCGAGTAAAGAAAACTAAATAATATTTCTCTAATATTAGCTTACATTTTTTACATCACAAAGGCCCCTTTCGGGGCCTTTTTTATACCATTTCGGGGAGTTATGACCTCATTTGGGGGCCATCTGGCACCTAAAGGCGACTTGGTAAAGTGGTTTCAACAAGTTAAGATTGGCACTGATCCTGCTTATCTCTAAGGCAGAAGGAACTTAACAGGACAAGGGAAAATGTCCAGTTTGATGGTCTGATATCATCAAGCTTTAGTTTGGGGAGATAAATATGAAGGCATCGAAACTCTTCAAAGTGGGTTTAGTTTTAAAGACGACCTTACTTTTAAGTCTGCACACACATGCATTTCAGCCTCAGAAACCAGACCTTAATAAATGTAATAATAAGGTCGTTGGAAAGATTATAAAAAAAGATGAATCAAGCGCGCCTCATTTCAGAAGATTCAATGGCGAGGTTATGAAGCGTCTTCGAGTACTGGTCGAGGTAAGAAGCGAGCTCAATAGAGAGATTGCTAACGAGAAACTTGAAACTCTTGTGGCCATTGGCGATACAGACTTTGAAGAGGATCAATACTACTTGTTCTCAGTCAATAAAAAGACAATTTGTACAGCAGAGTTGATTTAAACCCTCTAGTATTCCATTTCAAACAGTTCTAAGAGCAAATTTTTCCGATAATATCTCAGAGTTTTTAGTGTTTATCTGAATAATCCGATTGGTTAACTATGAACAATCGGGCCAATTCAGATGATCGCTTTGTTTTCTTTCTCAACTTCTTTGATAGGTTGCCTCCTCAGTTTTTTCATCTCGCAGCAGCACTCAATGAATTACATATAAAGCTCATTCCTGGACATGCACGACAATTGTCTGATCTCTCAACAAATAAGAAGATGGTGGTTGTTTCTATTGAAAATGATTTAATGAGCAGAGCTGGAATAAAAAGGGCGATGGACGGATCATTGGGCCTTAATCTACGTTTAAAGAGAATCTCTTTTGTTCATATTTCTTCATTTGAAAAAAACTCCGCTTTAATTTCATTAGAAAAAACAAATCATTATAATTTTATAAGACTTCCTCTTGAGTATCATGAGATCGCCAAATCAATTGCTCTTAAGGTTGTGGAGAGTCGAGCTTCAATCAACCGTTGGCCAGGTGGTCGTCGGGCCAAGCTACCGACTTAAACTCAGGTTGATGTGTTGTGAAACTTAATTCAGAAAAGCTTTCCATTTTAACTCTCATTAAGCTCGATGCTGAAGCTGCTTTTGAGCGAATTTATAAACGAAAAAAAGAGTATCTTCTTATTCTCTCAACAAAGCGAACGCGAGAACATCTCAAAGATATTTTTAGAACTCGATTTTTTGATATCCATCCAAGTGATCTAAAGCTCTGTTCCTCAGAACTTCAGATAGAAGCTGATAGGTTTTATCGCGGGATGGATAGTATGAAATGGTATCTGAACTCTACTGAAGATATGCCGCAAACCATTGAGGATAAAATGGAGCCTCTTTTAAAAGAGTTTAAAGGCAACTTTGATCAACTTATGCTTTACCTTGAAGCGGAGACTCAAGGGGAGGAGCAGTTTTCTGATCCTGACATCCCTCAAATTGAAAATATTTCTTAAGACTCTCAGTCTCAAAAGCTTCTATTGATTCTCCACAAAAGTTATGGAATTCTAGCTCTATGAAGACTCTCATCACATTATTTTTTCTCTTTTTTAGTTTCTCACTTTTTGCTGATGGAAGTATGAGCCAATTCGAGCTTTTAAGTGGAAGAAAAAAGAATCAATTTGCGAAAAAGTTTTGGGATAAAAAATATTCAAAAACGGGAGAGTATGTTTTTGGTAAAAAACCA
>JBMYPC010000022.1:0-30182 GCA_049599895.1 Bacteriovoracaceae bacterium | reverse complement strand
GAGCAGAGAGCCCTCTTCCTCAACTCGATGATCCTGACAAAAAGCAAAGAATCTACTTTCTTTCTCAATCAAAAGAAGATCTTGGAAGCTTTAAACTTAATATTATCAATGATGAAATTTTTGATCGCAAATTTGCTCGAAAAGTTGGCGCAAGACTTTATAGAGACAACCTTGTCCCAATTCTTGTAAGAACTCAAGACGAAGAAAACTTCAAACAAGGAATAACTGAAGTCTATTTCAATACAGGGTATTCATTAAATCTTCGTTACTTTGTTCAAAAGTTTAAAGGTGGCGAAGCATTTGGAGAACCAAAAGAAATCGCTCCTTTCGACGAGCTTGTCGACGCTGAGCCAATCAATAAGTTTAATCAAAATGCAAGTCGTATTCCTCAGGACTTTTACAGAACTCCCGTTGCCATGAGATCAACTCACTTTTCTTTGACCCAGGGTGATGATTTTAGTGGATCTCAAATTAACCTTGATAGCAGTAAGTTCGAAGGCTTCATCGCGGGCTTTAACTTTTCAAAGTCAGGAGATCATTACATTGGTCTTGATAAGAGATCTATCTTTCTTATGAATGACAACGAAGTTGTGGATAGTTATCCTGCTTACAAAGTAAGTCTTCTGAGCGGACACATCCTTAATCAGAAGTATCTGCCATTTGTCGCAAAAACAGGAAAAGACGTTTCTCCGGGGCTTTACGTTGACTCAAACACTTTTAACCAAGGTGGAGTAAACATTATCAAAGTCAAAGATGGAAAACTTAAGCTTGAAGCGCACAACAATCACGTTGTTGATAGTGACTGTGCTCCTCTTATGCCAAACTACCTAAACGGTAAATCTCACTTCACATTTGTTTGTGTAAGAGAAGGCGAAGGAGTGACAATGGAATTCTCTCCAATTCACTAGAATTTTATAAGCTTAGTCGATTTCAAACTTTGAAGGAACTGTCATAAGCTTCGTGATCACATCTTTTGGGTTTTGATCTTCATAAAGAACCTGGTAAACAGCATCAAAGATTCTTGCTGAGATTTCATATTTCTCACAGACAAGTTTAGCAGCTTTTGCGGTCTTATAACCTTCAACAACAGTTCGCTGGGAATCGATAATCTCTTGTGGCTTTCGACCTTTGGCAAGTTCAAGCCCGAAGGTTTTATTTCGACTTAATCCACCAGTGGTCGTAAGGATCAGATCCCCCATTCCACTGAGCCCGTAAAAGGTTTCAGGACGTGCGTTGTAGACTTTTCCAAACCTTAGCATTTCTGCAATTCCTCGAGTGATCATCGCCGCTCGAGTATTGTGGTTAAAACCAAGACCTTCAATAATCCCTCCGGCAATGGCCAAAATATTTTTAAGGGCCCCACCAAGAAGAGTTCCCTTCACATCATAATTTGGGAAAACTTTAAAATAAGGACATTCAAACATATCTCGAACTTTCATAAGGATTTTTCTTGATCGCCCTGCGATTGTCACAAGAGTAATCTGCTCTTCCATAATTTCTTTGGCAAAAGATGGCCCAGAAAGAAATGTGAAGAGCTCTTTTTTATCGGGAAAAAGATCAAAGAAAAGATCATCAGAAAGTTCAAGAGTAACAGGATCAATCCCTTTTGAAAGAGAGACAAACGGAATGTCTCGATCAAGATATTTTTGAAAGCGCTCTTGGTTTTCTGAAAAAAAGTGCTTTATCCCAGCTGTTGGAAGTCCGCTAACAATGAGATCAAAATCATTACCAAATTCACTATCAATTTCTTTCCATTCCTTTGCGCCAATAATATTTCCAGAAAGTTCATGACCAGGAAGATAGATTTGATTCTTCCCCTCTTTGATACTTTCATAAACATCATCTGATCTGACTTTAAGAACAACATTTTTAAAATTATTGGCAAGAACTGAAGCAATTGAAGTTCCAAAAGCTCCCGCTCCGATCACAAGAACGTTATTAAATTTAATCGACATGATTTTCTCCTTAAAATCCATGCTTTATGGGCCGCATTTCTAGGCAGTACAAAAAGACGTTAGAGAGAGACTATGCCCTCTATTTTAGAGAGTCTTTTGTAGATTTCAATAACTTCATCACTTGACTCAATGCTTTTTTCAAAGGTCATCGAAACATATTTACCACTGCGTGAAGGTCTGAATTGAGCTGAAGTGACATCAGCAAGAGTTTTCACTTCATCTTCTTTCCCACCAGGAACAATAAATTTAAACATATACTTATCTGGCCAAGTGTATTGCTGATCGAGAAGTTCTTTCATGCGTACGAGATGGTCTGAATAAGACATAATTTATCCTTAGAGGTTTAAATCAAAAGTTCAGAATTTTTATTAAAGATCACGCAAAACGTCAAGAACACGTCATTTCAAATGGTTAATTTAGTCTTAAAGTTTCTAATCTTCGAAGTCAGGTATATCTGGTGTGAAATTTCGAACAAAGCGAATCATCTCGATCACTTCTCGAGCACATCCCTTACCACTATCAAGCTGGGTGACATAGTCTACACTCGCCTGAACCTCTGGACTTGCAGCTGGAACAGTCGCACTAAAACCAGCTCGCTTTAAAAGCGGAAGATCAAAGAACTCATCTCCCATATAAAGAACTTCTTCGTCTTTATAACCATCACTTGTCACAGAAAGATAAGCTTTTCTTTTGTCTTCGTTCCCAAGATGAACATAATCAAGACCAAGGTTTTCAATGAACCTTTGTCTTACGCTATTGCTATCCCCTCCCGAAATCACGCCGACTTTTAATCCTGCTTCTCTTAGAAGCTTAAGGCCATACCCATCTCGGGTATGAAAGACTCTATTCCATCCAACTTCACTTCCATCATGAAAGACGTGACCGTCGGTTAAGATGCCATCGATATCAAAAAGACAGACTTTTAACTTTAAAAGTTTGTCTTTAAATTTTTCAGAAGATTCTTTTAGTTTTTTATAGTCCATCATATTTCCCTAAAAAGTTTTAATAAGTTTTCAATTAATTTCGGTACCGATTCAAGCGGAAGACTTGTCGCTGGATCGGAAAGAGCTTTGTCTGGGGTTGGATGAGTCTCCATAAAGACCCCATCAGCACCAGCAGCGACAGCAGCTCTAGCGAGAGTTTCAACAAATTCTCTTTTGCCTCCAGAGGTCTTTCCATGCCCTCCAGGTCTTTGCACACAATGAGTAGCATCGTGAACAGTCTTAACCCCAAAACCTTTCATGATTTGAAAAGAGGCCATATCAACAACGAGATTATTATAACCAAAGCTTGTCCCTCTTTCTGTGAGACGAAGCTGATCAAGACTTAAAAAGTTCTTTACTTTATCAACAACATTTTTCATGTCATCAGGGCTTAAGAACTGTCCTTTTTTAACTTTTAAAATTCCACCATGCTTTTTACAGGCCTCTGCTCCGGCGACAATCATATCGGTTTGACGACAAAGAAAAGCCGGAACTTGTAGGACATCGACGACAGAGGCCACTTCCTCTGCTTGCTGAGGAAGGTGAAAGTCGGTAACCGTTTTGAGGTGAAGCTCTTTTTTCACGTCTTCGAGAACCTTAAGACCTTTTTCAATTCCAGGTCCACGATAAGAATCGATGGCACTACGGTTGGCCTTATCAAAAGAGCCTTTAAAAGTAAGATCAATTTCGTGTTCAAGGTGATGAAGGTCTTCTTTTAAAGAACCTGCAATATCAAAGGCCAGCTGCTTTGATTCTAAAACACAAGGGCCAAGATAAATTTCTAATTTTCTCATAATTAAATCTCTTTTTAAGATATAGATGCTCTTATAAATTCTTTAAATAGTGGATGGGGTAAAAAAGGTCTTGATTTAAACTCGGGATGAAACTGACAACCTAGGAAAAAAGGATGATCCTTAAGTTCGATGATTTCCACCAATCCATGCTCTTGATTTCGTCCACTAATCACCATCGTGTCACCTTCAGAATCTGAAAGTTTCACAGCATAATCATTATTCACCTCAAGGCGATGACGATGTCTTTCTGAAATTGAACTTTTCCCGTAAACCTTACTCGCCAGAGACCCAGACAGAAGCTCACAATCATATGCTCCTAAACGCATACTGGCCCCTTTACTACCATCCTTAGTCTGTCCTTCCATGTAATGAATGACCTTATCTTGATCTTTTCCTGAAACAAACTCTTCAGAGCATGCATCTTTAAGACCTTTCACATTTCGAAAGTATTCAACAAAAGCAAGTTGCATTCCAAGACAAATTCCAAAGTATGGTTTCTTCGTTTCTCGGGCAAACTGAATGGCCTTAATTTTTCCTTCAGTCCCTCTTTCCCCAAAACCACCAGGAACGAGAATCCCATCAACCGTTTTGAGTTTTTGAAGTTCTGAGTCGCCTTCTTCTAATAACTCTGCATCAATATAAACGGTTTCAAGAGTCTGTTTTAAAGAGAGGGCCCCATGAACAAGAGCTTCATTTAGAGATTTATAGGACTCTGTGAGATCAGTATACTTTCCAACCACCCCAATTCGAACTTTGCCTTCAGGGTTTTCTAGATTTGAAATCACTTCTTGAATGTCATCAACTTTGGCTTTGGCAGCCCACATGCCAAGAAGATTCGTAATTTTCTCATCAAGTTTTTGCTCATGAAAACTTAGAGGAAGTTTATAGATTGAGTCCATATCCATGGATTGAAAAACTTGCTTCGCGGGAACACTACAAAAAAGAGAAATCTTATCAATAACTGATTGCTCGATCTCACGATCACTTCGACAAATAATAACCTGAGGGTGAAGACCAATAGATCTTAGCTCTTTTACTGAGTGCTGAGCAGGTTTCGTTTTAAGTTCTCCAGCAGCTTCAATATAAGGAAGTAAAACAAGATGTACGAAAAGAACATTCTCAACCCCTACATCTAAAGCAAACTGTCTGATTGACTCAAGATAAGGACCAGACTCAATATCCCCTACAGTCCCGCCAATCTCTCCAATGAGAAGATCGTAACCTTCAGCTGCTGTATGAATTCGTTTTTTAATTTCGTTGGTCACATGAGGAACAACTTGAACAGTTTTTCCAAGATACTTCCCCTCCCTCTCATTATCGATAACTTCAAGATAAACTTGTCCGGTTGTGAAGTTATTTGATTTTGAAAGAGTAAGACTTGTGAACCTTTCATAATGACCAAGATCAAGATCTGTCTCGGCACCATCATCGGTCACAAAAACTTCTCCGTGTTGAAATGGACTCATAGTTCCTGGATCAACATTGAGATAAGGATCCATTTTGAGAAGATTGACCTTTATTCCACTTCTTTCGAGAAGACAGGCCAAGCTTGCCGCTGCCAATCCTTTACCAAGGGAACTAGCGACCCCGCCGGTAATAAAAATATATTTTCTTGGTCTCTCTTGTCCCATGTTCTGGCCTTTAATTTTACTCGTTATAATAATTTTCTAATTTTTTAATATCTTCAGGAGTGTCGACTCCAATAAATGTTCTTTCAGTATTCATGGCCCCTATTCGAAGTCCTAAACCTAAAGCTCGTAACTGTTCAAGGCTTTCTGCTATTTCTAAACTTGAAGCAGGAGCCTTAAAAAATCGAGTGAGAGAGTCATTTCTATAACCATAAATTCCCACATGCTGAAACCATTCATCAGATCCATAAGGAATAGGAGCTCTCGAAAAATAATGACATTCAGAAGAATCTTTTTCAAAAACAGCTTTCACAATATTCCGATCGTTTTTAAGAGTTTCATCTGTTCTTTTATTCACCATAGTCGTCACTTCAAATGGTTTCTCAAATGAAAACTTAATAAAACGTTCAAGTACTTCTGGATCAAATAACGGCTCGTCACCTTGAAGGTTCACAATTAAGTCCCATTTCTGGTTTTTGAAATTTCTCTCATAGGCCAAATAAATTCTCTCAGAGCCCGTGCGAACATCATCGTCCACTCTCACAACCTTGTAGTTCAGCTCAGAGAGATGTTTCTCTATTTCGTCTGAATCAGTCACAACCGCATAATCAAAGTTTTCACTGACGAGAGCGTGAACATTTTCACAAACAAGCTGAATAAGAGTCTTTGGATTTTGCCAGTTTTTAGAGGAGACTTCTGCCAGTGGTTTTCCAGGAAACCGTGATGACTGATATCGGGCGGGAATAAGGACTAGTACTCTCTGGCACACGCAGCAAAATGTATCAAACTAATTATCATTTTGATAGCTTTTGCTATCATTAAAGTCATGAAAGTTTTTGTGACTATTATCGCCATCTTTACGCTTGAGTGTTTTGCTCAAGATACAAGCAGACGAATCATCACCGACCCCTCTATTGCTCGTCGTTGTGAGAATATGCTCGGGGATCGAGACAAAAAGATTAAGCACAAAAATAAAGTGATGGAGCTTATTTCAAGAAACCGAAAGCTCTTTCAACAAACTCCTCCTCATCGAAAGTCACTCGTCTCGAATCTTCGTTCAAACTACGGCAGATTAAAAAGAGAGCTAAGGCTGGTCCTTTCAAAGATTGACCGACAGGAAGAAGGCCTTGTTCGAAGAGGCTGCCCTATTCCTAACCTCTAAAGATAAACTCTTTGTTTTCAGTTGAGTAAACTTGTTCTAAGCTATTGAAAGCTATTAACTCAAAAATGTGCTGGAATAAAAATGAAGCAACGCTACATTTTAAACTTCATCTTGACGGCTCTTCTTTATAGTGGAATGACCAATGCTCAAGATACTCTCTCTGAACCATCTCCAAGCGGAGTCCAAATTAATATCAACAACTCTTCTCAATCTTCCACTCCGGTGGAAAATGCTTTTGAGAAACAAAGAGATGCTGAGCAACTTGCTGAAGACTCTTATATTCAAAGGCATGCCGAATCTCGGGAGATGCCTGATTATAAAATCCTCACTTTAGGTGACGTTATCGAACAAGGCCTAAGAGAGAACCACGATCAAAGAATTCGAAACTTTGAGATGCAATTGCTTGATCTTGGTTGGAAGGACACATACTCAGCCTTTTGGTTTCCCAAGGTTGATCTCACTCTTAGTACTGATTCTTATCGAATTGGTGAACTGTATGATCGAGATGGAGAAACATCAAGAACAGCAAAGTCTCCAAACGGAAACGCTTCACTCTCCCTTGGGGAGTATACTGTTTTTAACTGGGGTAAAGATTATCTCGCCTATCTTTCAAATCGGGCCACTTACACCAGAAGCAAAATCTCTCTAAAAGAAAACAGAAGAGAGCTAAAGCAAAACCTTATTATTGCTTTTTTTGATCTCATGAAGCAGAAAAAGATTGAAATGGTTTATCGAGAACAACTTAAGAATGCTTCATTTGTTTATCGATTTAATAGAGAAAGACTGAAGACTTCAAAAACAACGAGGCTTCAATTTCTCCAAGCAAGAAATGAATACCTCCGTGCCCAAACAGAGTATCAAGAATATAAGATTCTTTCTGAAAACCTTGATGAAAATGTTGCAAAACTTATCTCCGACCCTGTTGGTACTCGGTATCTTTTAAAAGAAGAGCTTGAGTTTCGACCTATCAAAATGAAAGAGTCAGAGGCGATTGGCTTTTCACAAAAAACCAATCCTGAAATTTTGAATTCTCTTACTTCAATTGAGAACGCTAAAAGAAGTTATGAAATCCAAAAAAGAGAGAACCTTCCACTTCCAAAGTTCACAGTGGATCTCGGAGCCTATACTCATAGCTTTTCAAGATCCAGTAACTCCACTCGCTATGAAAATGATTCTGACACAAATGTTGAGATCGTTGCGACCTTAAATGCGACGTGGAGCCTTTTTGGAGAAGGTGGCTTCTTCAATCAAAGAAAAACCGCTCAAGCCTTAGTCTCTAAAAATAAAGAAGTTCAAACTCTTATTAAATCAAGACGTGAGGCCAGCGCTAATATCAGACAGATCTTTCGAAAGTTAAAGAGATTAGAACTAAGAAGAGAGGCCCTTTTACCAAGAGTTTCCAATGCAGAAAAACTTTTTGAAACCGCTTTCAAGGACTATACCGATTCAAAAACTCTTTACATCAACTTCTCTGATTCTCTAAAAGAGCTTCGAAATGCCAAAATGGACCTCTATCAAGCCGAATTTGAACATTTGCAGAATAAAATTCTTCTCGCTCAAGAAATCGGTGTTGAAGAGCTTCCAGGTGAGATCTTTGAGAAACTTGCCATCCTCCCTGAAACAAAAAGTGAGGAGTTCTAATGAAAGTCTTTAAGTCATTACTTATCGGATCATTACTAGTAACAACTATGCAGAGTTTTGCTCAAGATGAATCCTATTGGTACACCCTTCCTAACCCTGAGATCAAAAAAGTAGAAGACTCGATGTTTTTAGATGAATCCAACGTCTCTCTTGAAAGAGATGAAAATACTGGAATTGATCTTAAAACCTATAATTCAAGACTTGATAAAAGAAGATTCAGTATCAGTTATCTGGGTAACTCCGATATACGAGAGGCCAGTGAAATTTCAACTTTTGAAATTCTCTATGCAAAAAACTATGAATCCTTTTGGCTTGAATTCGTCTTTGCGAGAACCACAGCGAACAATCGCCAAATTTTTGAATATAATACGAACATCAATTCTGAAAGTGACGCTCTTTATGAGGAGTCCAGCACCATTAATGAGTTTGGAGTTGGAGCAGGACTGAGAACCACCTATCTTCAGTTTCTCTATGACTCAAGGAATGTTTTTGAGACCATCTCTGCAACTTTAAACTATGTTTCATTAAGTGAGGGATTCTATAGTGACGACTATAAAGGCTTAGGAATCAAGTCAGATTATGGTATCCACTACCGCCTTTCAGAGGGTTACCATTTTGGTCTCAAACTGAGCTACCATGTTGCAAGTATTAAAAAGGACAGAGACACAGATAATCAACCAAGTCTTGAAAGATCTCTTATCATTGACTGGCTGAACCTTGGCTTTGAGTTTAGTTTTTATTATTAATAACTCATCTCTTTCATTTGTCCTCGGAGGCTAAGGTGATCCCTAGATACGAAAAAAAAGCTATCTCTAAGATTTGGTCTGAAAACAATAAATTCCAGTATTACCTCGACGCCGAACTTGCCATTCTTAAGGCCCAAGAAGGAATTAATGTCCCGGAAGGAATCTCTCAAGAGATTCGAAACTCAGCGAAAATCGACTGTGAAAGAATCTACGAAATCGAAAAAGAAACTCGTCATGACATGATTGCTTTTTGTACTTCCATCACTGAAAAACTTCCCACTTCAATTGGAAAGTTTTTTCATTATGGAGTCACTTCTTCAGACATCATCGACACCGCTTTATCCTTGCAATTAAGAGACTCTTTAAAAGTCATCCTTCCCGCTTACAAACAACTTTTGCAAACTCTTCTTAGTAAAGCAGAAGAAACGAAAAATATTATGGCGCTTGGAAGATCTCACGGAAGAAACGCTGAACCTATGAGCTTTGGCTGCAAGTTCCTCTCTTTTTATAGTGAACTTTCAAGAAGATATAGCGAACTCAAAGACTTTTATGAAAATGAACTTACAGCTCAATTCTCGGGAGCCGTTGGAAACTATACAATTCTCTCTCCAGAAATTGAAAAGAAGGCTGCTCAAATCTTAGGTCTCAATGTTGAGCCTGTATCAACTCAAGTGATCCCAAGAGACCGTATCGCCAAACTTGTAAGCATCAACGCTCTTTTTGGTGCGGCCCTTGAAAGAATCTGTGTGGAGCTTAGACACCTCCATCACAGTGACATTGATGAAATCGAAGAAGGTTTTTCTAAAAAACAAAAAGGCTCATCAACGATGCCTCATAAGAAAAACCCTATCGCCACAGAAAACCTAACTGGTATGGCGAGAATGCTTCGCTCTCACGTCTCTGTGGCCCTTGATAATATTATTCTCTGGCACGAAAGAGACATCAGTCACTCTTCAACGGAGAGAATGTATCTTCCCGACAACCTCGGAATCATGCTCTACTCAATTGAAAGGCTTAACTCAACTCTTGAGAACTTAGTGGTAAAACAAGAGAACATTGAAAACAAAGTCACACAAAACTTTGAATACCTCTCAAGCCTCTATCTTCATCTTATTTTAAAAGAATCCAATATTCCAAGAGAAGAAGTCTATTATTGGGTCCAAGAAGCCGCATTTGCAGGAAAAGAATCAGGTGAAGCAAAAGTTTTTCACCAAAAGATGAAAAGTATTCTTGAACGCCATGGAGTGAACTTAATTCTTCCTGAACCAGATCCAGAAAGTTTAAGAGATGTTTTTCTTAAGCATGCTGGTGATATCTTTCATCGAACGCAGGAAGTTTATTCAGCTGTAACAAAGTAACTATTAGCACATTTATTCATGTCAAAATTTCATGCTTACGAAATTGAAAGCACTATTAATCCCCTGAAGCTTACAAATTAAGGCCTTGCCTGCTACCAATCCCCCACAAGAACTTATTCTGCTAGGGGGATTTATGAAAACAATACTATTGAGCGCTTTCTTTTGTTTACTGACTTCTGGGGCCTTCGCTCAATCAGTCACAGTCAAGTATGACGATCTCAGAGGAATCGATGAGACTGTTAGAATTTCAAACGTAAAAATCGACAAGATCCAAGATGGCACGGGCTTTTCTGTTTATGAAATTCGACTTTTGATCGAAGGAAACAGTGCTTGCGGCGAAGAGTTTTTCACCCAAAATGTCGATGGTGTTCAAATGTTTTATCAACTTGGGTTCTATGCCTATGGACATATGCAACCAGGCTGCAGTGAAACCATTGAATACCTTTGGGGACCTCAAGACTTTGATGTTGATATCGACCAAACAAAAAAGCTCACAATAAAAATTGGGCCTTATGAAAGCTACGAGAATGGTCAAATGTCCACTGGTTACTTTGAAGTCTCTGTCGAGGGTACAAGAAAACTAGGCGACTTCCCAAATGGAAGAGGTATGGGAAACTACTTTATTTATGCCAATCCTAAAGTGAAGCTTGTGAAGCTTGTGAAGCAACCTTTGTAACAATTGTTTTAATAATGGAGCTTTCAAAATTTATTGATGGCTCCATTTAGACTTTAGATAAGATCCGTCCCCTTAAGCTTCGAAACAACTTCTTTAATCTTTTGCGAAGATGACTTGGGAAAGACTGCGACAACCCTATCATTAGAAACGACAACCAAGTTCTCAACATCCATCAGAACAGCTTGTTTACCAGGAGTATAAACAATATTATTTTTTGACTCAACAGAAGTGATCCCTTCTGCTTTTAAACGCCAGTTTTCTTCTTCTTTTTTAGCGACGACTTCTAAAGCATCCCATGCCCCAAGGTCATTCCAATCAAAGCTTGCTTCAACAACTGAGATATTTGAAGACTTTTCCATAATGGCGTAGTCAAGAGACGTGGCCGGTAACTTTTCATAGACACTGGGAAGTGCATCCGAACCAAGGGCATCCCATAGCTCATTTTTAAGATCACTATATTCACTAGCATGAGTTTGGAACTCTTCTAAAAAAGTTGAGATCTTTCCAACAAACATCCCTGCATTCCAATAAAACTCTCCACTTTCAAGATATTTCTTTGCGGTTTCAAAATCAGGTTTTTCTTTAAACTCTTTAACTCGATGAGATTTCTCTTCCCACTTCTCACCTCTTTTAATGTAGCCATAACCAGTGTGAGGAAAATGAGGTTTAATACCTATCGTGACCAACTGATCCTTTGAACTTGCAAGTTCAACTGCTTCTTTAAGTGATTGATGAAAGCCAGCAACATTTAAAATAATACTGTCTGAAGGCAAAATTAAAACCACATCATCAGGACTCGCTCCATTATTTTTAAGAAGAGAAACAAGTGAAAGATAGATACAAGGGGCGGTATTTCTTCCATTGGGTTCAAAGATAAGGTTCTTTTCTAGGATTTGCTCTTTTGAACTTTCGATCACAAGGGATCTTTGATTCTCAACAGTAATCACAAAGCGATCTTCTGTTTCAACAATCCCTTCTAGTCTTTTTAAAGTTTTATAGATTAAGGACTCTTCATCAAACAGGCTCAAATACTGCTTTGGTCTTTTTGACGTTGATTCAGGCCAAAGTCTTGTGCCTTGTCCACCGGCCATGATTAATCCATGTACTTTACTCATTGGGAGTCCTTTCTAAGTGATTAAATAATAAAAGGCATAATAACTGAAAAAATGGAATGGTTCTAGGCTAAGAAGCACCCAGGTGATTGCGCAGAGCTTCTCTTATTGAATAGGCATGATAGAGTATTCTTGGCCAACGAAGAGAGTCTTTTCACTATTGATATACTCTCTTGCATCAGCAACATTCTCAAAAACGCCCAGACTAACTCTAAAGCGAATGCCCTTTGATTGAAGATCCACTTTAGTAATAATGGGACTGTAGCCACGAACTTGAAATCCTTTAGCAAACTCTTCAGCTTCGTTTAGAGAAGTCACTGAAGCTAGCTGAATGGTGTATTTTCCTTGAATCTCGTCTTTATTTAATTCTTCATCGGTTTGAGTGTCATTTGACGAACTCTCAACAGGCTCAATATCACCTACTTGATCATTGGTTCCAGGCTCTTTTTTAAGCTCTTCATAAAGCCTTTTTTGAAGAAGCTCATTGGCATCAGCTTTTGCTTCTTTTTGAGCTTCTGGAGCAGGTACATCAGCCGGCGCCGTGGTTTCTACTGTTTCAGCATTTTCTTCTTCAACTGCTTTCATTAAAGCCGCTTGATCAACTCGATTACGATCACTTGAAGTTAATGGTCCAGAATCAAATGAATAGTTCTTCCCTAGCCTAAAGCCAAAGGTAAAAGCGATTGATATTGACACCGCGAACAACGCTAGAATTAACACGAGCTCTTTTTTAGCGAGCACAATAAGTTTGGTTTTATCTTCCATAATGTTTATTTTAAAGGCTAAGTCCGAAACCGCGCAAGTCAAACATTTACGTGAAAAACTTACCTAAGTCCTTAATTTCAAAATTGAAAAACTCATAAGGAATTTCATTTCAGACTCCTCTCATCGGGAAATATTCGCTATTCAGTTTATGAAGAATATTGACTCAAAAGGTCGATCAACAATAGCCAAGGAAAGATTTATGGAAACAAAGCACCTACGAAACCAAAAGGGTCAAGGAGTCCTAGAATACATCATTATCAGTAGCTTGATCGGAATACTCTGTCTTGGCGTGGTCAAGGGCTTTGGCGACACTCTAGAAACCAAGCTGAAAAATATGCGAGAAGCAATCTCAAAAAGAGTCAAAATCAATACACGAAGTCTTCTATGAAAGTTCTCGAATCCGTGCTTGGAATGAGTTTAATTACTCTGACGACGACAAGCTTTATTCATTTTCTTAATAAAGAGAGCTGTCATTCCCATCACGCTTCAAAAGAGATTGAACACATCAAACCTTTTTTGATCAATAAAGAGAAAAGAAGACAATTTCAAAAATCTTGTCACGGATTTGAAACTTATAAGCGAAAGGGATCACGTATTCAAAAAAATAAAGAACTCGTTTTCAAAGGATCTTCAATCGATGAAACCAAAAAAACCTCTTTATTCTAACCAAGTAGGATCGGTTTCACTGATTGGACTTACCATGATGCTGGCATTGTTGTCAGTCATTGTGATGAACATCACAAAACTTGAATTTAAAAGACAAAACATTGTCCATGAGATCAATCACCTACTCTGTCTTAAAAGCAGAGCTCAAAACCTTCAGGATTATCACTCATCAATTTCTTCCTTAAATAAAAAAATTCTTCTTCTTCAACCTCTAAAACTCTCCCCCAAAACTCGGCCCATGGCCGTAGCCGGAATAAAGAGTCTTATGAGAACTCAGAACCTTCGTCATTTTAAATATCTTAAAGGTTCTTTAAAGAACGCTTATTGCAAAACAGAAAGAGTTCTCGGTCTCAAACAATTGCCTTATGGAACTGTTCTTAAAAGAAAACTCGATGATACCGCAAGGTTAAGAAATAAAAGAATTTCACTTTACATCACAAGTAAAGATCAAAAATCGTTACTGACAAGAATGAAGTTTCAAATCAAAGGGAGGCTTTCATCAAAGATCAAAATTTCAGTGATATCACTCGAAAGTCTGAAAAAGGTCAAGCCGTTCTTGAATCCGTTCTCTGGATAGGAGTTCTTGCCTCAATATTATTAACAGGAGTCAAAATACATCATGATTACAGAAAAGCTTACGGGAAACTTCTTGGAGAATTTCAAAAAGAATGGAATCGAATCGAAAAAAGAAGATTTTCCATTTTCAAGTGATCCTCTCAAACAATTCGATCAAGACCAGAGGCTTCTGGAATACAAAAAGAAATTCGCATTAAAAGCTTTTCTTTGCATTCTACTCACAAACATACTAGTTGCTCTCATCATTATGCCTGGAGAGAAAACACAAATCACAAAAAAAGTCGTCTTGAAAGTTCCTTCACATTTTACAACTTTAAAATTACACCTCACAAACCTTACGACTTTAGAAAATTCCGTTAATAAAGTTTCTATCAATAGCACTGACGGAAAGCTCTGGATCAAAGAAGCTTATATTCATAGAGCTGACCTCCAAGCGGAGCACGATCATATCGATCACAAAGGTCAATACTTTGAAGTCTCAATACCTAAAAAGTATTTGAAAAAAGAAATCATCAATAAAAAGAATCTTTTGGCCTTCCCCTACGGAGTTTCAAAAGTTTTTAGAAAGAAATCAAAAAAAGGAGACCCTTATGAAATACCTTATTAAGCTTTTAGCTTTGCACACCTGTCTTTGCTTTTCTGCTCAGGCCCGAGAAATCTTTGTGATCACACATTCAGGGGAATGGGACAAGGCCAAACTCACAAAAGAAGTTTTAATCGATCGCTACTCTATTCCCAAAGAATTTATTGGAATTAAGTCTGTGAAAGACAAAAAGAAAGTCTGCCATGAAGTGAAAGAATCAATTTATCACTTTTGCTTTGATGGTCGTGGTGAATTTAAAATTGTAAAAACGTCACCGTCACATTTTAGAAATGCGCTGCGGGTGTTTCATACACCTATAAAGAGAAGTCTGTGAATGAACTTATGAAATTAAGCTTTGTCTTGGTGAATCGCAAACTTAGGAGTTGTTCCCTTGTTTCTATTCGCAGCCTTGCGCTTTTTTCCCATTTTCTTACGTTTATTAGCTCTTTTCGTTTTCGTTATTCGCGTAAGTGAAACCATGATCACTTTCTCCTTATCAACATGAATCGCAAGTGAGGACATAACATAATGAAATTCTTAAATTCAGTCAAATTATTGCTCGTGCTTTTTCTGAGTTTTTTGATTAACAATGAATGTTTTTCCGAAATTTCAGATATTTACCTTTCAAGAGGTGAAATTAAGCCAATTGACTTTCCGCGCAACTCTAAGTTCTCCATTTCGGATCCAAGTAAAATCTCAGTGACCTCGAGACCTTCTGCGTCAGAAATCATCATTAAATCCAAGGCCCTCGGCCAGAGTACTCTCAACATCTGGAACCGTGGAGAGCTTATCAAAACCTATCGGATCGCAATCTTAAACTTTAAGCCCAGTAAGGAGCTAAAGCGAGTCATTCACTATTTAAAAAATCACAGCTTGAATTTTAAACAGATTGGTTTTAATTCTTTGAAAATCTTGAAGCCTCTTGAAGATAAGGCCCATTATCTTTACCTCAATAAACTCTTAAGAACACATAAAGCTAAAAAGGCCTCTCTCTCAATTCAAGGAGAACTCTCCTCAAAGATATGGAGGCCAATCATTACAGAAGTTTACTCACAGTTTTATGCTCAGTTTGAAGATAGTATTAATTGCTACACAAGAAATATCCAAATTTTTTGTGAAGTTGATGCTGAAAAGAAAAAGCTTAAAACTTTACTGACTAAACTTGAAAGTCGCTATCAAGTCTCTGTGATGGCAGAAGCTCCAGGCCCATCACCAAAAAACTACAGAGTTTCACTTAAGATTATTCAATTTGAGAATTTAGACGATAAACATAGAGATCTTGGACTCGAAGAGTTTAAGATTTCTCTCTCTTCCCTTTTTAAGAAAAGCTTTAATGAGGTTTATGAAAACAATCTCATTCATCTCAAAGACGAAAAAGTCAATTTTCAAGTCATCGCAGAACCTGAAATCACAACCATTCTCGATGAATATGTTGAGCTCAAAATTGGTGGTGAAATACCTTTTCAAGGGCAAGCAGGAGAAAATAGGACAGAGACAAAATGGAAGTTCGCAGGGCTATCCGTCAAACTTAAGCTTGAAAGATTTGGCTCAAAACTAAAAGCAAAGAGTCTTATCTCTCTTTCCAGTCCTACTTCCGAAGGTCAGTTTAATTCCAATACTGAAAAATCGATGCTTTATCTTTATCGAGACGAGCCTACAAAACTCTTCACCGTTGGGATTAAATCTTATGCTGAAAACCATAAATCTATTCCATACCTTAATAAGATCCCCCTCTTGAGTGCTCTTTTTTCGAGTCGAAATAAAAGTCACCATTATAAAAAGATCTATGGAATTATTAATGTTGAGGAACTTCAATGACTTCGAGACAAATCATCAACGATTGTCTTCAAAAAAACTTCAGTCGTATTCACTCTTCAGGTTTTTGCGATTCTTATGAATCACTCATTCGTTATTTTTTAGAAAATCATACAGATTTAAAAGAAAGTTTTCAGTTCTTTAAATCAGAAGTCGCACAAGATTGGTTTTCTAATCTTTTTTCATTATCTTTTATCGAGGACGTTTTCAATGAGGATCCCCATGAAATCATCCTCCACTCTCATCAACATATTCAATTTACAACATTTAATTCCTCTATGGAGCACACACTTTATGATCTTGAGGTCATTGAATATAACCTCTCGATGGAGTTCTTAGCGATTCGTCATGGTCAAAGCTTTAACTACGAAAATCCATTCTGTAGTTTTGATGGAACTTTATTTGGAAAAAAGGTTCGAGTCACCCTCATTCATAGTTCAACAAACCAAAATCATTGTCATAAGGCCTATATAAGAATCTTTAAAAAGGAAATTTTTACTCTTGATCAATTTACCAACTCCAGCGAACTTAAAGACTATCTTATCGATCAGGGAAGAAGCTTTAGTAATATTCTCATCTCTGGCAGTACGGGATCTGGAAAAACATCCTTTTTAAATTCACTTCTCTGTCATCTCAACCAAGAGGAACACACAGTAGTCATTGAGGATCTTCCCGAAATAAGAACCCATAGCCAGAATGT
The DNA here is from genome assembly GCA_049599895.1 of Bacteriovoracaceae bacterium. Classification (GTDB taxonomy): domain Bacteria; phylum Bdellovibrionota; class Bacteriovoracia; order Bacteriovoracales; family Bacteriovoracaceae; genus JBMYPC01. The sequence continues at coordinate 13,022 of JBMYPC010000022.1, read as the reverse complement.
GAGCCATCTGATTACAAGAACGGGAAGAAAAGATGACGATTATCTAAACTATTGTCATTATTTATTAAGGATGAGACCTGATCGAATCTTATTGGGAGAAATTCGATCATCTGAAGTTGTTCCCCTTATTCTCAATCTCAACAATGGCCATAAAGGACTCATGTCCACCATCCACGCCAACTCGGCTCTCGATGCCATTGATCGACTCATTATGCTCTTTTGTCTTTATTCAAATCTCAAGACAATTGATGCCAATAATATCCAAGAACTTGTTTGTCGAAATATTGATATTATTGTTCATCTTGAAAAAGGAAAAATTAAAGAGGCGATTTGGTTAAAGGGAATTTCTCACGGAAGGCCTTTTTTTGAAAACATCATTTCTTAAGAGATTTGTCTAAGTATCCCTGAAGAGAGCTGGTATCGAGACTCTAGAACAACTCGTTTGCTTGGATTAAGAATTTGAGTGGTCATGACAGGCTCACTTTTTTCCCAGTCAAAAAGAACTTGAGCGAAGTTTTCTTCAAAGTAACAGTTCTTTTTCTTATACTTAAACCGGGCAACAGGAATAAAGGGCTTTCGTATTGAATGGGTCATACCGCTAGACATCCATTCATAATAACGCTGTCCTTTATAAGTATTGGTAATCCGAGCACCAAAATGTTTATCACCCGAGATGAAAAAAGTTCCCGAAGGTCTATAAGTATCAATCAAATCCATAAAGCGCTTATAGCTTCTGGGATAGTCACTCCAGTCTTCCACAAAAGGAAGACCTTTTAAAACGCCAATACTTGAACAAAAAATATGAAAACTTGCATCACTATTTTTAATTTCATTTTCAAGCCAAGTCCATTGCTCTTGGCCTAGCATGTCTGCAGTTTTTTTGTTTTTCTTTTCTTTGTGATACCTAAGGTCGAGAAGTATAAATTTCACCTTTTGACCTGCGGGCCCATGAACACTTGAAGAATAGATCCCCTTTTGCTCTCTTCGTGGGGAATCCTTAGGAACATCAAAGAAATCGAGAAAGTGCTGCTGACTCATTTCTTTCATCAAAAACTCAGCACCTGCATTATTCTTTCCAAAGTCGTGATCGTCCCAAGTTCCAATCATCGGACATGTTCGGTAAAGATTATAAAAATGTGAGTTTGATTTAAGGCTTTGATACTTACTTTGAAGAAGGTTCATATCATAAGTGTCACCATAGACATTATCGCCAAGCCATATAAAAAGATCGGGATCTAAAGAAGCGATAGCCGAAAGATGATCCTGGGGAAGATGGTGTTTATTACAAGAACCAAAACAGAACTTCGTCATTAGTCTTCGGGGATCAGTTTTTGGTAAAAAGAGTTCTGTTTGCTCTTTTCCAAAACCAAGTGCTGGTGCCGATAAACCCAGCCCTAAAAGCTTTACGAATGTTCTTCTGTTAATCACCATGCATAATATATCTAATGTTTTCGTTCAAAACTCAAGTAAGGATTAAATAAGCACGTTAGCATTGCGTTAAGTGTTTAAGAATAGTTTCTGATGCCAGTTTTGAGCAGTGGACTCAAGACTTTCTTCTATAGAGACGACTGTAATAATCTCATGCCTGTCAAAACTTCGGGCAGTAATTTTATAGTCCGCTTCCATGGCCTTCACCATTTCTTTATCAAAGCAACCGACTAAGATAAGCTCAAGCAGCCCTTTTGTAGGATGGCTATTAAAGATTAAACCTTTAAATCCCTTTTCTGGGCCAGAAGAATTAATCTTTGTACCACCTGAGCTTGAATCTAAAGAACAAACAATCAAGTCGGTTTGAATCTCTCTTAAAGGCTCAATGGTTCGAGGGTACAAAACCTTGGCCCCATTTTTAGCAAAAGTATGGGCCTCATCAAAATGAAGCTGTGGAATTGTTTTAGCATCAATGATCTTTTTAGGATCGGTACTAAAAACTCCATCAACATCAGTGTAAATTCTCACTTGATTTGCTTTCATGAGGTTTGAATAGATTGTCGCTGAATAATCAGAACCCTCACGTCCTAATGTTGTGGTTGAGCCAGAAAGATCTGAAGCGATAAAACCTTGAGAGATATAAAGCTTATCAGGCTCTAATTCAAACTCACGAAATGCTTTTCTTGTTGAGTCCCAATCAAGTTTTGCGTTGGAAAAATTCGAATCAGTTTTAATATAGTCTCTTGAATCAAAAAGTTTTGAATTCTCTAATTGAGAATGAAGATATAAAGAACTTAATCTCTCCCCACAGGAAAGAACTTGATCATAGGTACTGCAAATAAGTTGATCGAGTTTAGAAGAACAAAGCTGATCCAGTTCATCAAAAATCATTTTCTCAAGATTTTCATGTAAATCGAGAAACAGTGGAAGCTCTGATCGAAAGGTAATGTGATCTTGCTTTATATCTTCAAATTGTTTTTGTGCCGCTTTAAGCTTACCTTGATAAAGAAGCATACAAAGCTCTTCAAGACGATTGGTCATGCCTTTAAGAGCACTAATAATAACAAGGGTTGGTTTCTCTGAATGAATTTCAGAGACGACCTTACACATTTTTTGAGGGTCGCTTAAAAGAGACCCTCCAAACTTAAAAACCTTAATCACGTTTTAGCTTTTTGTATGTATGCCTTTTTGGATTGATTGCATTTTCACCTAGTCGCTTTCTCTTATCCTCTTCGTAATCAGAGAAGTTCCCATCAAAGAAAACAATCTGACTGTCGTCCTCAAAGGCAAGGATATGAGTCGCAATTCGATCGATAAAATATCTATCGTGAGAAATGACAACGGCACAACCAGGGAACTCAATGAGGGCCTTTTCAAGCGCTTGAAGCGTATTAACATCAAGGTCGTTAGTTGGCTCATCGAGAAGAAGAACATTTCCCCCTTGCTTAAGAGTCCGTGCCAGGTGAACTCTATTTCTCTCACCACCTGATAATTCACTTACTTTTTTCTTTTGGTCTTCACCAGAGAAATTAAACTTTGCAAGATAGGCCCTTGCATTCACTTCTCTTTCACCAAGCTTGATAAGCTCAGTTCCTTCTGAAACTGTTTGAAGTAGAGTTTCATCAGCATCGAGGGTTCTTCCCTGATCAATATAAGAAACACTTACTGTCTCACCTGTTTTAAATTCCCCCGCATCTGGTTGCATCTCTCCCATTATCAAACGAAAAAGAGTTGTCTTACCGGCACCGTTTGGACCAATAACACCAACAATTCCACCTGGAGGAAGTTTAAAATTTAAATTTTCATAGAGAAGCTTATCTTCAAAGCCTTTTGAAACACCGTGGGCCTCAATCACAACATCACCGAGACGAGGTCCAGAAGGGATAAAGAGCTCATTCGTTTCCACTCTTTTCTCTTTTGAGTGTTTGAGTCTCTCTTCGTAATCTTTAATTCTGGCCTTACTTTTGGCCTGTCTCGCTTTAGGGCTTGAGTTAATCCATTCAAGTTCTTCCTTCATTGCTTTTTGTCTTTTCGACTCTTGTTTTTCTTCAAGAGCAAGACGTTTGGCCTTAGTGTCTAGCCAAGCCGAATAGTTTCCTTCAAAGGGAATCCCCATTCCTCGATCAAGTTCAAGAATCCAACCCGCAACATTATCAAGAAAATAACGATCGTGGGTTACGGCAATAACAGTTCCTTTATATTGTTGAAGATGTCTTTCAAGCCACCAAACAGTTTCCGCATCAAGGTGGTTGGTGGGCTCATCTAATAAAAGAATATCTGGCTCTTTTAAAAGTAAACGACAAAGGGCCACTCGCCTTTTTTCACCACCAGAAAGAACTCCTACTTTTTGATCAGCAGGAGGACATCTTAAAGATTCCATCGCAAGATCAAGTCGGCTATCAATATCCCAAGCATTGGAAGCATCAAGCTTGTCTTGCAGAACAGCTTGCTTTTCAAGAAGCTTTTGCATTTCATCGTCTTCCATAGGCTCAGCAAACTTTGCATTGAGATCATCAAATTGCTTCAGAAGATCAATGACTTCACCTACACCTTCTTGAACAATTTCTCTAACTGTTTTTTCAGGATCGAGGGTTGGTTCCTGCTCAAGGTAGCCAATGGTGTAGCCCTTAGACATTGTCGTGGTTCCAAGATGGTCATCATCAATCCCGGCCATAATCTTTAAGAGAGTCGACTTCCCTGCACCGTTAAGACCGAGAACTCCAATTTTTGCTCCATAAAAATAAGAAAGAGAAATGTCTTTGAGGACATGCTTTTGTCTATAGACTTTTCCAACTCGTGACATTGAATAAATGATTTGCTTATCATTTGTAGGCTTAGTGCTCATTGCGACTCCCTGAACCATCGTAAAGAAATTTTTAAGAAATTTAGTCATTAAAACTAGCTTAAACATCGCCCTCTTAGCAAGACCCAAAGGCTCTATGACCAGACGTGTCTTACGAATTGGAATATCACAAAGAAAAAGGAGGGAATCGCCACTAATGTAAGAGTCAAGAATTGCGCCACTGTTGTAATTCTCTGATAATTTTGAAGAGCCGTTTTTCGAAGAAGGCTCAAGGTTTTAAGCATTGAATTAAGACTCTGTTTTAAATCTCCTCCAAATTTACTCCAGTCTTCAATTTGTGCTTTGATTTCACTATTCAGCGAAATGAGATTTTTATCCGTCGTTTTCATTTTGAGAAACTCTTCAAAATGGCAACGCTTGAGAACTTCTTGTGGCGAAAACCCTAAACCTAAATAATAATGAAGTCTTGTGATAAAAAGCAATGTCTGGCTATAGGGAAAGAGCTTCATCTCAGTAAACCATCTTAGAGCAAAAAGAAGTATCGAAAGAGTTGTCATTTGAAAGAGAGCTAGAATCCCAATGGTAAACCAGTCTTTTTTCTGCCCCAGAACTCCTGTTGCATAAAAATAGAAAACTCCGATAACAACCATGATAAAGATCGCCTGAATCAAGCAGTTTGACCTAGAGGAAAACTGCTCTTTTTCAAAACCGATATCTTCTTCGACTCGGTCTAAAAGAAACTCAAGATATTCTCTTATCGACCCCCCAAGCTTACTGTGCTCAAAAATCAGATCCTTCGCAATTTCAGAGTATTCTTTATAAACCGTTTCAATCACGAAACCTTCGGCTCCAAAGGAGCTGATCCGAAGAAGACATCTTTGAATCTCCCCAATAAGACGCTGGCCCTCTTTTGAAATGTCGTTTAATCCAATGGTTGCAAGGGCCGCTCCCAAACGAAGGCCTTTTTTCGGTAAAAAACATTTCAACAAAAAGAAAATGATCCCGAAATAGCCAGAAATGATAAAAATTTGAAGCACTTATGTCCCCTTTGTCACTTAAACCTGTAATTTTTTATACAAATTAGACACCAACTTAGTTTGCCAAGCGTCATTTTTGACAACTCATGTCTATTTTAGGTAGAATTGCTACTTAGGTCCGATAGAAAGGGAGCAAGCCTTGAATCCAACTAACGAAACATTAAATAGTACAGGTCCAAATCTCAGCTCTGATAAAGTTTTTCTCGAGAAAAAACTTGGATTTCTTGAAGGCGAAATTGAACGGCTCAATCAACTCTGTGAAACTATCGATCCTTATAGTGAACTCAGTGAAGAGCAGGTTCTCGAACTCGGTGCAATTGGGATCAATGAAGTCAAAGATCCATTTCATGTCACCAACCAATTGGTAGTAAAACTTGAAGACGCCATCCAGGAATTCCAAGAAATCAAAAAGCACCTCAAGCTATAAAAAACCTTCAATAAAAAAGAGGCCATCAAACAGAGGAAATGACAAAAAGTCACTTAAGAGCGATGGCGAAGTTGTCCTTCATCCCGATAGCTATAAATATTTAAGAAAGGGTCATCCTTGGGTCACGAAGGATCGTTATTCTCTCAACTTCCCCAAGAACTTTCCTCTCATCTACTCCCTATCAAATAATCAGAAATGGGTCTTCCTTAACGATCCAGAACATTCAAAAGTCAAAGCAAGACTTTGGACCGTTCTTGAAAACTCTGAAGAGTCTTACTCCACCGATAACTTCTGGGAAGATTTTTCTATAAGAGTGTCTGAAGCAATTGAAGAAAGAATCGAAGAAGAAATCGATAATGAAAGAGAAAACTTCTTTTTAGTGTTTTCTGAGTATGACCAAATTCCAGGTCTTAAAATCTTAAAGCTTAAAAATATTGTTCTTATTGAAGAGTACGCAAACTTCTGGGGCCATCAGAAAGAACAAGTGAAATCAATTCTTCAAAAGAGCCTCAATCATTACTTTGAAGAAGATATCACAATCATTTGGACAGTGAGAAATACTTCAAAACTCAAAATAAAAAGCTCTGACCAAGACCTGATTGATAATGAAGTCGTCATCAATGAGTTTGGGATAAGCTATAAACTCAATATGAAGGACTTCTACGATTTTGGAATCTATACGGACATGTCTTCTATTCGAGAAGGGCTATCAGAACATCTTTATAAAGCCGATTCAGTTCTCAATCTTTTTTGTTATACAGGGGCCTACAGTCTTTATGCTTTAGGGCTTGAAGCGAAAAAAGTTGTTTCTGTAGATTTATCTCCCAAATATCTTAACTGGCTTCAAGAAAACCTTGAGCTTAACTCTCATCTTGAAACAAAAAACCACTATTCAATTAAAAGCGATACCCTAAGTGCGATTAAAAAGCTCAAAAAAGAAAACCAGAAGTTCTCATTTATCGTTTGCGATCCACCAAGTAGTTTTACAGATAAGAATAAAAGATATTCAGTTTTAGAGTATACCGAAAAGCTTCTTCCGGAGCTCTTTGAAGTTTTAACAGAGAATGGAAAGATTGCTCTTTTTTGCAATACTCATCAAACAACACGAAAGAAATTTAAATCTGTTGTGAATTCTCTTCTGCCAAAGAACTACGCCATCCAAGAAGAGCTTTTCTTAGATGGCGATTGTGGTGCTTTAGAAAATTTTCCTGAAAGTGATTACTTAAAGGGCTTTATCATTTCAAAACACCCTTAGTATTTTCAACAACTTATCTCATAGACAAGATGTGACAAACTGATATCGGTCAGTTATAAGTGGGTACAACTAGTTTCAAGGAGCTCAGTATGCCAATGAAGAAGGCCATTTCACTTTCAAGAGAAAAGATGAACAGTAACGAAGGTGGGCCATTTGGTGCCGTCATTGTGAAAGATGGTGAAATTATTGCTGAAGGTTGGAATAAGGTGACAAGCTCTTGTGACCCGACAGCTCATGCCGAAGTTACGGCGATCAGAAATGCTTGCCAGAAGCTTGGAACATTCTCTTTAGAAGGTTGTGAAATTTATACGAGCTGTGAACCCTGTCCTATGTGTCTTGCGGCTATCTACTGGGCAAGAATCGATAAAATCTATTACGCCAACACAAGACAAGATGCTGCTGCAATTGGCTTTGATGATGAGTTTCTTTATCAAGAGTTTAAAGTTGAAATGGAAGAACGTAAGATCCCTCTTCAACAAATTGATCGTGAGTCAGCGAAAGAAGTTTTTGATGAATGGTCAAAAAAGATCGATAAGATTCATTACTAATCAAAACTCAAATTTATAAATAAAAAGAGCTTATTTTACGATTCGATGTTTCCAAGCACGGATATCGGCATCGAGGTAATCGTACTTCATTGAATCGATTGTGTACTGAGCGTATTCGTAATCAGTTGTGTGAGTCAGACACTGAGTCGGACAAACTGTTGTACAAAGACCACAGTAACAGCAAAGAGCTGTATCAATTGTGTATTGCTTAAGATCGAGTTTGATTGGAGTTCCATCGTCTGTCTTAAGTTTTGGAGCTTCTTTATCTCTTCTTACTGCTGTGATGTAGATGCAATCAACAGGGCAAGCAACAGAACATTGAAGACATGAAATACAATTATCAACGTCGTTAAAAAGTCTTGATCTTGAGTTTTCAGGTAATGCTTCTCTTACTTCAGGGTATTCAATTGTTACAGGCTTTACTCCGTAAACATACTTAAAAGTAATTCTCATTCCCTTAGAGATCGTTTTTATCGCGTTGAAAACATTTTTAAACCATTTTCCTAGTGTGAGCTTGTCTTGCTCTCTTTCAAGGTTAAGGCCAGAGAGATCCTCTGCTTGTAGTGTTTGAACGTGTTCTGCGCTCATCGGTCAACCTCCCCTAAAACAATATCGATACTTCCAATAGTCGCAACAAAGTCAGCAACCATTTGACCTGGGGCCAACTCAGGAAGCATTGAAGTATGTGTAAAACAAGATGATTTTACTTTTAATCGGTATGGCATTTTTCCACCGTCACTTACAAGATGGTAACCAAGTTCACCTCTTGGACATTCTGTACGGCAGTAGATTTCACCTTTTGGAACTTTAAGAATCTTAGGCACCTTGCCCATAACTTTTCCATCCTCAATCCCATCAAGGGCCTGGCGAATGATTTTGATAGACTCAAACATTTCCATAACTCGGACATAATAGCGATCCCAACAATCACCAAGAACGCCCTTCTCACCTTTTCCAGTGATAACGTCAAAATCAAATTTCTCGTAAAGAGAATATGGCCTTTTCTTTCTTAGATCCCACTCAACTCCTGAGCCTCTAAGAACAGGTCCAGTTGCACCAAAGTCGTAGGCCATTTCTTCTGTAACTTGAGCAATATTGGCAGTTCGGTTAACGAAGATTGAATTTTCACCTACAAGGTTGTGATACTTTTTAAAGTTCTCTTCAAAAGTGTCACACATTCTTCCAATTCTTTTGAGTTGCTCGGAATTTACATCATTCCAGACCCCACCAATCCAGAAGTAATTATAAAGAAGTCTCGCTCCCGAGATCTCTTCAAAGAGTCTTAGGATTTCTTCACGGTCCTGGAAAGCATAAAGAAATGGAGTAAAGGCCCCAAGGTCAATAGCATAAACACCAAAAAACATAAGGTGCGAAGCAATTCTTTGAAGCTCACCAATAATAATTCTTATGTACTCTGCTCTTTCAGGAACTTCTGTGCCAAGCATTTTTTCAACTGCGAGACAGTAACCCCATTCCATACTCATTGATGCGAGGTAATCCATTCGATCACAAAAAGGAATCACTCCTCTATAATCAAGATGCTCACAGTGCTTTTCCATACATCTGTGAAGATATCCAAGGTGAGGCACTGCTTCAGCGACAATCTCTGAATCGGTTTTAATTTCAACTCTTAAAACCCCATGGGTTGCCGGGTGTTGTGGCCCCATATTGATGGTCAAAAGATCCGACTTTAAACTTTCTATTTTATCTTGCATAAAGTTTTCCTCTAAGCCTTAGGCTTGAGTTCCTTCTGTTGTTTCTTTTTTACTTTCGTTACGGTCAATAACTTCTTTCCAACTCCAAGCAATCTTTTTGGGATCACCTTTTTCTTGGATAAGCTTATCTCCAAAAAAGTGATCGTCACGATTCATCTTAGACTCAGGATTAACAACCATCCCGTTATACTCTTCTTGAACTACATAATCTTTTCTTAAGGGATATCCGGTCCAATCATAAGGACAAAGAATTCTTCGAGGGTCTGGGTGACCAACAAAATCAATCCCCATCATGTCGTAAGCTTCTCTTTCTTGCCAGTTCGCTGCCTTCCAAAGAGAAGTCACACTTTCAATTTTGGGAAGTGAATTTTCATCACCACGAGGAAGTCTCGTTTTTAAAATTAGCTCATCCCCACTGGTGAAGTTTGCTAAGATATAGTTGAGTTCGATTTCATTATCTTGAGGATAATCAACAGCTGAAATCACCTGTAATACGTTGAAGCCAAAGTTTGATTTTAATCTTTCACAACAAGCTTTGATAGTGCTTGAAGCAACTTGAACTGATGAATCACCTACTTCAGCTTCATTAAGTTTTGCTGAAGAGCCATTAACAGAACGACTAAGATCTGAAACGATTTCACTAAGCATTTTTAATCCATTTGTCTTTTAATAATCTTTCGTTTGAAATTTTCTTTTGTAGAGTCATAATCCCTTCGATAAGTGCTTCTGGTCTTGGAGGGCATCCAGGAACATAAACATCAACAGGAACAACTTCATCGACACCTTTTAAGACATGGTATCCGTGTTGCCAGTAAGGTCCACCCTTGTTGGCACAAGAGCCCATAGAGATCACATATTTTGGTTCGGCCATTTGCTCATAGAGAGTCTTCACTCTTGAAGCCATTTTAAGAGTTACCGTTCCAGCAACAATCATTAAGTCAGCTCGTCTTGGTGTTGCCATAAAAGCTCCACAACCAAATCTCTCTAAGTCATACTTAGAAGCACCTGTTGCCATCATTTCAATTGCACAACAAGCAAGACCAAAGGTCATAGGCCAAAGAGAATTCTTTCTTCCCCAGTTGAGAAAATCATCTACTGTCGTAAGAATAAGTCCATCTGTAATTGGGCCTGTCTGCGCTGACATTGCAGGCGCTTGGGTTTGAGTCATATTAAACCTCAACGATATTGGGTCTCTGTAAAGAAACCAAGAAAATCAAACTCTTATACTTTTTATACTCTATTATTTTTACCAAGTTAACTGGTTGGGGTCAACGAATCTTCATCAATTTAGCTTGGAATTTAAGTTGTAAGAGATTTGTCTTAACGCAGCAAAAGTAAGGCATGAACCCTATTGCACAAATGAACGGCAGCGGCTTTTGAAATTCAGAAGGTATTCCTGATGTTCAGAGTCAGATACTGCGGGGCTTCTTGAGATCATCTTTAATCGCTTCTGGTCATTTTGGCACACTGTATTCATAATCACCGCGTATTCCTCTAGCGCCGCAACAGGATAAGGGAGTCCATAAGCGGAAGAGATAAAACGGCTTTCTTTTCCTGAAATTGGAAAATTCTGATCTTCTGCCTCAAGATCAAGGTCTTTGACTCGGCGGTGAAATCTCTTAAGATGATTCCCCACACGATAAAACTCTCGAGTGGCCAAAAGTTTAGAAAGTTTACCAGTTCTCATATCAACCACATTCAAACACTTCGAACCGTTGGCATAATATCTTGGTCTCAGCTCTTTCATCACTTGGCATTCTTTAAGGTAGGCATCAACTTCTCCCCCTCTTCCTTCAACGGTATCAGCAATAAACTGCTTCCAATTGAAGTTTGCTTCGTAAGGGTTAAAAGCTGCTCTATAAATAAAATGAGTTAATTCGTGGGCAAGATCTAATAAGGCATCCATCACATTGTGATTGCGGTTGATCGTAATCGTTGAGCGAGTCACATATGTTACATCGAGAGGATTGTAGGGAGAGAACCTTCGAATAAGTGTTGTATCTGTTAAGGAGGTCTCAGCTGATGAAACCAGATCGAGAATATCTCTTCCTTCGACATCGAGTTTGTTTCTTGTTTTTAAGAGAATTCTCGTCCCAGTATTTGATTTTCTTAACAGTTTAAAGAGTTCCTTTATACTGTCACCTTCTGTCTTTCCGAGCTTGAGCCAGCTTGCACTCCAGTCGACTTCCTGATCATGCATTAAAACACGACTTCTTTGATAGCTGCGAGCAAAAACACTTTCACACAGTAAAGTCAGAGCGATAAAGCTTAGAAGTTTAAATGTTCTTCTGTGAGTCCATTTCATTGACTCCTAATTCGGTAAATAAGAGTCAAATAATTAGAGAAATTATAAATGCCGGAAAGTTTGTCGAAATCCCCTCATTATGACCGAGAAGAGAACTCCGTTAAACTAGATCCTGGAGCTTACATTTAAAAGTTGATGATTCTTCTTCATCTTTTGTTTACCAAGATCAATAGACTGAAGAAGCTTTTTACCTTTCTTAAGTTCGAGATTTAGCTGGTACTCACCTTCAGGAATGTAAAAGTCTACAAACCTTAAGTCCTGAGGCAGTGAACTCCAATAACGAATGTCGGCCTTTTCACTCATCTGAATTCCCTTAGCAGCAGCGAGGTACTGTAAGACGGCAACATTTTTTGCAATAAACTTTGGCTTATCACTGCTTATCATGGCCTTGTAGGTTGTATAGGATGCCAGAATCGCAGCAATGTGCTTAAGAGCGAGGCGGGTTCCAATTCTTGCATATCTTGCTGCCGAATCTTCAGCGATGGCCTCTGCCGCGATATCTCCTAAGGGATTAACCACTGGGACCTCTACGGAACGAATTGTCTTTTTATCTTTTGAATTTGATATTTTGAGATAACTCATTTTAGAAGAGGGACGATTCTCCATTTTGGGAAGCTCAAATGAAATTGCTGAATGCCTGGCCACTCCTTCGGCTACTCGAATTCCCATATGGGCACCAATAGGATTATAGCTTCGTGGTGGTGGCATTAAACCTAAGGTCTGAGCCGCATAGACAGTCAAGACAACCGAGCCAATAGCCGCTGCTGCTTTAGCCGCGCCAGAAGCATTAGGATCATCAATAACCGCTCCGAGACCAAAATACTGCTTAGAAGGATTTTTCTTTGGTATAAAGCCCTTTTGAAAAACAATCCCTACATTAGAACGGTTTTTGTATTTCTTTAAGGCCTCTAAAGTCTTTTTTGTAGGCTTTTGCAGACGAACCTGCTTTTTATAATCTCGAGGTCTAATTTTTTTAATAAGAGATAAAATTTTAAAATCCAAAAAGTCTTTTAAAGTTTTTTGAAACTCTGTCATATTGACATATTTTTTTTCAACAACTTCTTTTTTCATTTTGGGGAGTTTCGAATAATCGCCTCTAAACTTTTTAAAGTTCCGATTGAAGGTTCGGTATGAGTTGTAATTTCGAAAGAGAAAAAGTTTAGCATCTTGATAAAGCCTTAAAGCAACTTGATCGTCATTCACTGTATTGAATGACTCATGAACATAAGCCCCAAAAGTTTTTGCTAAAAGATCTACTTTAAAAACAGAGTTGCCAAGTTTTTGATTTTTAACATCTTTAAGATAGGAGTCCCATTCAAGAAGCTCTGCCCTTGCAGCTTGTCTTTCTCGAGTAATCTCAGAAGGATTTAACTCTTTTTGAGGAAAGTCTTTCTCCCCTTTTTTATAGCCTTCGTAGAACTTTTGTTGAGAAAGAAGAAAACGATTTAATGATTGATAAAAATGAATCAATGACCTTTCATAAGTAAAGCCATAATATTTATCG
>JBMYPC010000021.1:0-30448 GCA_049599895.1 Bacteriovoracaceae bacterium | reverse complement strand
TGTTCGTAAGCAAAACCAACATTTCCTTCGTGATGAAGGACATGTCGAAGTAGAGACGTTTATTGATTTTCCTCTCGATTGGGGACTTGGGAGCAGCTCTACTCTCATTTATAATCTTGCTCAATGGGCCTATGTTGGGGTTTATGAACTTTTCTTCAACAACTCTAATGGTTCTGGCTATGATATTGCTTGCGCTCAATCTAATGGGCCCATTGTTTATCAAAAGAATGAAGATGGACCTAAGTGGGAGCTTTCTAATTTTGCTCCAAATTATAAAGACAAACTCTCATTTGTTTATTTGGGTAAGAAGGTTCGATCTGATAAAGAAATTAATAACATCTCAAAGTACAGACCTTTTTCTGAGAAGTCGATCTCATATATGAATGGCCTTACTGAAGATCTTCTCAATATCAATGATGAAAAACAGTTTATGGAATGGGTTCTTGCTCATGAATCTTTTCTTTCAGAGCTTCTTGAAAGAGAGTCTGTAAATAACAAATTCTCTGATTTTAACGGGGTTATAAAGTCTTTAGGTGCATGGGGAGGCGATTTTGTCCTTGTCTGTAGTAGTGACTCCCCTGAAACAGTAAAAGAGTATTTTCAGAGTCGTGGGTTTAAAGACATTTTTCGCTATGATCAAATAATAGCTGAAACCTCTGAGATGAATCATTTAAGGCAATAAGGTGAAAGCAAAAGATTTCATGTTCCAGAGCACTTGGAGTGCGCCTTCTAATATTGCTTTTGTTAAGTATTGGGGTAAAAAAGAAATTCAAAAACCAATGAATCCCAATATTAGTGGGACCTTGAGCGAATGCCGTACTCAAACTCAAGTTAAGGTTTTAAAGTCATCAAATTTTCTATTAAATTTTTCATTTGAAGGCCGTCAAAACCAAAGTTTTGCAGAAAAGCTTAAAAAAATTCTTATAAAAAGAATTGCCCCTGAGCTTAAATTTGATGTTGATAAATTTCAGTTTGATATTCAGTCATTAAACACTTTTCCTCATTCTTGTGGAATTGCTTCCTCTGCAAGTTTTTATGCCTCATTAGCGTTGTGCTTAACGGAGATTGAAAATTCTCTCCTCGGTCAAAAAGTGAGTAAAGAAGAGTTCTTTAATAGGGCAAGCTTTCTTGCTAGACTTGGCTCAGGTTCAGCTTCTCGCTCTTTATTTTCACCCTTTGTCAGTTGGGGAGACACTTCCGAGGAGTTTTCTCATCAAATTCAGATTGAACATCATGCTTTTCAACAAGTCGGGGACTCTATTGTTGTTATCGATGATTCTGAAAAGAAGGTGGGTTCAAGTGTTGGGCATTCATTGATGGATGATCATATTTATCGAGAAAAAAGACTGATGAACGCTAAAAAAAATTATGACTCTGTATTAGAAGCATTACAAACAGGTGATTGGAAGGAGTTTATCAATATTCTCGAAAAAGAAGCTTTGGAACTTCACGCTTTAATGATGACATCCAATCCCCAATTTCTCCTATTAAGGCCAGACACAATTGCAGTTATTGAAAAACTCTACAGTTTTCGATCGAAAAATAATGCTTCAATTGGTTTTACTTTAGATGCAGGGCCTAATATTCATTTAATCTACCCTCTCTACGAAAAAGAACTTATGCTTGAGTTTGTTGAGCAATGCCGTTTGGAGTTCAATATTTCAAAAGTTATTTATGATGAGATTGGTGGAGAGCCTAAGAAGCACGAAGTCTTTGGGGAAATTGAATGAGCTATCCTTCCAAGATTCTCCTTTTTGGTGAGTATTCTATTATTCTCAATTCAAATGCCCTAAGCATCCCTTATCCTTATTTTGAGGGGAAACTTAAGTTTCATGAAAAGAGACATTTTATTGATCCAGAGCTTAAGGCCTTTGGACAATTTCTTAAACGAATTATTCAAAAAAATGAATTAAATTGCACAATCGATGTTCAATCATTTCTTTTTGATATTGGGAGAGGTCTGACTTTTGATTCGACTATTCCGCAAGGATTTGGTGTGGGCTCTTCTGGCGCTCTCGTTGCCAGTGTTTATGAAAGATATGTTGAAGAGAAAACCGAAAATATTGAAGAGCTAAAACAAATTTTTAGTAAACTTGAATCTCATTTTCATGGATCAAGCTCTGGTGTTGATCCCCTTATTAGCTATTTGAATTGTCCTATTTTTCTTGAAAAAGGAAAGAACGTTCAGAAAATCGAAATACCTGGAAAGTCTGAAAAATCAAATCTTGTTATGTTCTTGCTCAATACACATCGTGCAAGAAAGACTGAACCTCTTGTGAATTTATTTTTAGAAAAGTGTAAAGCCCGAGACTTTACAAATCTTTGCAACGACGTACTTATTCCAACCACAAACTCTTGCATTGAGAACTTCTTAAACCAGAATACAGGTATGCTTTTAAACTCTTTTAAAGAGCTCTCTGAGTTTCAATTAAAGAACTTTAGTCAGATGGTGCCTAAGCTATTTCACGATGTTTGGTGCCACGGTATTGATACAGATTCCTTTTATCTCAAGCTTTGTGGAGCTGGAGGTGGAGGCTTTATCCTAGGCTTAGGCCCTGAAAATGTCTTAGCTGATGATGTTTTTAACGAATATGATGTTAAAACAATTCTGAGAATCTAAAGTGCTTGCCTTAAAAGCTTTTCACGGTTTAGGTCAATAATCTGAGCTTTCTGAGTTTCATAGCGCATTCTAAATTCGTTAGTCGCAAGAAGCTTTTTATTTGTTTCAAGGCTAAGTTTTGAGAAGTGTTCAAACTTTTCATGCCTTGAATTGAGGAATTTAAGGGAGGCCCTAACTTCAGATAGGGCCTCATGATTGGCCCTTAGTATTTGATTGATTTGTTTTGAACTCTTTTTATAGACCTCTGTTGTGAGGTCAAGTTTAATCAGTGTCTCAATATTTAAGTCTTTTGAAAGATATACGGCTTGCTTAAGAGATTCAGATTGTTTTTCATTCATCATTGCAAGAGTTCCGGCCATGGGAAAAAGACCTCGTTTAATCATTGGCATTGGAACATTGATAAATTCTGAAGCTAATCTCATATCAGCTGCTAGACTAAGCTCAAAGAAGGCATAAGATTCACAATTAGAAAGATTGAAAACTGTGAGTTGGGGGAGATTGTGAAATAAAGTTTGAAGTTCTAAAAAACTTTGAAAGTATTTCTCGATTTCCTTTTGGTCCCTGCCTGCGAGATCTTCAAAATAAAACTCGGGATAAATTTCACTTTGAGGGTTAATGATGAGAGTTTTCACTTCTGTGTGTTCTTGGCACCACTGAAAGGTATTAATGAGTTCAGCGATGAGTTCAGAGCTCAGGTTGCGGTTTGGAATATTCACCATTAATGATTTCGTTTTAGGAATGATGAACATATCAATAAGTTCAATTCCTTCACGGCGAAACTCCATGACAGGACCGATTGATACTTTTTTTCTTTTTTGAGGAGCTTGTTTAAGTTCTTGATTTGAGTGATTTTCGAGTGTCTCAGTCGTCACATTACCTTCCTTGGTTTAGACTACTTTTTTGAGGGGTCTAAAGTCATAAATCGTTTATGACTACACTTAAAATTGTTTCAAATTTTGCAACTCTCTGTCAAAAGAGAATCCTAAGAATCTGAAAAAATTTTAGAAGGTGTAATTTAAGGTTAGGGTGTAACGATCAAAGGTTCTTTTCAGGTCAGTTGATTGACTTAAGTTATTAAAACTTCCAAGTGGGGTGGTTAAAGAAGTGTCATTTTGTCTGGTTTTGAGATTCAATCTATAGTTCTCATAATGAAGTCTGATAAAAAGGTTTTGGTCGGCCGTGTACTCAATCCCATAAATTTGAAGAAGGTCTTGCAGGTCAAAACTATAGTCGTAATTAAGTGTGAGAGCGTATTTAGGAGAGAAGGTTAAGACAGTTCTAAAGAGGATATTGTGATCGTGGTCACGACTCTCACTTGTATCCTCGAGGAAAATTGTTTTTGTTTCTCCCGCCCCGAGATTGTTAATGGCCTCATTGATATCTTCAGTTCTTTGCTCATTAACAATCTTTTCTTTTGTATACTCAAGATAGTAGGTTGCTTGATCAATGAAGGGAGTAAATTCAAAGTCGCCTTCTTTCCAAGTCGCCCCAATGAGATATTTAAACCAAGTCTGATCTCTCCTTGAGTCAGCATCTTGGTATTGAGATTCAAAGTAAGTATTTATCTTGCCAAATAATGTCGAAAAACCAAAACTGAAACGGTCGACTATGGGGTAAATTTCTTTGATTTCGCAATTGGCATTTGAGCAATCGAGATTGCTTCCATCACTTGGGCCTGTGAGTGTTTGAGTGTAAACAGGCGAATTGTAGGGTCCACGAAAGAGTGAGAACGTGAAGTCCCAGCCTGAAGTGGAGGTCTTGGCCTTGAGGTAGTGTTGAAAGGTACTAGGTTTTGATCGAGGATACTCTCTATTGGGTCTTATGAGATTTCCCGAGTCATCGGCAATAAACCTTTGAGCAGCTTTATTTGGCAGATAGTAGGGAAGTAAGACGTAAGAGAGGGTCCAATTTCCAAAATAGCTATCAAATTGGACAAGGTAATTACCAATATCTCTTTTATCGAGTGGGTCATATAAATCTTTGGGAGTAATTCGATCGAGAATAGAATAAAGATTGGCGTAACCAGACTTAATGATCTTTTTTCCAAAAGTAAAGTCATTGCTTTTTCCAGACATTTGATAATAAAGTTCTGCGATCTGGAGGTGGCTTCTTCCATCTTTTCGATCATTTAAAAACTGTAGTGGTTCACGGTATTGGTCTTCTTGGTCCCCGTATTCAAGCCATCCATTTGTAATAAAGGTGCCCATTCCTTTACTTTTTCGAGTTCCCCATTCAAGACGAACATCATAGAAAGTTTCCTTGGGCTTTAAACTGTCATCAGTTACGATGGAATTTTCGCCAAGCTCCTCATTGTCAACAAAAAGATCAGTGGTGACAAATTGATTTTCTTCAACGTGAACACCTCTTGTTACTAACTTTAAGTCCCAAGAACGTTGGTTTTGAAGATCTTCTTTTCTTTGATCTGTTTCGAATTCTTGAATCAATGAACGCCATTCATCGTCTTCGTCTTGATCAAGAGCAAAACCTTGGATGAATTTCTTAGACCGAGACCTTTGAGGGGCAATATCTTTAAGGTTGAGTGGATAGACTTTGATTTGATCATCCATCACAACTAAAGACTGCTCTTTAGGGAGAAAGCGAATTTTATACTTATGGCCAATATAACCATGAGGGTACCCTCTTACTGAGAAAATCACTCCTGGAGGTCTTGATTTCCAAGCACTTCCTTTAGTTTGAAAGTAGATCTCGCCACGAATAAGAATGAGGTGCAGAAGATGGTTTTTAGTGACTTTATTGACTAGGACTTGTGTATTTGGTGAGAGGACGACAATACCATTTCCACTAAAGTCGAGGGCAAGAGTTGATTGGTTTGAGGTGGCAATGATATCACCAGATCGAAGAATTCGACCCTCGTTTAACTTTTCGACAGGGGCAGAACGCCCTTGAAAAAGAAAACTTTCACCTTTAATATCGAAAACTTTTACAATTGAGCGATTATTGGCCTTGGCAAGTTGAGTTGTGCTTAAAAGTAAAAGGATGAAAAAAAGGCGATAAATCATTATTTAAGATGCATTCCTTTTATGAGGTATCTCTCCTGAAAAATTTCTTCGCTAATGGGAAGATCGACTTTTCGCTCTTTAGTTAAAACTGTTGTTTGATGAAGGCCAGGTCTTTTCATTACAGCTTTTCGTGGTCTCCAAGCTGTCTTTCCGTATTTTTTCCATTGGGAATTGGTGAGTGTTTTAAGATCGTTCCCTTTGGGGTCGAGATATTTAATTCTAACTGTCACATAAGTATCGTTTCTGACCCAGAGTTTTCGCATAGAATAACCTGTGTCTTTCACAATACGTTTATTCTTTGGAGTGGCTTCAATAAGATAACATTTATCAGGACCACATTTAGAAAGCTTCTTACATGAATAATCGTATTGAGAGAGAGCTTCATCTTCAAGGTCGGCGAAGGTAAAGTCGGTTCCCATAAAATAATTTTTCTTTCCACTGGGGGCGATTCTTTGAGTCTTTCGAAGAGCTGGGAGATAAAGCCATTGATCATCCCCACGCTCATTCTGCTCGTGGGAGAGTAGAGCGGTTCCTTTAATGCTAGAAGGTGATGAAAAGACGATAAGAGATTTACTAAGGGAGTTAACCGTTTTCTTTGTCCTTTGCATGTCACGATTTTCTGTACTTCCAGACTTTAAGTCTTTTAATGTGATTGATTGGAACTCTTTTTCAGAAGCCGTTTGATGATACTTTTCTTGTATCTTCATAACCTCAAGTCCTGTCTTATCGCAATTTGTATAAGCTGAGCTTGTGTAGGATAAAATGAAAAATGGCACTATTGTTTTAAGAAATCTGTTCATGTTTATTTCCTTTTAAGCACATTATGAAATTTGAGCATTCGTTATTTGAAAATAACTATCGATACCTTCACTGAGATGAGGATATTCGATTTTTGCCTTTTCTATAAATTTTGAATTGATAATGAGCAATTTACAACTGTTATTCGCTTGAGCAAAAGAGTCTGGGTTTAACTCTGGTTGATTATCGATTTGGCCAACGAGACTCCCTGGGAACAAAGTGTTGAGATCAATGATTTTTTCCTCTTCACCTCGCCTTGAGGAGACTTTTCTAAGCCCCATTTCTCCATCGAGAAGTAAATAGCAGTTTTTATTAAGGTCTTCTTGGAAGAGGCGTTCATCTTTTTCTAGTTTAATGGTTCTTCCAAGGAGTATTAACTTTTTGGCGTCATGAATTGAGAATGTTTCAAGAAAACGACTGTTTTTAAAGACGAGGGGCTTTATTCGATAAACGACTTGTTCATAAAGGCTAACGAATTTTTTATCATCAATGTAGAACATAAGAATTGGAGTAATGATAATGTCTGCAAGAAAGGCCACCACAAGAACTAATGCCGTAAAGAGGCCAAGTTTTATGATGGGAACAAAACTTGAAAAACCTAAGATGGACAGACCTAAGGCCAGTGAGATTGAAGTACTAAAGACTGGGCGAATCTCTTCACGAAGAGTTTGAAGAATAGTCTCTTCTTGATAGAAGTAGGTTTTGAAGTTCTGTTTTATCCTTGAAAAAAAGTGGAGTGTGTCATCTATTGCAATACCAACCGCACCGGCAGCGACGTTACAGGTTCCAATATCAAGTGGGATATCAAAAAGTCCCATAACTCCAAACATCACAAAGATAGGAAGAAAGTTAGGAATAAGAGCGAGAAGGGCAATTTTAAGATCAAAAAAGAGTATTCCCACTACAAAAAGAACCATAAATAAAATAAGGACGAGGCTCTCGACCTGAGCTTCAACAATTGTTGTCGAATATTTGTCCGTAAGAACTCTTCTTCCAGTGAGTTTATAGCTTATTTCTGAACCCGCTAAAATCTTTTGAATGTCTGATTCAAGGCTTTCAACAAGACCAATTGTGTCGTGAGTGGAAGAAATACTATGTCTAAAGATCACATTGGCCTCTTTAAAATCAAGAGTGACGTAACTTCTTAAATCATCAGGTGAGAGAAGGAGGAAGTACTGTTCGATAAGACTTTGATTGCTGGGAATATTGAAGTCTCTCTCTGCTCCAGAAGTCATCTCTCGATTGATTAAAGCAAGGGTGCTGGCATAACTTTGTGATGAAACAAATTGTGGGTATTTCTTTTGTAGAGATTCAATTTCAAATATTCTTCTAATATTATCTTGGAGTTTAAAGCCTTTATCCTGTGGAGTATGCAGGGTTACGAAAATACTAAAAACACCTCCAACCTTATTATTGATCGCTCTGAGGTCTTGTTTGATTTCACTTGAGTCTTTAAGGTTTGCAAGTGAATTATTATCAACTTTTATATCCTTTGCGAAATAGGCAGAAGATGAGGCGATGACGAATAATAACCAGAGTATCTTAACTTTATGTCTTTTAATAAAATAGAAAATCTTATCAGCAATATGATGATAGAGATCACCTTTTTCAGGGTCTTCTTTTGCAGGCTCTTTAACAAATCTCTTAACTAATAAGGGGACAAGGGTCACGGTGATGATGGAGTTAAGAATAATTCCAATTGAACAGGCAATACCAAATTCCTTAAGAAGCTCAATCTTTTGAAGTGAAATCGTTAAGAAACCAAAAAAAGTTGTGAAAGTTGTAAGAATAACAGCTAGTGAGATTTTATGGGAAAGATAATTAATCGCAAGTTTACGATCCTGTTTTTTATGTCTTAGGGCCTCAAAATATTCAGCAATAATGTGAGAATCTTCAGTTGAGCCGACAACAATAAGTAAAACGGGGATCCCCATGGTTAGCATTTGGCCAGGGATCCCAATAAGGGCCATATGGCCATATGTCCATAGAATAGAGAGGACTCCTGCGAACATTGGTATAAGGCCTGCCCAAGGTGTTTTAAAGAAAAAGAACAAAAGAAAAACGATTGTGATTATCGCCAGGGGAATGGCAAGCTTTTGGTCGTTGATAATCCCGTTGCTGACTTCTTTTGCAAGTTTTGGTGTGCCAACGTGAAGGACATCTTGAAAGCTGCCGTCCAATTTGTCTAAGTAAGGCTGGAGTCGATTAACGAACTTGACCTCAAACTTTTTATCAACGAAGTCTTTTTTGAGATAGATGTTAACAGTGAGAATTTTAGAATCTTCGGAAATTAAGGTCTTTTTAAATATTGGGTTTTTGAGGGCCCTTTTGGGAATCAATTTAATTTCTTCTTCAGATTCGGGAATAGTATCAAGAATAGGGACTGTCTCGAGAGTTCCTTCTTTAAGCTCGATGTGCTTAGTATTAAAAAGAGATTCAACTTTATCGACTTCCTTCCAAGTCTCAAGTTCCCAAACCAAATCCGAGATAAGGTTTAATTTCTCTTTCGTGAAAAGACTGTCATCGACAAAAGCAATAGAGGTAATGTTATCGGAAACAAACTTTTCGACTGTCTTTTCATAATAAGCTCTTTCAGGATCACCTTTGACTAAGAGTTTTGAAGCGCTGTAGTCAATTTCAAAGTCTTTGAGATGATAGGCGTAGAAGCCCGTCACAATAATAAGAAATGATATTGCCAGTTTTGGAAAACGTGTTGAAAGTGACAGCAATTGCATAGTTTTATTATAAACGAAAAGAGAAAAAATAATAGTTTAGTTTCTGAGTCAGCTTAGCCAGTTTTAGGAAAAAACCAATTGAGTAGAGTTTCTTTGTCTTTTTCAAGACCAGTTTTGGCAAGTTCGTTTTTAAAACCATTTTCCTTGATACTTTTGAGTAGATGATTTCCTGCAATTAAAAAGAATGGGTTTCGATTGTGCCATGAATTGACGATGTCATAGCGTCGAAGCCTTGAGAGAACTTTGCTAGATTCCGTGGTTTCAATGAAAATGAGGATTTTTCTCTGTGCGTTCGCCCTAATCTTTTCATAAAAAAGATGAAATTCATAATCACTAGGAAGCTTCTGAATATTAAGAATAAGTGTTGAAAATTGATTTTCTTTTACTATGGTTTGATAGAGTTCCTGATTGATATCGCCATTAATAGTAAAGGTTTGAATACTGTGAGGGCCAGAGGGGAATTCACCGTAAAGCTCCTTCAGTTCAGGCTTCATAATCTCTACAAGTTCTTCAATCATTTGATCTTGATTTGAATGACATTCAATAAGATTCGTTCCTGCGTTGAGAAGGACCTTAGAGTAGGGCATTCTCTCTTTCATACAATCAACTTTAGAGTGTAATGTTCTTAAGTAGTTTTCGAAATAAAAACTAGTTGAATAGTTTTGATTATTAAACATCACAACGGCCACTTCTTGTTCGGCATGAAATGGAACAATCCAGGTAAAATGACTGTCATTATCATAAAGTTTAGACACTGAGTTCAACTGATATGAATCAAAGATTTTATTACATTCAAGAGAGTTAAAGCTCTCAGGTATCTCTTTTAATTGATAAAATTTTGTGTCAATTGCTGAATGATAAGACTTCAGATAGTCAGAGAATTCTTTTGTATTGATCGCTCCTAAATTGTTTATTTGTTCAACCAAAAGGCTGAAGATAATTTTGAACTCATCATTCTTAAGTTCACGGGTCTCAAATGAGTTTTTATAGAGCAGATCTTTTAAATGTGAAGGTTTCAATGAACTGACATAATCAGAAACAAGTTTAGTCCAAGTAAGCTCTTGAGAATTGACAATAGCACCATAGAGCCATTTTTTGTTTGAAAGAGGAACCTTTCTAATGATGACAAGGCGAAAGTCATAATCTTTCTTCTTGTACCATGGCCCATAGCGAAAGCTAATTTTGCATTCCTCAGAGGATTCAAAAGATGTTTCAGAAATAAAAGAAAGGCTTTTCAGGTTAAAGTCTACTAAGTTAATAGAAGCGCTGTTTTGGTTGTCATCGAAGGTTACATCGGAAAAACGTTTTCCATTATAAGGGATACGCATTGACCGGAAAAATTTATAGTCGCGCTGAGTACTCAAGTATGCTCCTTAGTGCCTAACTATTATTGTTATCGGTCGTTTTTTCATTCTTCCAAAGTTAAAAGTTGTCTTGATTATGACGATAAAGAAAATAGTAAACCCTTAAAAGGGGGAGTTTTATGGTCGGGAATGCTCACAACTTTTTTAGATCGTTTCGTTTTGTCGTGACTGACTCTAGTCGAATCTCTGTTGAAGTTTCAAAACTTCGTGGGGTTAAAAAAGAAATCGTTGGTCAGTTTAAAAGTGTGGCTACCGATTTTTCTATTACCGGAATGGGAATTCTTTGTTCTGAGAATTTTTCAATTGGAGAGTCACTGCAAGTTGTTCTTGGTAAAAGACGCAAGAAATTTTACTTAAATGGTGTTGTGACAAGGTGTAAAGAAATTGAAGGTCGTGAAACTTATGAGATAGGTGTTCAGTTTTATGAGGACTCTTATTCAGAAATCGTTAGCTTTATTGATCTGCATTTATGCCAAATTAGTAAAACCAATCTCATCTCTAATGTTATGCTTGGCTTGTCAGAAGAAAAGACAAGCGCAGACCCGAAGGCCATTAATAAAAAGCTATTATTCAATAACTTGATTCGTTCTTTTCAAAATCAATCGTCACATAGGCCCAATGAAAAAGTCTTTAAAGATGTGATTCAATCTGTTTTTGAATCAGATGTCGAATATCATTATAAAGAAGAGTTGCCTGTTGAAATCTTTTCAAAAGAGACCATTGTAAAACCTCTTTATGATCTTTCTAAGCGTTACAGTGGTTTTCTTAAGTCTTGTGGTGAAATATCGAAAAGCTTAACTCATCTTATAAAATATGTGATCCCTTTTAAAATTCAGGGTGGTCATTCAAAAGAGACTTCTCGAGAGCATGCTTTGATCGGTAAAAGTCCTATTATTTTTCATCTGAGGGCCAAAATTACAGAGCTTATAGAAAGTCCCAAATGGGTTCATATACAAGGTGAGCGGGGGACTGGTAAGACTTATTATTTTAAAGTTCTTATCGAGGAAATGAGAAAGAAAAAAGCATTAAAGGTATTAAGTTATGATTTAAAAGAGCAGTATCTCAATGACTTTGAAACCTTTAAAGACCTCGTTAAAGATGAACTTGAGAATGAATCAGAGAAAGTGCTACTCATAGAGAATATTGATAGTCATCATAGGGAAGTTTTCGAACTTTTAGATTCAATGAAAAGAGATTGTCGTTGGGTTTTTACAAGCTCTAGTCCCTTACGTAATACTGACACCTTCAATACTGATTTAGAAATTACGATGCCAGGACTTGAGACACGAAAGGAAGATCTTATACCGATGATGAGTTATTATCTGAGAAAGAAATACGGTGAAACTCTTGAATTTCCTCAGTTTATTGATTCGTATCTTAAAACCTGCTATTTTCACAGTGGCTTTTGGCAACTCTTTTCCATTGCCGATGCGATTTATTATTCAATAAAGCATGATCTGAATTTTGACTTTCTTTTCGATGGACAGGTTTTTCCTGAGTTTTATAATGCCGATATCGAAGCTTTAAAAGCTCATCTTGCTGATAATGATAAAGAAGACTTCTCTGAATCATTCGATGAAGAAGACATAAAAAAAGCGGCTTAGTTTTTCAATTTTCTGAATTTACCAACTCTTCTTTCTTTTACAACTTTATGATACTTCGTTGTGAGGATATCCCAGAGAGACTGGGTTGAATCATTATGAACATCGCCTAAATCTTTGAGTGAAGCAGGGTCTCTGTTCACTTGAGAATTGAGAACGGCCTGGTCCTTATTGTTGAGGTGACTGTGTTCATCAGCAATAATGTCAGAATCGAGATCTTTGAAATTTATCTTCTTAGGAATATGGAACGAAGCGAGAGAAGTTTTAATATTCTTCTCATGACCTTTATCATCAAGGCTATTTTTCATTTTTTCGGTAAAATCTTTAATTTCTGATGGGCTCACCACTCCACTGAAAACATTTGAAAGGAGACTTCCTTTTTGAGCACTGGCCTGACCTGAACGGATCGCTCGATTAACAGCTGCCGCAAGTTGCTTATTTGTTGGGAGTGAAACTCTTTGGGAATGACCATTCTTTTTAAGACTTTTGTTGGCCTGTCTTGCAAGTTTTTTGACGGCCTTTCTTACTTTTGTTGATCTTCTCGCTAGAGAAGTTCCATCGAGATCAGAAGCAGAGATTCTTCCTGAAGCAATATCGTTAACTTCATTAAAAGATTCTTTAAAGCCCAGTTCATTGGAAAGGGATTTTCCAACCGCTGTATCAGCAAAAATATTGGGATCAAGCTGAAAACATGATCCGCTATCTCGACAAGCACAGGACTCATCGATTTTACCATTTTTATCAGCACAAACATTTTCAGAAGCAAATTCAGGATTATCGCCATTCGTACTTGATGGATTTTCACCTTCGGCTGTTTTCCCTTCAATTGAATTTGCACCTAGGTTAGTTGCAGGGAGACCATTTGTTCCAGACTTAGATCCTCCGGCGAATTGTTGGATGCCATTATAGTTGCCGAAGTGCTTATTAAAAATTTCAAGAATTCTCTCAAGGTCTCTTCTTTGCGATTCAAAGTCTGATTTGTATTGCTCGGCAACTGAAGCCGCTTTCATACTGAGTCCACCTAGAAGGCCAGCTGAGCCAATTTGAATCCCGGCGCATGTTACCATTGGCCAGTTTTGCGCCATTGCATAGACGGTTGTTTCTATTGCCGCAACGGCTGCGGCCATACCAAAGATCATAGCCGATTGTTTATAGCCTTTAGCATAGTTGCCGGCGATTTGTTCTCCGGTTTTGAGAGCGTGAATATAAAATTCGATGGCCTTAACTTGAATGTCATAGCTCACGGCCTGTTGGTTTTTAAGGTCTTCAATTTGACGGTATTGTTCTCGAAGAGATTTAAGTTGTGTTTTCGCCTGTTTCTCAGAGTTCTTTTCAGTCATTGATGCCATCACTCCAGCGGCAACATTGATGAAAGCTGAGGCACAGATTCCTCCCACAAGGGCCCCTACGAGTCCAAGAATTGTTGAAACAAGTAAATTGGCCGCCATTGTTGGGCTGCCCGGATTTTCAAGATCGTTTTCTGAGAAACCTGGGTCCTTCTTAGATGCTTCGGCCAGCTCATCGAGCTCGGCCATACATTGATCTTTTTCTTCTTTTGTGGGTTTTTCTTGACAGTTTTTCCAAGCATTGACGAGACGATTATTAAAGTCTTCATCAACACAAACTTCGACAACACAGTTCCAAACATGTCCAGCGTCGTTACAACTCTTACCATCAGGATTATTGCTCAAGTCACAAGTTGTTGCGAGAAGCTCTGGCCCATTTTCTTCTAAGGTATCAAGACAGGCTTCGATCATGGCGTTAGTAGGAGATCCTTGAAAACACTTTTCGACTTCTTCAGCAATGACTTCATTTTGATAATCGCTCACGCAGATATCATCGCCGATATTACAGTTATATTTTTTCCCTTCAGCTGCACAAACCTTTGATTGCGCTGATTCTTCACAGTATTGACCACGAGCTGCATTTTTTACAACGTCCATCTTTAAATCATCAAGACATTGGGCCTGATCTTCGCTTTTAAAACAACCAAGACCTTTGTCTGTAATGTCTTTTAAATCAGCTTCACTTAAACATTGATTGTATTGACAGTTATAAGCTCCACCTGAAGCCTCACATTGATTAGCAGCATCTGTTGATTGCTGGCATTGTCCACCATTTTGAACAATGGTTTTTGCAAGATCATTTGAAGCAGATTGACATTGAGGATCAGCTTCATTTTCGAGACAGGATAATGCCGCATCGACAATTTTTTCATCAACATCTTTATGAACACAGGACTGAGTGAGACAGTTCCAAGCTTGTCCATTGGTTCGGCATTGTTTGGCCTCGGAACTTGATCCAGATTCACATGTGGTTGCGAGAAGTCTTGGGCCATCTTTTTTTAATTGATCAAGGCAGCTTGATTTCTGCTCATTTGCGTCTTTATTGAAGCATCCAATGATCTCTTCTTTTAGGACATTATTTTGATAGCTCGAGAGACAAGCATCAGCTTCGCAGTTCCAGATCTTTCCTTGAGACTGACATTGAGAGACTTTTTCTCCGCTTGCCTGGCAAAATTCACCAGAAGCTGCTTTTTCAACAACTGTGTTTTCAAATGATTTAAAACAGTTTTCTTGTTCCGCTTTGGTTTTTTTATAAAGACATTCGCTTCCAGATTTTGAAAGGTTCTTAATATTTTCTGCACTTAGGCATTGCCCATATTCACAGTTCCAAGTATTACCAGCATCACGACAGGCTTTGGCCTTGGGGTCATTGCTTTCGAGACAAGCTTTGTCTCCTGCAACAGAGTCTTTCGTTACCTTTTCACTAATGGTGTTACACTCGCTTGAGATGTTTCCTGTATTTCGACATTGATTAACTTTTAAGGCCTCATCAAAAGTTAAGCAAACACCGTTTTCGTAACAGAGATTTCCTTGAGTTGTATCGATATTGAGATCCCCATCAAACTCAGGAATTTGATTGAGAAGGTCAGCAAGACCTCCCGATGACGTTTCATTCGAATCACCTGTTGATGGTTCTTCAGAGGGTGAGGCAGAGTCTGTAGATGTAATTTGATCTTTAAGTTTGTCAGTGATCTGTTCAGATTTAAGTTCTTGAAGTTTAAGTTGATCTTCAGCAAGTTTCAGCTCACGTTCCTTAGCAAGCTGGGCCTGCAATGCCTGTTCTTTATCTTTTTCAAGCTTTGTTTTTTCAGCTTGAATGGCCAGGAGTTCAGCTTCTTTCTTTTGCTGTTCTTTTTTAAGATTCTCAGCTTCAATTAAGGCCTGGTCATAGGCCTGCTGATCAAGAGTTCCGCTGGCCTGTTTCTTTTCAATTTCATTTAAACTTTCTTCAATATGACTAATGTCAGATTGAACATTTTGGGTTTGGTTAAGATTGTTAGCAAGATTTGATTCAATCTCAGCGAGTTGTCTTTTTTGCTCTTCAATTTGAGCATTAGAGTCCGCTAGTTTTTTCTTTTGAGCTTCAATTTGAGCATTATTATTTTGAAGTTCGTTTTGAGTATTGATGATCTCTTTGAGGTTTTCATCCGAGACTTGATTATTAAGAGTTTCTTCAAGGTTAATGGTGGTTAAGTCAGTGTTTTCAATTTTATCAATAACTTCAGTACTTGGGTTTTCGGTAATGATATTTTGAGCATCACGGTTTAAATCTCCTGATGGAGAGCTCGCCTTAATTTCTTCAATAGTTTTTTCAGGGTTATGAACTTTTTCGTTAAGTTCCGAAAGTGTGAGATTATGTCCCGATTCCTTATTGTAGCTATCTAAGAGAGTCCTTTTTTGAGAATCACTGAGTTTGTCATAGAGGGCAGGATCAAGTGAGCTTGGATCAATATTGTTGAGATCAATTTCTCCACTGTCTATTTGGTTTTGAACATCCTGAGTTGCCTCTTCAAGGCCATTATAGGTTTTGCCATTAATCGTGATTCCAGCAACTGAGATTTGAGTCACCATCAATGAAAAGCTTAGAACAAGCCCTTGGATGACCCTCATGAGACTAAATTGTGAAGTTGTCTTTCTCTCAGTGCTCAATTAAAAACTCCTGATACTTTAATTTTCACCTAGTTAGGTAATTTTTCATAAGCTGGAGCGCAGAGGATTTCTTAAAACCTCATAAAAACAGAGTGTTATGTAAGTTATCAGACGTGCAAAAGCCTACATAACACCGCCATAACTTGTCGGCAGTTTGTAATGAAAGCTTGAGTTTGTGGGTTGGGTACTGGCGAATAAACCCCTTTTAAGTGGGAGGCTTGATCTGAAAGAAGTCCTTAATTTTAACTCATTAGCGTGATTTAGAGCGGATGCTCTTCAATAAATCTCTCTGAGCGAATTGCGGCCATACAACCAGAACCTGCAGCTGAAATTGCCTGACGGTAATAGGAGTCTTGAACATCTCCACAAGCAAAAACTCCTGGAATGTTAGTGTCTGGATGGGCCCCATTTGTAAGAATAAAGCCATGGTCATCGAGGTTGATGCTCCCTTCTAAGAACTTTGTGTTCGGACTATGACCGATTCCCATAAAGAGACCATCTGTCGCTCTTTCAGTAATTTCACCAGTTGTGCGGTTTTTCACTTTGATTCCAGTTACTCCGCTGTCGTTAAAGACAATCTCAGAAACTTCGCTATCCCAAAGAACATCGATCTTATCGTTATTGAAAACTCTTTCCTGCATTGGCTTACTGGCCCGGAATTGATCTCTTCTGTGGATAATAGTGACTTTACTTGCAAATTTAGTGAGGAATGTGGCCTCTTCCATTGCTGTATCGCCACCACCAACAACGTGAACAACTTTATCACGGTAGAAAAACCCATCACATGTGGCGCAGGCACTGACTCCACGACCAATGAGTTCTTTTTCATTGGGGAGACCGAGATATTTTGCAGAGGCTCCTGTGGCAATGATAATCGCCTCAGCAGTATACTTTTCTCCGCCTTCGCAAGTGATTTGAAAAGGTCGGTTGTTAAAGTCAACATTGGTAACAGTGAGATTAAGATATTCTGCATTGAACCTTTTGGCTTGGGCCTTCATCATGTTCATGAGATCGGGACCCATGACTCCATCAGGAAAGCCCGGGAAGTTTTCAACGTCAGTAGTTGTCGTCAGTTGACCTCCGGGTTCTTTACCTTCAAGAATTAAAGGTTTGAGATCTGCCCTTGAAGTGTAGAGTGCAGCAGTGTGACCGGCAGGACCTGAGCCAATGATGATAACTTTTCTATGCTCTGGTGAACTCATTCAAGTTCTCCTAATTCTTTTTTAATGTGATCAGGACGATCATCTTCGTCAGGGTTCATCTGGTAATAGGCCTTAATCGACATAAGGTCATCGGGATTCTTCGCTTCAGCTTGTAGTTTGTAGTTTTCCCCGGTGATAGGGCATTCGTAGCGATAGATTTTGACTTGTTTTTTTCTTGCCATTTTTGACTCCTGAATAATCAGTAAAACTACTTAAATTATTGGGCTCTGTCTATGACGCGATATGTTTTTTAGGGGATTAGAATAGCTAATTTTAGAGATTATTTTTATCGAAGTTCTGTGTGTTTCTGTTTTCGATAATTTGCCCACCGAATCACAATTTATGTTATGATAATAGTGAGTTAACTCAAACATGGATAAGTTTTACGGATGAAACTTAAGCACACGCAAAAATTTGATTCTTTCATTCAATACTTTTTTATTTGTGCCTTTTTTGGCCTTCTTATTTATCCAACATTCAATCTTTCTGCACTAGAGCTTTGGGGAGCAAAAGTTCTTAATATTAGTGAAAGTGGAAAAACGATGAAAGTTGCTGTTGGCCATCTTGATGGGGTTCGTCCTGGAACCTATGCTAAAGTTTTTCGTCAGACCGGAACAAAGAATAATCCTAAACTTCATCTCGTTGGAACAGCTGAGGTTGTTCAGTCTAGGCCTCGAAGTTCTTTTTGGTATTTTGAGCGCATGGATCATGCCGCTTTAATTGAAGAAGGCAATTCCATTAAAATTGCCACATTGAAAAGATCCCTAAAAGGGAGAACTCTTAAAGTGAGTTCTCGAAAAGTCATTCTTCCTGAAGGAAAGAGTGTTAAGCGCTATATTCTTGATGAAGACCAGGGAATGCCTTCAGAGCTTGTTTTTAAATCAAAAGATTATAGTGAGGATAAGGGTGTTATCAGAACTTCCATTGATCGAAACGAGCATATGATTGCTCGTAATTTTGAAGTATGGCAAAGAAAACAGGGGATTGAGTATATCGATGAATATCTCAACGACGTTAATCTTAAAAAAAGTACTGATCAGGCCAATCCTATTGATGTCGCTGATATTGAAAGACGAGAGAATAAAAAAATCTTTAACAGTACAATCGATGGTGTTCAAGACAAAATGAATAAACTCGAATTCGGTGTGACTGGTCTTTATAAAGAACAAGAAAAAGATGAACAGATCAGCCAGGTCACAAAGAAAGTTCAACTAGAAAATGTTTACGAGAAAAAGATTAGAGAAAGAAGAGAAGCAAGACATGTTGGCCCCTATGCTCTTGAAAGAATCCGAAGAAGGGGAGATCGTTGGTCCTCTGATATGAATGATGAAGAGCTTAGACGATTCTTTGTTCAATCGGGAATTGAAAAAGAAAGACGACGCCAAGAACTTGCTCTTGATCGTCGTGCAGGAAATGAAATTCTTTTAAGGATGACAACAGCTCTCGTTGCCAATACAGCTGTTGATGACAGCAATAACCAAGGGATGGACTATGCTCTCTCACTTGGTTATGAATATCATCTTTCCCGAACTTCTTTTGATATCAAAAAATGGACTATTGAACTACAGGCTGAGATTGGTCTTCGTTACTATGATATTGGCGGTCTCAACGGAAAGTTTAATGAAAGAAGCTTTTTAGGGGTTCTTAACTATTACTTTTATAATCGACCTGATCAGGTTCGAAAATATCTTATTTATGCTGGTCTTGGCCTTCGTCGTGGTGAAGCGACGATGTCCAATCCTAATCTCACAAGAGATTATAACTACCAGCTAGTCACCCTCCCGACTACTCAGATTGGTCTTAAGTATCGTTTTCAAGCAGGGGACGAAAGAGAAGATGGTATGGATGTGGGGATGGGGGCCAATATTTTAATTCAAAATGAAGTCAGTCGTTATAATGCCACTGATGAAATTGAAGATGATATTGAATCTCTTGTGATCTCTAATAACTTTAGAATGAGTTTTGGTTTAAGTTTATATTTTTAAATGGTGGAAATATGAAAAAGTTAATAAGTCAGTTTGGTATTTTGTTTTTAATTGGCCTGATGTCGAACGTCGTTCAGAGTCTCGAAATTGATGAGAAGCTAACAGTGAGAATTTTAAGGCTTTCAAACACAAAGAAAACTGTTCTTGCCAACCGAGGGCTTGAAGATGGTCTCGTTGTAGGTGATCACGCCAAGTTTTTTCTCACCAGTGGAGTGATTGCAAGAGGTGTTGTTGTGAAAGCTTCTCCAACTCGCTCTGTTTGGTCTATTTATCGTTTTGTCGATCCAGCTCAGTTAACTCAAGATCGAGTTTTTGGTATTAAAATTTCAACCCCTTTAAAACTTACAGATGACCCTACTAAGGCCCTTGGTGGCTATAAATTTGCTTCAGAAAGAGAGGCCTTGCAGATTCCTCTTGAAAAAGGTGCTGATGACCTTGAGTCTCAACTTACTGAAGATGAGCGCAACGATCTTGTGCAATTAGGTGGCAATCCACCTCCACCTGTCTATACCGCCTATAACATGGGAGTCGATTCAACTCGAACTCTTGAAGTTTTCGGAATTGCAAACTTTAGTAGCTTAACTGCTGACTCTTCAACAGATGGTTTTTCTTCTTCGGGTAGTAATTCATCAATGGATTTTTCTTTAGGCTTTGAGAAGTACTTTGCTCAAAAGAATTCCTTCATCGGCGATATTAGTCTTTATTTGATTGTTCATACGACTTCAAACGAAGTTGCAGGAGTGACGGGAAATCAAACCAGCAGTGAAGGTCTCGAGTACGGCCTCGGGGGAAGTTATCATTTTTTGGCCCACCCTTTGAGTTATGGCCAAATGATAGGCTATGTCACTGGAAGTTTTGGTGTTGGTTCAACCACAGACACAGTAACAACTGTTGATAGCACAAATAAATCAACTACGACTCCCTACGATGGCTCAAGTACCTTTGCAAGCCTTGGTGGTGGCCTTAAATACTATATCCAAAATGGTTTTGGTGGACGACTACTTCTTGATTACTACACACGTGAAGAGGAATATTCCGTTACTGATTCAAGCTCTGGGCAAACCAGTAATTATGCCAAAACGGTATCAGGTCTTCGGTTTCAATTTGGTTTGTCATATCGCTTCTAAAGCTTTGTGTTTGACAATTAAAATTTTTGTTTGAATAATCATTCTAGACTTATCAGGTACTAATCTAAGGAATGATTATGAAAATAATGCTATTTGCAATAGTAACTCTCTTAAGCCAAATTGCTCAAGCCAGACAGTATATTCAATGTGCAGATAAAAACTCTTGGGATCGATCTGTGGTCAATCTTGATGGCCAAGCTTCAACTCTTTTTATGACTAATGGTGTGCACTTACCAGATAATGAAAGAGTAGAGGTCCTTAAAGATTTATTTTATAAAGAAACAACTCAAACTCATGAAATTTACATTACAGCTGGGCACAGAGTTATAGAAACAGTAAAGGTTCCTTTATCTGTTATCGGTAAGTCTACAAGTAACTTTCCTGTTGAAATGGGACACTTTGATACAAAATATAACTATAGTAGAACAAGAGTCCTTTATTGCTTTAGTTCAATTTATGAATAGCGGAAAGTGTGGAGACCTTTGTTAGGATTAGCTCTTCAAGTTCTTTATCAAATTTAAACAGACTGTCTTTTAGTCCAATTCGTCTCTCAAGGTCATCCTGGGTTCGAACAAACTCATTACTTAAAACCTGTTTGAGCATCTTATCAAGCTTTCTTTCAGCATCGTTTGAGTTTTCTTTATAGGCCTTAGAAAGCTCTTGGATGTTTTGGGCATAGAACCCTGATAGTGGGACGATATCGAATTGAGAGTGATGAGGGTTATATGAAATTTTAAAATTAGTGAGGACTTCTTTAGCAATATCTCTACCCATGACACAAAATGTAGTCCATTTTCCCCCAGCAATAGTAAATACGTTTTTTGCAGGCCTATAAATTTTGTGATGACGAGCAGTTTTTCCACGATGGCCGTGACCTTCTTGAATAAGAGGTCTAATTCCTGAAAATTGGCCAATGATGTCCGCTGTTGTGATCTTCATATTGGGAAAATACTCATTAAAATTATCGATGATATAATCAATTTCTTTCCCAGAAGGGGAAGGAGAGTCAAAATTTTCAATTTCTGAAACTTCAGTAGTTCCAATAAGAACGCGATTGTTCTCTCTTGGAATAATAAAGATCACTCTTCCATCATTAGGTGTCATGACAATTGGAGAGAGTATTCGGTTATTGTTCGCAATCCAAATATGGCTCCCCTTAGAGGCGAGAACTACGGGAAACCACTTCCAATCATCATGAGAAGTGAAGGTCTTTTTTATGGCCTTATCTGTAAACGGGCCACAGGCGTAAATAACGGCTTTGGCCTTGGTATTGAGTTCTTTTTTAGTGATTTGGTCTTTAAGTTGAATTCTGTATATATCCCCTTCTTCTGAGACTTTTTCAAGAGATAAGTGATTAATGGCATTTGCCTCTTTGCGTTTGAGTGTTGTGAGAAGAAGATCAATGGCAAGCTTTCGATCATCCATGATGACATCTTCATAAAGAGCGCAGCCTTTGAGTCCATTAGGATCGAGATGAGGAAATTTCTTAAGAGTCTCATTTTTGTTGAGCCATTGAGTTTTTCCTTTAAGTGAATTTGAAAAGAAATTATAGAGTTTCGTACCGATATTAATTTGCCAAGCAGGTCGCAATGACTCCTCATAAACTGGGAGATGAAATGTTTCTTCATAGGTCACATGTGGAGCGAGCTGAGAGACTCTTTTTTTTTCTTTTTGGGCTTCTCTAACAAGAGAAAAATCATAATTTTCTAAATAACGAATCCCTCCGTGAAGCATTTTAGAGCTTGCCGCGCTGGTTTGTGAGCAGAAGTCATCCTGATCAATTAAAAGGGTTTTGAGTCCATGTCCTGAAAGTTCATTGAGAATCTGGATTCCGACAATTCCCGCGCCGACTATAATGGCATCGTAACTTTCTTCGGGACTAGGTGGCTTGTTGAGATTAGTATTCACGGCTCTTTACTTTTCTTACTCCAAGCATATCGCCAGTAAACTTCAATAGGACATTAGGGTAATCTTTTTCAATACTCATTTCAAAGTTCACGACACAATTTGCATTGTGTTCTTCACAAAGTTCACAGAGGTCTTTATAAACTTGTTCCATATATTGAGAAAAGATTTCTTTTGGAAGGTTTTGACTAGACTTGAGTTGTCGGTCAAAGTCTTCAATTTGGTTGAGCGAGTCGTTATAAACCTGTTCAGTGAGAGTGTAGATTTTAAGAACAGGACCAGAGCGTCTGAGAAGTTTATGATTCCTAATACCACCTGATTTTGTAATGAGCACTCCATCCCAATCAGCCTGTTCATCAAAATCAGCTTCGTCCTCAATGTTTTGCTCGAGAAGAATTTCACTTTCAATGCCTGAGACTTCAATTGGATCGAGACCTTCAAGTTCATCGTGATCAATTTGATCAATATGGAAGATAAAACTTTGAAGTCCAAGATTCTTAAGTCTAATGGTGACCTGATAAGCTAAAAATTCGTTGAGTCTTGGTATCAGAATTTTGCCGGCCCTTAATGGACCTGAAAAAGCATGGTCATTTAGGTCTATGCCTAGTTGATAATCATCAAGGGCCCTTTGAATGAGTTCAGATTTTTCAAAAAGGTTACCTTGTACAATAAGAGAGTATTGTGGCCCTAAAGCTGTTTGAGAAGGGGAGTAACTTAAGTCTTTGATTTGCTCTTTAAGGCTTTCAATACTGGTAACATGGGCCTTAGGCTCAACTGGCCTTGGAGCTTCTTGAGGAGCTTGAGTTTGTTGAACTTCAGGTTTTTCTTGAGGTACTTTAGCTTCAATGCTTTCACTTAAGTCATAGCTTTCTTCTGAGCTCTCTTCATCATTTTCTTGACCGCTCTCATGGAAGTCTTCTTGAAGCCCTTCGTGAATCGCTTCGTAAGCCTCAGGTTGACTTGATTCATCTTCTGATTCATCTTCAAAATCGCTGAGGTCGTTCTCAAAATCGTTTTCAAAGTCTTGTTCGTCTAGGGCCTCTTCTGATGACTCAAGACTTTCAGCTTCTTCGTCAAGATCACCAAGAGAGGTCAAAGTCGTTTTTTCTTTAAATTCTTGCTCAAGTTGCGCGTCGACCTCAGGATCATCTTCATGATTGAATTCCGATAAGTCGTGAAGATCTGTAAGGTCTTTTTTGTCTGTCACATTTTCCTTTTTAAGAAGTGATTAGCTTCCATGACAGTGTTTAAATTTCTTACCTGAACCGCAAGGACAAGGATCGTTTCTTCCAACCTTCGCTGTAGACCTTTTGTAAGGGGCGTTGGCAGCAGCCGCAGCTTGGTTTTCTTTTTCTTCCTGTCTTTTGAGCTCTTCTTGATGCATCTTCATTTGAGCTTCAAGAATTTCTTGTTGTTTTTGCTTTAATTCTTCAATCTCTGCTTCAGTATAGAGGTGGACATTGTAGATATTCTCCACAACTGCCTTTTTTACAATCCCTCTCATTTCATTAAAGAGTTTGAAAGATTCATGCTTATATTCGTTTAGAGGATCTTTTTGAGCATAGGCCCTTAGATTGATTCCTTCTTTGAGATGGTCCATAGAAAGAAGATGATCTTTCCAGTGTTGATCAAAGATAGAAAGAAGAATTTCTCTAATTGCCACTTTGACCTGATCTTCTGGATATTGAGAGAACTTATCATTAAGAATTTTCTTTGCTGAATCAACCATGTACTCAGTAGGATCACCATCGAATTGGCGAAGACAATCTTCAACGTTAAGTTGAACTTCTGTATTAAAGGTAACAGAGAAGCTTTTTTTCATATCTTCCCAAGGCCACGACTCAATAGGGACTTTTCGTTGTGGTCTGTATGTCTCAACGATATTATCTGCGACATCTTCAACCATTTCATAAATAAAGCCGAGGTTGTCGTTATCAGAAAGAATTTCTTTTCTTAGACGGTAGATGACTCGACGTTGTTCATTCATCACATTGTCGTATTCTAGTAAATGCTTACGAATTTCAAAGTTGTGAGTTTCAACTTTCTTTTGCGCCTTAAGAATCGCATTGGTGATCATTCGATGTTCGATTGGCTCATCATCACTCATTCCCATTTTCGTCATAATATTTTTGATTCGGTCAGAACCAAAAATTCTCATGAGATCATCTTCAAGAGAGATGAAAAACTTCGAGTGACCTGGATCCCCTTGACGACCAGAACGTCCCCTTAGCTGATTATCAATACGTCTTGATTCATGCCGTTCAGTACCGATGATATAAAGACCACCATAACTTTTTGTTTCCTCTGTAAGCTTAATATCGGTACCCCGACCGGCCATGTTCGTTGCGATCGTAATTGCGCCCTTTTGTCCGGCAGCGGCGAT
This sequence comes from Bacteriovoracaceae bacterium, assembly GCA_049599895.1. Taxonomy (GTDB): domain Bacteria; phylum Bdellovibrionota; class Bacteriovoracia; order Bacteriovoracales; family Bacteriovoracaceae; genus JBMYPC01. The sequence goes on along the minus strand of JBMYPC010000021.1, from coordinate 5,713 downwards.
AATGGGAGCTTCACGCTCGTGTTGCTTTGCGTTGAGGACTTCATGTTTAATATTATGCATTTTTAGAAACTGGGAAATGACCTCAGAAGATTCAATTGAAATTGTCCCTACAAGAACGGGTTGTCCCTTGGCATTGAGCTCTTTTATGAGCTCACAAATGGCCTTGATCTTACCATCTCGAGTCGCATAAATAACATCGGGGTCATCGATTCTTGCGATTGGAACATTGGTAGGGATGACAATAACGTCAAGGTTATAGATTTTATGAAATTCTTCTGCTTCAGTATCAGCGGTCCCGGTCATCCCGGCTAGGCGGTTATAAAGCTTAAAGTAGTTTTGAAATGTAATCGAAGCAAGTGTTTGGTTTTCAGATTTAATCTGAACTCCTTCCTTAGCCTCAACTGACTGGTGAAGTCCATCAGACCATCTCGATCCATCCTTAAGACGCCCGGTGAACTCATCAACGATGATGACCTGACCTTCTTTGACAACATAATGAACATCTTTTTTAAAGAGGTAATGGGCCTTAAGTGATTGGTTGAGATGGTGAAGAAGGCCACTATTGTTAACATCAAAGAGGTTTTCAATCTTCAAAATCTTTTGAACTTCAACAATCCCTTCTTCTGTGAAAATGGCGGAGTTTGATTTTTCATCAACCGTAAAATGTTTTGCAATTGAGAGTTTAGGAATAACTTGATTTGCAACTTGATAGTTTCCTGGGTCATTTTCACTTGGACCAGAGATAAGAAGAGGTGTTCTGGCTTCATCAATAAGAATAGAGTCAACCTCATCGACAATACAGAAATTGAGTTCTCTTTGAACATAATTTTCAAGATCAAACTTCATATTGTCTCGAAGATAATCAAAGGCAAACTCGTTATTTGTCCCATAGGTAATGTCTCGGGCATATTGCTCTTTTCGATCTTCGTCTTCAATATCGTTAGTGATGCAACCAACTGTTAGTCCAAGCCAATTAAAAAGTTGTCCCATATCTTCAGCATCACGGCTTGCAAGATAATCGTTAACAGTAACAAGGTGAGCCCCTTTCCCAGTCAGCCCATGGAGATAAAGCGGGAGAGTTGCGGTTAGGGTTTTCCCTTCACCAGTTTTCATCTCAGCAATGATCCCCTTAAAGAGAACGAGTCCACCCATAAGCTGAACATCAAATGGTCTCATTCCTAAAACTCTTTTTGATGCCTCTCTTACTGTGGCAAAAGCTTCAACAAGAAGGGATTCAAGTGTTGCACCTTCTTTAATTTGCGCTCTGAATTTATCTGTTTGGGCCTTCAACTCCTCGTCGCTCATTTTCTCCATTTGAGGTTCGAGGGCGTTGATTTTTTTGACGAAGGGTTTTAATCCCTTTAAGTCACGCTGATTTTTTGTACCAAATAAAAATTGAAACGGGTTCATTATTATTGCTCCTAAATATGATCGAGAATGTAGTAGAGAGGATCTACAGGTGTTCCATTAATTCTCACTTCATAGTGAAGATGAGGACCAGTGGAGTAACCAGTATTTCCTACTAGAGCAAGGACAGTCCCTCTTTTTATTCTTTGGCCTGATTTGACTTTAACAATCTTTGCATGAGCATAAGCGGTTTCAATTCCATAACCGTGGTCAATAGAGATAAATTTTCCAAAGCCTGCTTTTGATCCTGCAAAAGTAATAATTCCATCAGCTGGGGCGACTATTGTTGTCCCAGGTCTTGCTCCAATATCAATGCCTTCGTGCATTCCTAGTTTTTTTGAAATCGGCGAAATTCTTGGTCCGAAATAACTTGTGACCCAGCCTTTGGTAGGCATGAGAGTAGGGGTCGAGTTGAGAAAGCTTTTTCGATCAAGAAGGTAGCTGTCTATTTCATGGACTTTGACTTCAAGCTGTTTCATATCTGCTTTGAGTCCATCATAGGAGATATCAAACTTTGCAAAGTCCGTTGCCAGTTTGAAAGTTCTCTTTGTGAGTTTGTTTATTTCTTTTGAAACTTTATAGTCGTTTTGAATTCCAAAGTTCGAAGCAATCTTTTGCTCATAAAGGCTGATGAGCTTATTGAGTTTTTTCTTTTCTTGCTCGGGATTTTTCATCTGGGGAATAACTGAGGATTGATCTGGAACAGCATTCTTTGCTGAAGGAGTATCAATTTTTTCAAGACCGGTTATGACTCTCAGTTTTTTTTCAAAGTTTTCAATTCTTTCAATCTCTTTACTAAGTGAATTGATTTTCATTTGAAATAATTGAATTTGTTCTCGAAGCTGACGATTCTCGATTGAGAGGTGTTTGTTTTCAAAAACTTGCTGAATGATTTTCCAATAGTCGTAGGCAAAGATTCCAAGAACCATTGTGCTCACACAAATGAGAATGATGATGGAGCGAAAAACCAAACGAGGAACCTTAATGGCCTTAACACCCTTTTCTCTTTCGGGAATAATCATTAGTGTGACAAATTTGCTCAAAATCTCTCCATCTCAAATTTTTCAAATGAGTTTGGCTTATTGTAATCGCTAAGCATTGAAAAAGTCTAGGTTTGGCCTCATCGGGCCAAGACTAAAATTACTGAAATATTATCTTGCCCACCATTTTCATTGGCCAGATCAACAAGACGTTTCACTGTAGCATCAATGTCTTTTTGTGTTGCAGTGCTTGGATCGGGGAGCATCTTGTTAACAATATAAATAATGTCCTCATCCGAAACTTTACTGGAAAGACCATCTGAACAAGTCAAGAAAATGTCATTTCGACAAACTTTATAGGTGAAAACATCGATCTCAACGTCGTCATCGAAACCAACTGTTCTCACTAGGACATTTTTGTTGGGATCATTTTTAGCTTCAGTTCTTGAATAGATTCCGACATTCAACTTTTCTTGGACGAGGGAGTGATCCCGTGTCATTTGATAGAGCATATGGTCATGGACGAGATAAGCTCTCGAGTCACCAACATTGGTAATGTAGGCAATTCCTTTATGAAAAAACAAACTGACAACAGTTGTCCCCATTCCCGATAGCTTTGCGTCAGTTTGACCTTTTTCTTTAATAAGTCGATTCGCCTCAAGTACGGAATTAACTGAGCCTTCTATAGGGTTGATACTAGACTTTGAGAGAAGTGAGCTAGGAATGTACTTCACCGCCATGGCTGAAGCGATATCACCGCCATTATGGCCACCCATTCCGTCGGCAACGACAAAAAGCTTTTTCTCTGGGTTGAGATAAATAGCGTCTTGGTTGGTTTTTCTTTTTCTTCCGATATCGCATAAACCGGATGAAAGAATCGGCATATTGTCCGCCCTCTAGACTCAAGTTCTCGAGTCGAAGTTTTTATTTCTTCTAATTGTAAACGCAAATACTTAAGAGCTTCAATGACTGAATAGCGGTGTTGTTTACTCGGGATTAAAAAGCAGTTGGATAAAGAGGCCAACAACTGGTTATAATATATTGATGTTATTGAATTTAAAAAACAAAATTAATTCGAGAAAAAAATAAAATAGGAGAACAGCCAATGGCCAAGGTCGATATTCAAGATTTCATGGAAAAAAATTATAAAGCTAGTGACTTCAGTCACCTCAATTGGTCAGGGACATTTCAACAATATCTCGATCTTGTTACTGAAGACACACGAATTGCTCGTAACTCATTTCAAAGAGTTCACGACATGATCATGACTTACGGTACATCTCAGTACACGGAATATAAAAAAGAGATTACTCGTTATCATTTTTTCGATGATCCAATCGCGAATGGTAAAGATGCCGTTTTTGGTATTGATGTTCATCTCATGAAGCTTGTGAACTTTTTTAAATCAGCAGCTGCTGGCTATGGAACTGAGAAAAGGGTTCTTCTTCTTCATGGACCTGTTGGTTCTGCAAAGTCTTCTATCGCAAGGCTCTTTAAAAAAGGTCTTGAGCATTATTCAAAAACTGACGATGGAAGACTTTATACATTTGAGTGGTTTGATGAAGAACCAACGGAAATTTTAGGTGGAGCGAAAGTCTTTCCAAGTCCTATGCATGAAGAACCTTTAAAACTTATTCCACTTGATGTGCGAAAACAGTTTTTAGAAGAGGTTAATAAAGGTGTGACTGGCGGTCACAAAATCAATATTAAAGGTGAAGTTTGTCCAGCTGATCGTTATATCTTTAATGAATACCTTAAAAAGTATGATGGTGACTGGCTAAAAGTTCTCAATCATATCAGAGTGAAGCGACTTCTTCTTTCTGAAAAAGACCGAATTGGTATTGGGACTTTTCAACCAAAAGATGAAAAGAACCAAGACTCAACCGAGCTGACAGGTGATATTAATTACCGAAAGATTGCCGTTTATGGATCTGATTCTGATCCTAGGGCCTTTAACTTTGATGGAGAGTTTAATATCGCCAACCGTGGTGTGATTGAGTTTATTGAGATGCTTAAACTTGATGTCGCCTTTCTTTATGATCTTCTTGGAGCATCACAAGAGCATTCGATTAAACCAAAAAAATTCGCTCAAACAGATATCGATCTTGTCATTATTGGTCACACGAATGAGCCTGAATTTAGAAAACTTCAAAGTAATGAATTTATGGAAGCTCTTCGCGATAGAACTGTGAAGATCGACATCCCCTATATCACTCGATTGGATCAAGAAGTGAGAATCTATCAAAGAGATTTTAATAAAGATAAAATCCCTCATGTGCACATTGCTCCTCACACACTTGATGTGGCCGCGATGTGGGCGGTTCTTACGAGACTTGAGGATCCTAAGAAATCAGATCTTGCTCGTTTACAAAAACTCAAGCTCTATAACGGTAAAACTCTTCCAGGTTATAACGAAGACAATGTTAAAGAACTGAGAAAGGAAGCTATGCGAGAAGGTCTTGAAGGGATCTCGCCAAGATATATTCAAGATAAAATTTCAAATGCTCTTGTTAAGTATGGCCACACCGGTTCACTGAATGCCTTTATGGTTTTCAATGAACTTGAGTCGGGGCTTAAGCATCACAGTCTTGTGAGTTCTCCTGATCAAGCTGAGCTTTTTAGAGAAATGCTTGCTGTTGCTAGACAAGAGTATGAAGAGCTTGTGAAGAATGATGTTCAAAAGGCCATCAGTCTTGATGAAAATGCAATTCAAACTCTTTGTGCCAATTATATTGATAACGTTAAGGCCTATACGCAAAAACAAAAAATCAGAAACAAGTACTCTAATAAACTTGAAGATGCTGATGAAAGATTTATGCGCTCGATTGAAGAAAAGATTGATATTGCTGAAAGCCGAAAAGATGACTTTAGACGTGAGATTATGAACTACATTGGAGCTCTTGCAATTGAAGGCAAGCAGTTTGATTACAAAATGAACGAAAGGCTTCATAGAGCACTTGAGCTTAAGTTGTTCGAAGATCAAAAAGATTCGATCAAACTTACAACTTTTATTTCCAAAGTTGTGGATAAAGAAACACAAGAGAAAATTGATATCATCAAATCTCGTCTCATTAAAAACCATGGTTATTGTGAGATTAGTGCAACTGATGCCCTTAATTATGTGGCCTCGATTTTTGCAAAAGGTGATACCGCTCCAGAGGGTAAGTAAGTTTAAAAGGGATTATTATGGATCACCCTATAAAAAGGGATCATTCTCGGTTTCGTAAAATTGTGAAAGGCAAGATTCGAAATCAATTGAGAAAGTACATCTCTAAAGGTGAGCTACCTGTTGTGAAAGGTGATGGAGTCTATAAAGTTCCCATGCC
>JBMYPC010000020.1:0-31959 GCA_049599895.1 Bacteriovoracaceae bacterium | reverse complement strand
CAACAGTTTCTGTAACTTCAGTAGAAGCTTGCGATGAATCTGCTATCTCTTCTGGGGTAACATATGCAGGACTTCCTGCGACTTTTCTTACAATTTCTAATGATGCTGAATCGAACGCAGAGCTGAACTCAGAGAGAAATAACTCTGAATCACCCGCAAGTTTATAATCATCTAAAAAAGATATTGAGTCGGTCACAGGCTTGTAATCGACTGGAAATGATATTGAGTCGTTGGCAAACTTGAAATCAGCTGGAAACGATGTTGAACCGGCTCCAAACTTGTAATCAGCTGGAAATGATGTTGAGTCCACCATTACACTTTGGGCAAATGAAGGACCACCCATAAATAAACTAAATGATAATGTGAAAATAAAACTTTTAATCATAGTTGCCTCCAGGGCTAAGTTTCTTTCAAAAAATAATTTGATTAATATAAAGCAAGATCGGTACCAACTTTGACGTCAAAATATAGGCCTTAAGACTGAATCACTGTCTAGATTTTAGACACCCTGATAAAAACCTTGGCGATAATTACAGGACTTTCACCTAACCCAAACTGGTCTTTTATAAAGATTTCAAAAAGCCCTCTTCATTAGGCTCAATATGTTTAAATGCGCGAGTTAAACATTAAGATTTCATGGAGTTAACGTGATTAAGATCGCTTCACTAATGGCATTACTTGTATCAACTCAAACTATTGCTGATGACCAGGTTATCCTTCCTTCAAGGCCTGCAAATGCTCAGCACTGCTTACAAGAGCTTATTGATCAGCATGGAGCTCATTTAAAGGACGACCCTTATCTTGAGCTTGCGATCATTGAACCCAACCAGGTCAATAGGCAAAGCCACGCGGCGGGAAAGTGTATTGAAACTCACAGAACTCGAAGTGTGATTATCCTTAATAAGGAGACCCTTAAATCTCATGGGATCGAGGCCAAAGCTGATCACACTTATATCGCAAACTTCAGACATCAAAAGAGCTACTTCATCGCCGAGATTCCAAACTCAGGATTGATTCAAAGATCTCTCTATCAATTTGAACCATTTGACCCCCTCACTGGAGAAAATGGAAACGGTGGAGAATTCCCAGTTCAAATCGGACACGGACAAACTCGCTTTGATTTTCATCAAGGAAAAACCGTAAGCCTTTACGATCAGATTCTTAAAACCGAAGAAGAGCAATCTCCTCTTCATCAAATTGATGGAATTGTTTTTTCTTATTATGTCGCCGACATCATTGGAAACAGCCAATATGATCCCAAAGCCGGCATGGCCGATCAATATGGCAGCGTCTATGTTTTAATGTCTCGTGAAGATGCCTTTAAACATTATAAGTCTCAAAATAAGCCTGTTGAACAAACAGTTCTTAACTTCACAGAACAAGAAGCCCACGATGCCCTCAGCTTCTATTTTCAAATTTCAAACGATACTCAATTTAAAGAGTATTACAACGGTTACTCTAGGAGTTGCCTCACTGAGAGCCTCAAAGGCGTTGCCGCAGGAAAAGGCGAAACTTTTGAAATGAAGGCGGTTAACGAACTCGAACTTCTCACTCAACAAGAAGTCGCTGCCCATAAAACAGCAGAACAAGCCAATGTCCAAAAGAAAAAAAGAAACCTCACTTATGAATATCTTAAAGGAATCGATGCGATTCGCTTTTATGATGAAGCCACAGGTTCTCGTGGGGCCGATGCCGTGACGAACTTTGAGCAGGAATCACTCTACTAACGGAGAAACCGATGAAACGAATTTTCGCTTTTTTTATGATGTTTGGATTGCTTTCGACCTCGGTTTTTGCCAAAACCGCTGAAGAGTATTACTAGAGACGAGAACAGTATCACTTACTAATGGAACTTTTTTCCTAGAACAATTTTCCTTTAGCTTGCTCAAACTCCCTTCAAAGCCTATTTTACCGATAAGTGAGGAGTGAACCGCTCCAATATTTACCTTATTTTCTTTTTCGGATTTATGCTGGCCTCTTGCTCGCAAATGCAACCTTCGAAAAAGTATCAAGCTCAGTCCTTGCGAAATCCGAATTCATTGACTTCGGATCGGCCATGTCTGGTTCTTGTTCATCGAGCGATTAATTTTTCTCAAATCAAAAAAAGTCGAAAGTCATTGCTTCGTTATATTCCCAACGTGAACGAGAGTAACGTCTACCAAAAGTTTCAAGCTCGTCTTCGAAAAGTCTATCAAACGCTTTTTATCCCCAAGTCGGTAAGAGACATTCCTCCAGAAGAATTCGTCAAATCGATTGAAGATGCTAAAAAACAATATCAATCATTAAACCTTGCCTCTCTTATTCAGAAAATTTTAAAAGACGAGCCAATTGACAATGCGATAAAAAACCTCATCCCGAAACCTAAAAGTCGCATTGATTTAATTGCCTTTAACGAAGTTCTTGTGAATCAGATAAGAGCAAAGGTTGATCAAGGAAATCTCCTTGGAGAATTTAAAATTGCAGAATATTTCGCAGAAGGTGCATTTTATGCAAACAACTGGAGGCAGAAATACTTTTTAAACTTTGCGGACCTCGAAAGTCTCAATGAAACGAATCTTCAAAATTTTTTCTATAAACTCTATGAAAAGTATTACCACCTCCCTATTAATCCAGGGGAGCTTTTTGCTGAAGACAAAGTCCAAATCGCAAAAAAAGTCATCGCTCATCGTTATATTGAAAGCCTTACTCAAAAGTCGGCCCTAGAGATCTACAAGTCTCTAGGTATGCTCGGAGGAAAATCTTTTTGGAAATTTAAGCTTGGCTTGAGATACAGCCCAGTATGGACAAACCTTCAAAGGCTTTACCGCTTACGATTTACGAAATTCCTTGAACTCAGTTTAGAAGCAGGCTTTGGTGCCTGGCTTTTTAACGGTTTTGGGATTGTGCAGACACCTTTTGTGAGAAACTTCTTAAGATATCAAACCAACAAGGCCCATTATCTCGATGTCTTTGAGAAGGGGATTCACAAGAGTGCCTTTAAAAATTTCAACAAAGAAACTAATCGCGCCATGCGAGACATTCGCTTTGCCAAGCTCACCAGATACACCACAACTCTCGCAATGATCACAATGGTGACCTCCATGTATCAATTTAAAAACCGTGAAAGGAAACATCAGGAATCTCAATACGATGGACTTTCTAATAAAGCTGGCCAGGCCCAAAGAGATTATATGGAAGGTGACTCGAGTGTTGAAAAAAGAGATGACATAATTGTTTCGGAACTAATCAATGAATTTAAAGAGTCGAACAACTTTTTCCTTATCAATCACATTTTTCAGATCTATATGGAGAGCCTAAAATATGAAGACCTCGTAAAAAACAAATACTCTCCCATGAACCTCGAATTATATCCAGAGCGGAAATCAAAGGTTCAGGAACTAAGAGAAGATTATCGTGCTTCATTAGAAATTCTCCTTAACATGGAAGATGACACCAAGGAGCTAAAAGAAAAAGATCAACTCTTGCCTCTATTTATTGAAACTGAAGAACGACTAGAAGAACTTCAAAACCTTCCCATTTATCTAAACGATTAAATCTTAAACTCAGATGGCCTTAGGAAAGTTCTCTGAATTGATTAACCTTAGTTTCAAACTTTGCCTTTGTCGGAAATCAGCACTTTTTTGGCGCTTTTTCGATACTCTCATTTTTTATTTTCTTATATAGTCGTACTGGTTTAAATTTCAAGTAAGGGAACTTTAATACACTGGTCGCTGACGCTTCCTAGCCGTCTGCGACCCCTGAAAACTCAACCGTTTTCAGTATATCACCCCCCTACTGTTTCAAATCATGGGGAGAAAAAATGAAACTCAATACATTACTCGCACTTATTACTTTTATCACAACTTCAACAGCTTTAGCCGGAGGATACCCAATTTTTCAAGGTGAAACTAACATAAGAACAGTAACGGCAACACCATCCAAGGGACCCAGTTTAATCGTTACGAAGATGGGTTTATGGGCCAGTATATGACTTCTCTTACGATTGCCCAAATACAGCAGCAATCGACATTCAATTTGACTTTGATTTTGGAAATGGCAGATGGTTCAATAATTATGGACGAGACTTTCGAGTCCACTTTCCAGAAATTAAGCCTGATCTTGAAACTGAAGAAGATGCTTTTTAGCTTTCTCTGAAATTTCACGACCACGAGGGGTTCTAATTAAGAACCCTTCTTTTAATAAAAATGGCTCAAATACATCTTCAATCGTCGCGCGATCCTCACTAAGAGTTGCTGAAAGAGCTTCAATTCCAACAGGTCCGCCAGCATAGAAATCGTTGATCACTTGAAGAATTTTTCGATCCATTCGATCAAGCCCGTATTCATCAATTTCCATCAATGAAAGAGACTTCTTCACTTGTTCAATATGAATTCCCTTCACTCCATCAACAAGAGCAAAGTCGCGAACTCGCCTTAAGATTCGATTGGCAATTCTTGGGGTTCCCCTTGAACATTTGGCCATCATGTCTTTGGCCTCATCATCAAGAGAGAGCTCAAGCTTATGAGCATTCATGGCAATGATTCTTGAAAGCTCGTCAGCAGAGTAAAAGTCGAAATGAAGATGAGCTAAAAATCGATCTCTTAAAGGATTAGAAATGAGCCCTGATTTTGTCGTCGCACCGATAAGAGTAAAAGGAGCAACATTGATTTGCATCGTTCTCGCCGCTGGGCCCTGACCGATAATAATATCAAGCCTATAATCTTCCATTGCGGAATAAAGAATCTCTTCAACAGAGATATGCATTCGATGAATTTCATCAATAAAAAGAACATCATTGGCTTCAAGGTTTGTCAGAATCGCCGCAAGGTCACCTTTTTTCTCAATCGCTGGACCAGAAACGACATGAAGCTCACTTCCTAAAGTTTTTGCGATAATCATCGCCAGAGAAGTTTTCCCAAGACCCGGAGGACCGGATAAAAGCGCGTGGTCCATGGCATCTTTTCGAATCTTTGCTGACTCCACCATCACTTTGATATTGTCCACAACCTTTGGTTGCCCTACATATTCATCAAGTGACTGAGGTCTTAAAACTGATTCATTAAGAGATTCTTCAGAGTTTTGCTCAGAAGAAAGAAAGCGAGAAACTTCCATTTAGATTTCCTTTAAAACAAGGTGAAGTAATTGTTCAGACTTTTCAATTGAATGCTCGTTCATAAGCTTTTGTGCAAGTGGAGCAATCTGTTCTTCTTTAAAGCCAAGTTCTTTACAGGCCATAAGGGTTTCATCATAAGCTGATTGATTGAGTGGTGGATGTTCTTGGATATGACTTTGAACCACTACTTCAGCTTCACTCATAATTGTATTTTGAACAATCTCGCCCTCTTCAAAAGTTGAAGGCCTAGCATACTCCATTGGCATATTCGAATAGCCTTTCACTTTGACAATTTTTGTCGAAAGATCCAGAAGAATTTGCGCCGCTGCTTTTGGGCCAATTCCAGGAGCCTTGGTTAAGGTCTTTTTATTTTCCAATAAAACCGCTTCCACAACTTTGTCAGTTCCAACTGAAGCGATGAGAGTTGCCGCAGATTTTGGGCCAACCCCTTTTACGGAGTTTAAAAGTTCAAATAACTTTTTATCTCTTAAAGTCAAAAAACCATAAAGTTCTTCACTGGCCTCTTTAATAACGTGAGAGATATAGAGAGTGGCCCTAGAGCCTTCTCGTAAAACTCGATTAAAATAAATTTGATAGCCCACACCAGAGTTAGTACTCAAAATAACTTCATGGCCATCACTAAATAAAACTGTGCCTGATAAAAATCCAATCATGAAATTAAGATTAGCAAAAAGCTAGAGGGCCTGGCTAGTTGACTTAGGGGGATTCTTAAGGATTTTAGGACAATTCATAGCGTGGCAAAGAGCAATAGCCAGAGCATCAGCTTCATCGTGTGTTTTAAAAGTCTTAAGTCCTAAAATGAGAGAAACGGCTTTTTCAACACTCTCCTTAGAACTATGACCAAAACCAGAAACACTTGATTTCACAAGGTTTGGAGCATATTCAAAAATTCGCCCCTGATACTTCATCCCAAGATGGCCTAAGATTGCTCCCCTAGCACCAGCCAGTTTTGCTAGAGATGGTACACTTTTCGTATAAATAATGGTCTCTGTGGCCACGTGATCAGGAGCGTACTTCTTCGCTAGCTCATCACCAGCAACAGCGATCAAAGGAAGCCTTTCAAGATACTCTTTAATTGAATCAAACTTATAAACCCCTGAATCAACATACTTAAACTTCCGTCCTTCGAGTTTGATAACTCCAAAACCTAAAGCCCGTGATCCAGGATCAATTCCTAAAATAATCATGATTAAAGTATAAGTCCATTTGAGCTGCTTTGGGAAATAACACAGTAAAACACTCTAGCGAATATTTTAAAACCAAAGACCCAAAACTACGATAAGTTGCAAGTAATGAAAGTATTAAAACTCTTCGTAATTACATTTGTTTTCACAATTCCACAGATGGCAAATGCCGATGCTCATCAATGCAAAACCTGGGACAGTTTAATCACCCATAACGAGGGAAGTCGAATGTCTAAGTGTATGTTCAACATGTGTGAAAAGTATATGGACATTGACGATTTTCATATTCCGGGCAGATACTTAAAAGACTGTCTCAAATTCTATCATTCTACCGAGCCTATACCTGAAAAAAATCAAAAAATTTACGAAAAACTCTGTTCTCGTTTTCCAGACTTTAATACGATCAAAAGAAATACTAGAAACAAGAGAACTCCTCCATGACATAATCATGAAAATTGCAAAAGCAGAAACAAAACTCAATACCATTGCAAAAAAAATGCAACATTATGTTTTTGATATTCGCGATCTAAGTCTCCTAGACCGTTTTCAACTCAACATGTACTCCTCATTTGCTGTTATCCTAACAAAATGTAGTGGCTTCATAGGAACCTTTCGAGATGATGACAACTGCCTAGACAACTCCCTTCACTTTGAAGACAAAAAACAAAAAGAAGAGTTCATTTCGTTTTACAAAGCAGCTTTTTCTGAAGGAGCCGGAGCTCATCGAGGCGAAGCAGTACACAAACAGTTAAAGAGACTCCATCCAGATAAAGACTTCGACGAAGCAGTCAAAGCTTTACATGAAGAGTTTCACGAAACGAACCAAGAACTTGATCAATTATTTGGGAAATCTGGGCTCCCTGAAGATCTAAACCCTAATCGAACAAAAACAAAGCATGAGCGAGCTTTCTTCTGGATCCAGTAAAGAAATAAAACGATGCTTAGAGAGAAATCACCTTGAAGAAATAGATGATAATGGAGAGCTTCTAAGGAGTACAACATACCAAGATAAGAATGGAAGTTACGCCGTTGGAAATTTTACCTCAGAGGACTTTGCTGATTACATCCGTGCCAAAACTTACCCCAAAGATGCTTTAAAATCTGAATGCCTAATTATGTTTTCAAAAGATGGTCAATTTGCGGAAGAACTAAATCAAGTCAGCATTCAACCCAATGCATCCCTCACTTATAAAGATATCTTTCTTCCTCCAGGCGTAAGCGGTGATCATTCAAGTCGATTGTTTCGACTCTGGTACGCAGTCCGTGCCTCTAGTATAGACGTCCCAAAACAATGCCGCAACCTTATGCCACCCATTGCAACGTGCAAGCAATAATTGAGCTAATCTTTAAGTAACACGACCCTTAAAATATCATTCATGAGCTGCTGATAAGAAACTTTTTCTTTTTTCCCGATTCTTTTTGCCTCCGCAATAACATCTGCATCTAAGTTTGCCGTAATTTTTTCCTTCTTCGGCTTAGATAAACAAGGAAGGTCTCGAAGATAGATTTCAATGTTTCCAAATAAAGCATCTGGGAGATCGTCTACAGCTCGGAGTGCTTTTGCCAGGTTTGGTTTCTTTCTTTTGGCCATGTAGTTCCTCCCATGCATCCATTAAAATGTCATAGTTCTTATGAATATATAGTCGTGCTGGTTTAAATTTCCAGTACTCAACTTCGTAAAGACCGGGCGCTGACGCTTCCTGATTGTCTGCGACGCCAGAAACCTCAACCGGTTTCAGTATACTTCAAAATAAGCTTCACAGACCTCTTGGAGAATTGCGTCTTACCAACAACCTCCAAGGTTTCTAAGTAAACTTTTAGCTGAGCACGAGAAGTTTTGGATAACACATGAACATGGGGCGCCCCATGCTCTCGAGGTGGTGCATAAACCTTGATTTTCCACTTACTTGTTTCAATTATCGTACCTGCTTTCACAACCTCACCATATATTTATATGGCAGTAAATATTGCAAATAATATTAAAGGTTTAAGAACTTTGTCCGCGAGACTTAAGAAAATTGCCAAGATAAAAAACGAGTGATCCGCCAACTAGTTGAATAAGTTCAAGTTGCCCGTAATTGCCTTTTTGCACTCCCGAAAAAAAGCACAGACCCACTGACGTAAAACCAATTAATTGCAGACCAAATCCGATATAAAACCACATGCTCCTAGAATCATAAAAAAGCTACACCTCGTCAATTTAATAATGTGATTCGGACTAGGCATAAAGCTTTTGCTAGAGCTATACTTTCGCCATGCCAACACTTTTAAAAGCCAAGCCTCTTGTGGAGCTTAAACTTGAAGATTTTAAGCTTCGAACTGATCAACTTAAAGCTAAGAATATCTCCCCGCGACTTGAAGTGATTTTGGTGGGCAATAACCCAGCTTCAAAGGTTTATGTTGAGCATAAAAAGAAAAAGTCTGAAAAGGTTGGCGTCATCTGCAACATCAATCACTTCGATGAAAATATTGAAGCAGATGAGTTCGTCACAAAAGTAAAAGAGATCTTTAATAATCCTGAAGTTCATGGAGCTTTCATTCAGCTTCCACTGCCAAAACAATTATCTCACCTTGAAACTCATAAATTAGTTCCTGCCCATAAAGACGTGGATGGTTTTCATCCCGACAATGTCTTTAGTACTTTTAGCGGTCAAGGGCTTGATTCAGCTCTCATTTCCTGTACACCCAAAGGAATTATTCAAATTCTTGAACATTACAATATCCCACTTGAAGGAAAGAATGTTCTTGTTATCGGTCGAAGCATGATTGTAGGAAGACCTGTGGCCATGCTTTGTCTCAATGAAAACGCCACTGTCACTTTCGCTCACTCCAAAACGAAGAACTTAAAAGAACAGGCGCAAAATGCAGATGTTTTAATTGTTGCGATTGGTAGAGCAAAGTTTTTAACAGAAGATTATCTTAGTTCAAATCAAAACCAAGTTATTGTTGATGTGGGAATTAATCGAATGGACGATGGAAGTCTCGCTGGGGATTCGGACTTTGAAAACATCCAAGACAAAGTCTCGGCAATCACCCCGGTTCCTGGAGGAGTTGGACCAATGACGATAATGTCATTACTCGACAACCTCATACTTGCAGCAGAAAGAAGAATTTAAAAGGTATAAAATGAAAAAGACATCACTCTATGACAAACATACAGAACTTAAGGCCAAGCTTGGTGATTTCGCTGGCTTTCAAATGCCCCTTCAATACTCTTCAGTCCAAGAAGAAGTGAAAGCGGTTAGAAACTCTGTTGGAGTCTTTGATGTCAGTCACATGGGTGAGTTTTTAGTCACGGGCCCAGAAACAAATAAGTTCGTAAACTATATGATCACCAACGACTTTACGAACCTTCCCCTTTTAAAAGCTGTTTACTCACCTCTTTGTAAAGAAGACGGTGGAATTCTCGATGATCTCATCGCCTATAAAATTGAAGAACAAAGAGCGATGATTTGTGTGAATGCTTCTAACCTTGAAAAAGATTGGAACTGGTTTCAAAAACATGCTGAAAAGTTTGATGTGAACCTTACGAATATCTCTGACTCAGTATCGCTTTTAGCAATCCAGGGACCTGAAGCGATTACACTCTTAAAAGACAAACTCAATCTTGATATCCCAGAGGGATCTTTTTCTTTAAACGCAAAGGATTCAAAACCTTCAAGCTTTAACCTCATCGCAAGAACAGGCTATACAGGTGAAGATGGTGTCGAGATTTTCGCTGACCATAACTTTATCTCGGATCTCTGGGAGAAGCTTATGGATAATAATGTGACTCCCTGTGGACTTGTCGCTAGAGACGTTCTTCGCACAGAAGCTTGCTTTCCCCTTTACGGGCAAGAGCTCACTGAAGATATCACTCCTCTTGATGTAGGTCTTAAATGGACAGTGAAACTTGAAGGGGATGATTTTTGTTCAAAAGAAAGCTTGTTAAAAGCTGAACCAAAATATAAATCAGTGAAGCTTCAAATTGAAAAAGGGATTCCAAGGCAGGGCTATTCCATATGGAATAAGGGGGAGAAGGTTGGGAGCGTGACTTCCGGAACTTTTTCGCCCACCTTCGCAAAAGGTATCGCAATGGGACTTGTTAACTCGAACGTCAACCTTAAAGAGGGTGAGTTCGAAATCGAGATCCGAGGGAAAAATGTCCCAGCAACGAGAGTTACAAAGTCATTCTTAAAGGCATAGAATTGATTTCAGATAGATTTTAAGGAGATAGCCATGAGCAACACACCAGAAAACCTCAAATATACAAAAGAACACGAGTGGGCCCTTATCGAAAACGGAGTGGCGGTAATCGGAATTACTGATTTTGCTCAGACTTCTTTGGGAGATATTGTTTTTGTCGAGCTTCCTGAAGTGGGAACAAAATTAACTGAAGGTGCGACGTTTGGTGTTGTTGAATCGATAAAGTCTGTTTCTGATCTCTACTCACCTCTCACTGGTGAAGTTGTTGAAGTAAATGCAGGCCTTACTGACGCTCCAGAGAACTGTAATTCTGCACCTTACGAGTCTTGGATGATTAAAATTAAAATTGAAAATGACTCAGAGGTCGATAAACTCTTAGGCCCCGAAGATTACGTGGCACTTTGTGAAGAATAAAAGTTAGATCGTTCTATTTTTTCTATATGATTTTTTTGAAATTTATTTTGCAGCTCGTGAATAATTAATTCACGTTTTTTACTGTCAATGATCTTCTTTTCAATTTTGAATTTATTTTTTCGAAAAAAATTTTCATTAAAAAACTTGACTCGAAAAAAGATTCAAAAGTTTAAAATTCCCCTTTACGAACGCTCGGAAAACCTCCATACTCCGAAGTTCTTGAAAGAGACGAACTTAAAAAATCAAATCTGTTTAGAGGCAAATATATATGGTTAATGAAAACCAAGATTCAGTTCAGTTGATCAACACTGCCATAATCAAAAGCAAAGAAAGTGTTATCGACAGATCATATGAAGAAAGACTTTCATCAACATGTTCATCACCCGCAGTTAAAGCTCTTACAATTGCTATTGGTCATCTTTCAGAAACAGAAGGTATCTCTCGAGATCAAGCCGCTATTCAATTAGTGGATACAGTAAGAGAGCTTGATAAGATTTGGAATGACTACGTCATGATGGAAGGCATTACAAAACTTAAAGAGCTTCTTAAGTCTTCACCTACTCAGTAATCTTAGATTAAATCTTTATTGAGAAAACTAGCCCTTAACGACAAATCCCCAATCAAGAGTAGCAAAACCATTTTTCACCATACCTGTCGGTGGATTAGGAAATGGTCCAGCTTTATGGAAAGACTCAATGGCAGCATCATCAAGTTCTTTAATACCGCTACTAGAACGAATAAGAATTCTTACAATTTGACCCTGGTTATTAAGAACGACTCTTAATGATGTCATTTTATCTTGCTCACTAGCAATTCTTCTTCCGCCACGGTGAATCGACTCAACTTTTGTCTTAAGAGAATTCTCCCAATACTGTTCAAGTCTCTGACGAATTCGGTGATAAAAACCATAGAACTTAAACTCTTGAGTATTAAGTCGTGTCATATCTCCCATCGGGACATCTTCAACATAGTCATTATTTTGGGCCATACCACGCTTTGTTTTATTCCCGTGTCTTACACCAGCAACTTGCTTAACCTGCTTTCGATAAATTTCAGGTTTAACCGCATGTGCAGCAAGATCTGAAAAAGAGAGCTTTCCTTTCTTTTTCCTTTTTACGATCTGCTTCTTTTGAACTTTTTTCTTAGGCTGAGACACCTTGGCAACTTTATCAATATTAGAATTTCCAATTCCGGCCTCTTTAAAACGACCATTCTTTTTTGCAACAGTCTGTCTTTCATGACTTTGAGACTTTTTGCCAAGATACTTAGCATCTTTTGGTTTAATCGTATTAGGATTGTCCTCAGAATTAACAACCTGCTTAAGCTTTTTCGATTTTTTGAGACTCTTTAACAGCTCAGGATTGAGTCGTACCCTGACAACCTTTTTCTCAGCAGGTTTCAAAGCATCGAAATTTAGTTCACCAACATGCTTGAGGCCTACAAAAAAGTGACCCAAGAGGACAAAACAGAAAATCGCAATTTTTTGATTTCGCGAAAGCATCAAGGCTCCATTCGTTATTCTTCATAAACTTATCGGAGCTCAAAATGAAAGGTTGAGAGTCTTTAGGTGAAATATTGAAGCAGGAAATTAAAGACTATTATAATAGTCGTCTTCTTCGATCAGGTTCATAGGAGCATCTTCTGAAAGCTCTTCTTTTTTTGTTTCGATGCTTCCAGGCTCGTAACCTTCAACAAATGATTCTAGAAAGTTAGCAGCACTATTCTCTTTTCCTGTATCTTTGTTGATATAGACATTCACAATTCCTGGAGGAACTTGAAACTCAAACTTCCCCAGTTTCTCAAGTGCCGCTGTCATATATTCTCGCCAAATAGGGAGGGCCGCTTTTGAACCAGCTTCTCCATAACCCATGGTTTCGTTTTGATCAAAACCAGTCCAAACTCCAGTTACGATGTTACTGGCAAAACCAATAAACCAAGCATCAACATAATTACTTGTAGTTCCGGTTTTTCCCCCCACGTAAGGAGAAAGAGCTCTTGCAGCGCCGCCGGTACCACCAGGGCTCGATACGATTCCTCTTAAAAGATTCGACATAACGTAGGCAAGTCTTCTGTCATAAACTATTTCTTCATTAAGTCCTTCTAAGAACTCATTTTTTTGTTCACCACTGTTTGAGGTTTTAACCTGATCTTCTGTTGGAGAAGACTCAACGTCTTCCTTTACTGGATTTTTAGCAAGAATCATCTTCTCATAGTCTTGTGGAGTATAAAGCTTTTCGATGTCTTCATGAAACTGAATCTCTTGTCCCTCGCGATCTTTGATCTCAAGAATTGATACGGGCTGAATTCGCCTTCCTCCATTAGGGAAAATGGCATAAGTTGTAACAATGTCATAAAGAGTTGCACCAAAGGCACCAAGAGAAAGACTGAGATCAGGGTCCATCTTTGCGTTGAAACCAATTCTTTTAGAAAAATCGACAATTTTAGAAACGCCTACCTCTTGGGCAATTTTAATTGTTGGGACATTTCGACTCTGCTCTAAAGCGTTTCGAAAAGTCATTGGCCCCTTAAAACGGCCATCATAATTTCCTGGTTTCCAACTGACATCAATTTCTGAACTTGCAAGGGCCTCTGGAGAATCGACGATAATCGAATTGGGATAAAACCCATTTTCTAATCCAGCCGCAAACAGAAGTGGCTTAAAAGATGAACCAGGTTGTCTTTGAGATTGAACAACACGATTAAACTGGGATTTTAAAAAATTACTGCCTCCAACAAATGAAATAATTTCTCCCGAACGAGGAGACATACTCATAAGGGCAGCCTGTACATCCGGCTCTTGATCTATTTTACAAAGAACAAACTTCTGCTCCTTTATGGCATCAAGAGTTTTCTTATAGATATTCGTCGCTTTAACTCTTTTCATATAAGCGGAGTCGAATTGACGGTAAAGACCTGTTTCAAGACTCACAATTTTTACGAGAATAACATCTCCAACTTTTACGACCTTCGAAGGAAGATCAACTGCCGGGTACCATTCTCTTTTTTCACTAATGATTCTTTCATGGGCCCAAGAAAAGCCTGCTTTGTTGATAATTCCAGGAACTCCAAGGATATCAACAAGAATGACTTTTGCCTTATTGTTTACAGCAGTCACAACAGCTTCGACGCTTTCACCTTTTTTAAGAAGGCTTTTCACAGTATCTTCTTCGTTGTGAAGTCCTGGATAGAGAAAGCTTGCTTTCATTTTTTCATAAAAATTATTTCGATAATCTTGAATCTCTTGGATCTCTCCTTCACCTAAAGAAAGTTCAAACTCTTTTTTAAATGAATCATTGACTGTAAAAAATTGAGATCGAGCTTTATAAAGTTTTTCTCTTTTTTCTTTAAGAGACTTTAAATAATTCTCTCCAAAAACATTTTTCTTTTCATAAATTTCTTGTTGTCGAATAGGTCCTTTAAAACCTTGCCTCTTATCGATTGCCTTGACTCCAGCAAAAGATTCTTTCTCTGCAACCTCTTGAAGAGAAGTATCAATCGTCGTTCTCACAGTATAACCACCAGTGAGAAATTCTTTCTCTCCAACAAATCCGATCACTCGTTGCCTTACCCAATCTGTAAAGTAGCCGGCCTTGAACTCTCCACCTCTTCGGATGCGGTAACGAATTTTTTCAACCATCGCCTCGTCATATTCTTCTTGAGATATTTTTTTAGTCGCAAGCATCCGTTTTAAAACATATCTTTGCCTCTTTTTTGCAAAGTGAGGTTTGATATAAGGGCTATATCTTCCAGGAGCAACTAAAAGTCCTGCCACCATAGCAGCTTCTGCAATTGTCGCCTCTGACATCTCTTTTCCAAAATACCCTTCAAAAGCTGTTTTGATTCCGTAATAACCGCCGCCTAAATAAACCTGGTTGAGATAGAGATAAAGAATTTCTTTTTTTGATAATTTTTTTTCAATTTTTATTGCAAGGATAAAGTCTTTCATTTTTCGAATTAAAGACCTTTCACTGGTCAGAAGAAGAGACTTTGCGACCTGTTGAGTAATGGTACTTCCCCCCTGGACAACTCTTCCTGCCTTTATGTTAATCCAAAGGGCCCTTATGACCCCCATAATATCCACCCCACGGTGTTCATAAAAGCCATCATCCTCAGCAGATAAAAATGCATTGATGACGAACTCAGGGACCTCATCAATATTAATAAGCTCTCGATTTTCTTTTGAAATTTTTGCGAGGACACTTCCATCTTTTGCGAGAATGACAGAAGGAAGAGGAGGATTATAATCTGACAGTTTATCAAGCTTTGGAAGATTACTATTGATATAAAAAAGGAACCCTCCTGCCCCAGAAACTCCTAAAAGAAATGTTCCTACAAGTCCCCAAAGAATGATTTTCTTACTCACCTTCATCGGCTACCTTTTGATCGATATTTTCTTGAACAATATTTTGTATGTAATTTGCAATTTCTTTTGATTTTTTTCTAAGATCCGGGCTCTCTGTGACAAGTTTTGCAGGAATATCAAGGGAGAACTTTGAAAGAGGAAGTTCAAAAGAAATTTCGAACTCTTCTTTTGATCTTTGATAGTTTGAAGCGCCTCTTGAATAAAGTCCCATTAAAAGGTCATTGGGTCTTTTAAGATTGGGGAGTCCTTTAAGAACATTAAAAGAAATGACTCTTTCGGCACCGTAGTTCTCAAAGGCAAAGCGGTTATAGTACTCCCATGGAAAGGCAACACTTCCCCTCCCTCTTGATGGAGTCATTCGAACATTGGCCATCAGTACATCTTTAATTTTACCTTCTTCAAGCCAGCGAACTTTTTTATTTTGAATATCGTAAAGAGGGAGAATTAAGCGAATCTTAGCATCCGCAATTCTTTTTCCCGAGAAAACTTCTTCGAGCATTTTTTCATAAGCTTGAATCCATGATTCTGAAAACACCTTTTGATTTTTCACTTTGCTTAGGAAATTAAAAAACTTCCATTCAATCAAATCAGCCGCCACATTAAAGGCGTAAGCCGAAGCAAAGAAAGCGCCTACGCCGTGACCAGTAACAACACCAGCACTCTCTTTGTATTTTTCAATCTCTCGAATAATATTGATATAACCAGCTGTTCGATAGAGTCCGGGGCCAAAAACAAACCCAAGTGAACGTTGATCACTTAGATCTGTAAGCTCAGTGATATTAAGATCAACCTCGCTGCTTTTTGTAATTTCAATTTTTTTAAATTCTTTTTCTGACTGTTCTAAAACTTTTGGGATAGAAGCATACAGGCCTTCTTCCTCAATTACCTTTTGAGTTTTTGACTGGCATCCTAAAATAATGAAAGTAAAACAAACTAGAACTAATCTCATAGATACTTTTAGTTTTTATTAGAATCTTCCTGGAGGAGTTCTGTGAGCTTACTGACTTTCTTTTCTGCGAAGGTTAACATTTTTCGACAATCACTATATAGCTCAACGCCTTTTTCAAACTCTTTTAAACTTTTATCTAAATTCATTTTGCCACTTTCAAGTTTTTCAACGATTCCCTCTAAGACTTCTAGATTTTTCTCAAAGTCTTTGATTTCAAGCTTTTCGTTTTCTTCTTTCTTTCCCATGAAAACCCCGTGTTTCTCTCAGGTATTTGGAGGTCACCTTTAAGTCCTTATTATTTTATCCAAATTATCATAACAAAACAGTATCAATTTTCCCCATCTTTATTTGAACTAAAGATTTCCTGCATAATAGGAAAGTCAAAAGGAAAGTAGATGAAGCGCTCATCCATTTTTTGCTGACATTGGGAGGATTATGAAGGAACTATGGGTTCCCGTTTCAGGTGCGATTGCTCAACAAAAAAGTGTTGAGACCATTGCCAACAATATCGCCAATGCCAATACTCCAGGATTCAAAAAGGACGAACTCACTTTTAGAGAATACATAACCGCCTTAGACAAAGGTTATGATGATATCGACCTTCCGAACAAAGAATTCCAACCTAAAGACTTTTACCATTCCTACGGTGCCGAACATGCGAAGGTAAAGGTTGATGGTTCTTATACAATATTCGAGCAAGGACAACTGACTCCCACAGGAAACCCTCTCGACCTTGCCCTTAAGGGACAAGGAATGCTTGAAGTCCTCACACCCAATGGCATTCGTTATACTCGAAGTGGCTCTCTTTCAGTTTCTCCAGAAGGCTATTTAATTAACACAAAAGGCCATTACATCCTTAAAGACTCAAAAGACCCTGACCCTAAAAATAAACTTATTAATGTGGGAAACACGAGCTTTAACATCAACTTTCAGGGGCAAATCTTTGTTGGTGGGGCACCAACCGATCAAATCTCGATTAAAGAATTCAAAGACCTTCACGCCCTTAAAAAAGAAGGCGGACAACTTTTTGTTCCCAATGACCCCGCAAATGTTCTTGAGAAGAATACTACAACATCAATTCACCAAGGCTATATTGAGCAGTCCAACGTCAATGCAGTAGCAGAAATGGCAAAACTTATTAAAGCAAATAGGCAGTTTGAATCAATCCAAAAGGCCATCAAAACATATGATCAAATTTCATCAAAGGGGACCAATGAGTTACTTAAATTTTAGAACTCTTCCATTATTATTCGCTCTTTCATTGATTCTTGCGATCACTTCACTACTTTCTTTTGAAAGCCAGGCGATGATGAGGGCCCTGAATACAGCTGCTACAGGGATGGCCTCCCAAGAAACCTTGGTGAATACAATTTCCAACAACATTGCCAACGCCAACACCACAGGCTTTAAACGAGAAAGGGCCCAGTTTGAGGACCTTATGTATGAAACTCAGGTTGAAGCCGGAGCAAGATC
The DNA here is from genome assembly GCA_049599895.1 of Bacteriovoracaceae bacterium. Classification (GTDB taxonomy): domain Bacteria; phylum Bdellovibrionota; class Bacteriovoracia; order Bacteriovoracales; family Bacteriovoracaceae; genus JBMYPC01. The sequence continues at coordinate 14,278 of JBMYPC010000020.1, read as the reverse complement.
AAGCTCAAACACTGTCTATAACGTTGGTATGCAAATAGGTTCTGGATCCAAGGTTTCAGCGGTAAGAAAAGAATTTGCTGTTGGAAGCCAGCTTATGACCAATCGACCTTGGGATCTTATGATTACGGGACAGGGCTTCTTTGGAATTGTCATGAATGATGGGACAGTCAAATACACTCGAGATGGTTCATTCTCTGTTAACTATCAGGGTGAAATCGTAAACAGAAGAGGACAAAAGCTCTTCCCAGGATTCCAAATTCCACCAAACACCCTTTCGACGGCAATCAGCCCTGATGGAAAGATTGAAGCTTACGTAAAAAACCAAAGAGAACCGATTGTTGTTGGAAACATTCCAACTTTTATGTTCGTAAACCCAACAGGGCTTAAATCCCTTGGAGGAAACCTCTTTCAAGATACAAGATCAAGTGGTGCTGCGATTCAGACATTACCGGGTCAAGAGAACGCAGGCTCTATTGCTCAAGGGGTTCTTGAAGCTTCTAATGTAAGTGTTATGACTGAAATGACTGGACTTATTAAGGCGCAAAGAGCTTATGAAATGAACTCAAAAGTGATGGGTATTGCCGATCAAATGCTTCAAACAGTTAATAACATACGATAAAAATGAAAATTAAAACGACCACTTTATTCTTAACTTTCTTCATTGGTATAACTGCCTATGCAGAAACTTGTGAGATTACTTTAAAGAAATTTCTCATCCGCCAAAAGAATTCAAACCTCAATTCTTTGTTTTCATCAAAATGCTCAAAGAAAACCAAAGAAGATGTTTCAAACTTTTTAATGACTAGCTCCGGAGAATTTCAGGTTAGGCAATTTAAAAAGTATTTAAAACTTACTGATCAAGAAAAGATTATTTGTTCTGATACAAAGTTTAATGTCCTAGGACTCGATGAGTTTTTAAACTCTAAATCGAAGCTCAAAAAATTAAGATTTAAGGACTCAAAATTTCTTGGAGGTCCTGGATTTCTCGCCTCAGATCATATTTCGGGGATTAATACAGAATGCGCTGATTGTTTTTCTCCTGGTGAAAAGACCATTAAACTTCACCATTCATTTACCAATAATTCATGGATCAAAACGAAACTCCTTCATTCAGTTGTAGGACTATTTCCTAAAAAAACTCTCTCTCCTTCCCATGAGCTCAAGTTAAGTGCAAAAGACTTTCAAGAAAAAGAAGTTCTGACTCTCAATCCAAAAGAGTTCATTCAATCGACAAAAAACATCAAGTTTCTAAAGCTTCGAGGTACCATCCACCCCAACTCTCCATTACGTAAAATTCAGGTGTTATCTGAAAATCTCGTCTCAGCCGGAAGACCTACTAAGGTTCTTTTGAATTCAAGAGGGTTAAAATTGTCACTTAAGGCCATACCCTTAAGTTATGGTCAATTAGGGGATATAATTAAGTTAAGAAATGAAAAATCTGCGAAAATCATCGTAGGTAAAGTCATTGATCACAACACCGTTGTTGTGGACTTTTAAAAAGGATTTTTAAAAGCATGAAAGGACTTCTCTTAACAGCACTCCTGTTCTCTCTTTCAAGTTGCGGTAGCTACATTAAACAAATGCACAGTGATTTTGATCGTGCCGATGGCCGAACGGCTAAAGCCAGTAAAAGATCAAAGCCCATTGATGATCAATTCGATTTTATTCGTCAAAGGCGAATGGCAGGGATGCCCAAGACAAGCCGAAACACACCGGTAGTGATGCCAAGTCAAAAACGTGTTTATAACAAAGCCCAAGCAGCTCCTAAAAAAAGATACAAAGTTGATGATCTAACAGATAATGGGCCAGCAGCTTCTCTTTGGGGCGCTAATAAATCAAGTAGTTACCTCTTTTCAGTTGATACAATCATTAACAGTGGCGACATTGTTGTGATCAACGTTCAAGCCGATCTTAAAAATGAAATTACAAGAGAACTTGTAAGAAGCTTTCCAAGAGCACAACCTAAAAGAAGAAAGAAAAAGAAAAATGACAAAGCCAAAACGGCAGACAACCCAGCACCAGCAAGTGTTAAAGCCGATGCTGATCCAGAAGCTCAGGAAGTCTCTTCAAACAAGGTCTATGACAGAGTTTCAAGCATTGTGATGGAAGAAATTAATGACGATCACATTCTCGTCAAAGGAAGAAAATATCTTCTTTTTAGAGGAAAAAGACGAGTTGTTGAAGTTCAAGCACTCGTTGGTAGAGTTGATATTAACGATAGTAAAAGTGTGAACTCTGATAAATTACTTGAAAAAACAATCCGGGTGGTTCGCTAATGAGATATTTCATCTTAACCCTCACTCTTCTCTTAAGCTCTAATCTCTTTGCTAAGGCCAATCGCCTCAAAGACCTAGTCACTGTAAAAGGTGTAAGAGAAAATCCAATCATTGGGTATGGTCTTGTCATTGGACTTAATGGAACTGGTGACGGTGGTGGTGAAATCACAAACACTTCTCTTAAAAGAATGTTTCAAAAATTAGGACTCAACCCTCAACAAGAAATTTCATCTAAAAATGTCGCTGCCGTTATCGTGACAGCAAAACTTCCTCCCTTTGGAAGAATAGGACAGAAAGTCGATGTCACAGTCTCCTCTATTGGTGATGCCTCTTCTCTTGCAGGAGGAACACTTCTCGTCACACCTCTTAAAGGCGGAGACGGAAATGTTTATGCTATTGCCTCTGGACAGGTGTCTATTGGAGGTCTTAAAGCCGGTTCAAAGTTTGCAACCTCAGGTCTTGTGGCCGAAGGTGGATTAATTGAGAGAGAGCTTAAGCTCGATTTTGATAAAAAAGAATCAATTCGTTTAAGTTTAAATAACGCTGATTTTACAACAGCTGCAAGAATCGAAAGAACAATTAATGAAGAGCTTGGTGGAAAATATGCCCTTGCCAAGGATTCTTCTACTGTTGATCTCATTATCCCTGTTTTCTACCAAAGAAAAGTCGTGCAACTCATGGCGATCATTGAAAACTTTAAAATTGTCTCCGATCAAATCGCTAAAATTGTGATTAATGAAAGAACGGGCACGATTGTAGCTGGTGGAGAAATCTCTTTAAAACCAGTTGCGATTAGCCACGGAGATCTTTCGATTCAAATTGGTGGCGAAGGTGATGATGCCAAAGGAAAGCCTCAAAGCTTTTATTACATGGATTCAAAAGCCTCTCTTAACGATCTTGTCCAAGGACTCAATGCTCTTGGAACAACCCCAGAAGATTTGATTTCTATTTTCCAAGCCTTAAAGAGAAATGGCTCTTTGGTTGGGAATCTTGAGTTTATTTAATTTTTAAGTCAGACGAGTTGTAACCGACCTCGGCTCTTACTGCTTAACTCGTTTATAAACAAAAAACTGCTGCTGCCCTTCGTTTTCAAGAATTTTCACGAGATATTCATTCTCTCCAACACTCCAAACCTTGTAATTTAAAACTGAAGGATAAATTGTCGTTTGAGACTCACTACTCACATCAAATCTTTCAATGGAATTAGCAAAAGCCGTCATATTCGTTTGATCAATATTCAGATCAAGATAAGAGACCTCAAGCATTGAAATTTGCATGCTTTTCATATCCATCATACTTTCAACTAATCGACCTGCATTGATCTCAAGATATCGCCCCCCGCTAGTATCAACGGTAAATCTTTCTTCTTTAACTTCTTCCATTCCGGCTGCTGTCCCAACATAGCTCCAACGTCCTTCAAATGCCTTTGGACCTGTCCAAGTGAGAAGCCTTTGCTGGGGCATCATTTTGTCATTGATCTTAAGTGCCCCTAGCTGCTGCCCCATAGGGTCTAGCTTTTTTGCAAAATCCACCACTTGCCTTGGTGTTGGGTTGAAATGAGGAATCTCTGCAATTGAAGCAGTTGAAAAGCACAAACCTAAACCAATAACTAATCTTGAAAGTGACATTGAGCCCCCATTAATTAAATAAAATTAAAAAACTTGACGCAAAATAGCACAATCTGTCAGTTAGTAAAGAAACCCCGAATATTTTATAGAGTGCAGTGCCCAGGTATTCGGATAACCCAACAAGAAGCTCAAGAAATTGTGAAATTATTATCTGATTTTAATAGTTGCCCTTAGAAGCTTTTGCCGCTTTTTCTCGAATTTTCACCCAACATGGTAAAGTAATATATGGAAGAAGTGCGCCTTCTTTCGTTAAAGGAATAGCCAGGAAGGCTTTAATTATGGATACAAAAAACATTCAATTGCCTAATACTTTTCGGAGGAATTTAAACGGGCCTAAGAGCCTGCCTGCGAACCGGCATTATATTCCAGAGGATTATAAAAAGGCTGCTGAATCCCAAGAGCGTGCCTTCACTCAATACATTCTCAAAGAGATGAATAAATCCACTGTAAATAATCGCGAGCAATCCCCTGCTGAGCAAATGTTCAAGAGCTGGCAAATTGAAGAACAGGCTAAAAAGATGAGTGCCTCTGATAGTGGTCTTAATGTGAAGAATGTCATTCTCGAAGAAATGTATCCTCGCTATCTTCGTAACAAGGCCCAGTTTGAGAACTATGCCATCCAAAAAGCGCAGATGGAACAGAGAATTTTAAGAAACAAATTTCAACAGATACAAAAACACGAAGAAGATGAAATTACGATTCATCGAAAGCAGGATGAAAACCCATCTCAAATTCATGGGATGAATTCATCATCGAAGCTTGAAGGAGCGACCAATGAATAATATTGAAGGTGCAAGTGCCAGATCCGCTTTCTTCCCAAGAAGTAAGCAGACAGGAAAGGCCGACAGCTCTCAAAAGCTAGAAAAGCTCTTAAAGACCAGGAACAACCCTGAAAGAAAGCAAGAGCTTGATAGCATGGGAAGCCAGAATGCCAAGGTCAATATTGATCAGAAGATTAAAGACTTTGCTCGAATCAAAAAAGCCGTCGATGCGGCACCCGATGTTGATAATTCGGCCAAGATCGCAAGACTTAAGGGCCAGATTCAAAACGGAACATACAAAGTTGATTACGATAAACTCGCAGACAAAATTATTGCGAGTGAATTTTAGATCATATTAAAAAATTTCGGAGAGAATTTTCATGGATGAAAATCAAAAAAATGTTTACTACTTCACTGTAACAGACCTTTGGAAGAGATTTTGTGAGGAACACAATAGACTCTTTACACTGACATCAGAAGAATACTCTCAGCTCCTTGCCAGTGATTTTGACAAGATTGAGCAAATCACAACAAACAAAGAAGAAGTGATTGAGAGAATTAAGAACCTCGAAACAATCAGACAAGAAACTCTTGTAAAGATAAATGAATCATTAGAGGAAAACCAAAGGATTGAAAATGCCTCTGGTCTCGTTAAGTTTTTTGATGACTGTGCCCCTGAAAAAGAGGGACTTCACCTTAAAAAGTTCAACGACCTCTTGATTCATTTAATAGAAAAGATTCAGAACCAAAATAAAAACAATCAACTCTTTATAAATAAGGCGATTCACTCTTTGAGAGAGATTCGCGAAGGAGCAGCTGGGGGCGAAAAACTTCAAACCTATAATGCAAAAGGCTCCGCTCGATCTGTCATGGTGGACAGATAAAAGGATAAGGGGTGGCCAATCTCCTAAGTATTGGTAAGTCTGGTCTTGATGCTTCCAAAAAAGCCTTAAAGACCACTGGCCATAACATTGCGAATGTTAATACCGAGGGCTATTCAAGACAGCGGGTGCAGCAGTCCGCCAATTCTCCAGTAACAAGTGGCGGGGTCAATGTTGGGACAGGTGTAAAAGTTGATAGTGTTAATCGCATCAGCGATGAATACGTCGAAAAACGTCTTAATAAAACAACTAGTGACAATGAGTATTACAGCGCCACTTCAGACAGACTCGCCGAAGTTGAAATGATCTTTAATGACATTGATGGAAATGGTCTTCACTCTATTATCAATGAATTCTTTAACTCTTTTAGAGATCTTGCCAACCAACCAGAAAATGAAACCATGAGATCAGTTGTTCGTGACAAAGCAGGTCTTGTCGTCAAAGACTTCAAAAGAATCTCTTCTACACTTAATGAAATTTCAAACGGGATTGATAGTCGAATTTCTCACGATGTCGATACAATCAACACCATTACCAATAAAATCGCCAAACTCAATGGAGAAATCCGAAAGCTTGAAGCAGGAAGAGGTGAAACAGGTGACCTTCGCGACCAAAGGGACCTCGAGATTAAAAACCTCTCAAAATATTTCTCTGTCAACACGTATGTTGATGATGACGGTAACTACAATGTCGACGCTCAGGGAGTGGGAACTCTTGTCGCCGGAAAATCCACCCAAGAACTCACCATCAAAAGAGCATCTAAAGATGAATCAGGTAACGGCATCGATGGTGCAAAAGAGATTTATCTCAAAAACCGTCCTGCCTCGCCAATTACGAGTAAGTTTAGAGGAGGCTCTTTTAGTGGACTCACCAAAGTTCGAAATGACCACATCGCCGGCTTACAGGAAAAAATGGATAAGATTGCCTTTGAGTTTATGAATGCAGTCAATGCTGTCCACAGACAGGGCTATGTTCATAGGCATATTGAAATGAACAGCTCAGGCGAACCAGTTCCCTTTGATGGCAAAGGCCCAACAACGGGAATTAACTTCTTTGAAGATCCTATGCTTCAAGCGGGAGCAGCAGAAAGAATGAAACTAAGTGACGATGTTTTAAACGATGTCACAAACATTGCAACTTCTCTTAAGGCGAATAGCCCAGGGGATAACAGAATTTCAGTTGCAATTTCAAAACTTCAACATGAAAAGATTTTAGAAAATGGAGAAGCCTCCATTGAAGATAGTTATTTAAAATCAATTGGAAACGTAGGCCTTGAAGCAAGTAAGGCGAAGATGAACCTTGAACATTCAACAGGACTTCTCGCTCAAGCTCAAGGAATAAGAGAAAGACTCTCTGGAGTTTCCATTGATGAAGAAACAGCAAACATGATGCGCTATCAACAGGCTTATGATGCCAGTGCAAAAGTTTTAAAGGCGGCTGATGAAATGTTTCAGACCGTTTTGAGTATAAAAAGGTAATAAGAATCAATGAGTAGGGTTTCAGAAAACAGCCAGACAGACTCATTAAAGTACACACTCAATCGTGCCAAGAAACGAGTGGAAGACTTGCAATCAAAAAGTGCGTCTTTAAGTCAGATCACAAGACCTTCCGACAACCCTGTTAACAACGTTGAAGCTCTCCAGATCATTTCAAGAAATAACACAAATAATCAATATATTAAAAATGCAGACTTTGCGAATCTTCACCTCAACACTGTCGAGTCATCCCTGGCCCAAATCAGTGAGATTCTTGTTAAGGCAAAAGAAATCGCCATTGGGCAAGCCTCAGACTTTTATGGAAAAGATGTGAGAGGAAGCGTTGCTGAAGAAGTTGTTCAACTTCGTAATCAAATTCTGGCAATCGGAAACAAAAGACTTGGAAACCGCTATATCTTTTCAGGTCATAAAACCAGCACACCTCCCTTTGATGCCGATGGAAAATACCATGGTGATAGTGGCAAAACCACTCTTGAAGTTTCTAAGGACTTCTATATTCCTATCAACCTCTCTGGAGATGAAGTCTTTTTTGTTTTTGATGGATCATCTAACAAAAGTGAAAACCCTCTTGAAGACTTCCCTGAATTTAAAAGCTCCCCGACTCACAATCCTAACGAGAAACCAGAAGAGCTTCAGGAAAGAAAAAGAGAAATCGCTTCGCTTAGAATCAACCCATTAGAAAAAAGCCCTGAAGAGAAAAAATACGCCGACAATGTTTCAATTATTGGCGCTCTTGATACTCTTGCCTCAGCACTTCGGGCCAATGACACAGGAACCATTCAAGTTCTTTTAAATTCTTTTGATAATGCTATTAACAGAGTCATTACTTTGAGGACCAAGGTTGGTTCATTAACAAATTCAGTAAATCTCTCAAAAAGCACCCTTGAAACTGAAATCATTGATAACGAAGACCGAAAAAGTAAGCTTGTGGATGCAGATGTGGCTGAACTTTTCTCTGACCTTCAAAAACAAAGCGCGGTTTTGGACCTTTCTTACAAGGCGAGTCAAAAAACTCTCAACCGCTCCCTGATGAACTTTATTAATTAAAATAGCCGACGACACTCGTCATCCAATCTTAATTTATCTTAAATTGACGAAATTCAATAGCTTAGGACGTGTCAACTTTGACATGTGAGCGACATAAAAAATGGGTCACTCGTGAAAATTTTTCTCAACATCCTTATTAGACTATCTCTGGATGCCTAAATTTAGTAAAGGTTACAGAAATATTTTGCTTGCATTAACTTACGCAAGATACTATACCTGATTCTCGCATATTATATCAGGATGGTTCAACACTGAGGTTGATATATGCTTGTTTTAACAAGGAAGCTAGGAGAAAGTATTGCAATTGATGACCACATCAAGATTGTTGTGGTGCAAATCAAGGGCAAACAGGTCCGGCTAGGAATTAAGGCCCCCAAGGAAACAAAAATCCACAGGGAAGAAGTTTACAAAGCGATACAAGATCAGAACGAGGAGGCTGTACAGGCAGACCTTGGTTCAATTGGCGATCTTGCAAAAGAGCTCAATAAAAAAGCTCAAGATTAAACTGAAGCCCGTTTTCCACAATTTATTCACAGATTCCCCAAAGTCCATATATGGAATATTTATTGACGCGCAGAGATCTGCGAAGTCTAAATATTACTGATTTCTAGATAATGCGAAGCTATAGCAAGAAATTCCCACTTGCCCTTCCATACGGCCCAAGGCTAGAATTAAGCAACATGATTGCTGGGGCTTTACCTAGCGCATTACCGGAGGCTTTGTGAAAGTTAATACCACAAGATTTGGCGAGCTCGAAATTAGTAAAGACGACATCATTAATTTCAAAGAAGGTATTCTCGGATTCGAACATTTAAAGAAGTTTTTTGTTGTTGATCCAGGTGATCAAACATTAATTCTTTGGTTTCAATCTGTTGATGATGCTTCGATTGCTTTTCCTATTATTGAGCCTAAGATCTTTCTTCCTGATTACAGTGTAAAACTTTTACCAGCGGAACTTAGCAGTCTTGAGCTTGAGTCTGTTAACGATGCCAGTGTTTATACAATTCTCACAATCCCTCAAATCGTTACTGACATGTCTGCCAACCTAAAAGCCCCTATCGTAATTAACAACAGAACAAAAGTGGCCAGACAGATCGTTCTTCAAGATTCAAAGCTTGAGGTACGTTACAAGATGTACATGGATCTTAAGCGCTACATTGTAAGTTACGCTTCTGATGACAGTACCAGAACGAAGACCAAAGTTGAGAAACCTGTAGTAGCGGAAGAAACGACTGCTCAAGCTCCTGAGTCTCCCGCTGAACAAGAGGTACGCAGAAAAGAATTATAAGAAAACAGACATTCTCAAATAAAAAAGCCACTCATTGAGTGGCTTTTTTATTGTCTATTTTTAATAATTAAATTTACTAGAGGGAAACAACTGTCTCCGATGCTGTTTTTGAAAAACCAAGGTACATCTTTGCTTCTTTATTTTTTGGCTCTAAAGAAAGAACTCGACTCCACTCTGCTTGGGCTTCAAGAACTTTTCCCGTTCCGTAATAGAGAACACCTAGAGCAATTCTTCCAGGAATGTAATTGGGAACTTCATTTTTAAGTTTTTGAAGTTCAAGAATGGCCTTATCAGTAAAGCCTTTCTTTGAATAAGTTTTAGCAAGCTTCACTCTAGCTTCGTAATTCGTTGGGCTTAATTGAAATGATTTAGTGTATTCAAAAATCGCTTCATCAAATCTTTGATAAGAATAATAAAGCTCAGCAAGTTCAAAATGCTTCGCTGAAAAATTCTTATTGATGTGCTGATCCTTCACACCTCTTCCAGAACCATCACGAGCAGATTCATTTTTGACTCTTGAGTTAGCTCTTTCAAAAACTCTTTTTGCGCGATCGTATTGACCGATATCATTAAGAACAACAGAAAGGCTGATGGCCGCATCTGTGTGAGTCGAATCAATCGAAAGACAAGTCTCAAAAGATCTAATGGCCTTTCCAATCTCACCACGCCTGTGAAAGATGTTTCCTAAAAGAAAATAGGCCTTTGAGCGAAGTGATTGATCTTCTTCTTTCTCAACGGAGCTTTCAATGATCTCCCCTAAAAGAACTTCCGCATTTCGATATTCTCTTTTTTCAAAACACTGATTGGCCTTCTCATAGAGAGAATTTAAGGTATCAAGCTTCATCTTCTTCCTCCTTATCAGGGAGTTGTTCACATTGTGATTTAATATTGCTGATATTTGATTTTTTATCAGGACTGACTTCGGTATTAAGAATTGAATAGTCTTGTAAGCAAAGCGCTTTATCTTTTAAAAGAAGTGAAGACATTAAGGCCCTTTCGACATAGTAATCTTTGAGACCTTGATCAAAAAGAGGCCGCTTTAAAATATCGACATATCGATATCTCGCTGCTCGATAAACTTCGGTTTTGTAATAAAAATCAGCAATGTACTTTTCTTTTTTCTTAAGCATCTCATTGGCATTCTTAATATTTTCCTGAGCCTTCGCAACATATTCAGACTTTGGATATTTATAGATAAGCTCTTCAAAATATTTGGTCGCTTCATAGGCAGGAGAAAGGTCACGATCAAAAGTATCGGGAAGTTGCATGTAATGAGATTCAGCAATTCGCCAAACAACATAAATAATTTTTTCGTGCTTTGGATGAAAGTCCCTAAAAAGAGTATAAGCAGCAGCAGCTTCAACAAAAGCTTCTTGCTCAAAAAGAATATCAGCTTGAAGAAGTTCGGCCCAAGTCGCGTAATAGCTATAAGGAAATTGCGAACGAATCATATTGAGCTTTTCAGTAGCGAGAAGATAATGCTTATCTTCTTTTAACTCTTTCGCCTCTTTAAAAATAACTTCGGCTTCGGTTTTTCCCTCTGGTCTTTCGGTCGCACAACTTATGAGAAAGCCCAGAAACAATAAAAAACAAAGTGAATGAACTAATTTAACAGCAATTTGAGAACGGTTTTTCATAGAGAAACATTACCAAATGACAAGTTTAGTCGTCAAAAGAAAGGCCCTAAATCAATGGGCTTTAGACTAATATTTTGAGGCGTAGAGGCCCTGCCAAATTTCAAAGATCAAAAGCTTTAATGACGCGGCAAGAGGTATCGAAATCACCATTCCCGCAACGCCCAAATACTGGCCACCAAGAACGACGCTAATCACAACGAGCACTGGATGAAGATCAACGACTTTCGAAACAAGAATTGGAAAAACAATTCCAATATCAATAGCGTTGGCCACCACGTACAAAATGACCACAGCACCAAGAACCGGACCTATTCCATATTCAGCAGCAATTAATAATATTGCCGGAATCATTCCAATAATTGGCCCGATGTAAGGAATAACATTAGTCACCCCTGCAATCAGACCTAATATAAGTGAAAAGCGAATATCCATGACCGCAAGACCGATGGTGATAATACTTAAAACGATTGTCGCTTCAATCACTTTGGCCAAAATATAATCACCAAGCTTTCGGTTAAATTGATCGGATAAATAATAAAATTTTTCAAAAAGAAAATTTGGTGCCGTTTTAAGAACAAGCCCCTTGAAACCTTTACCATCTTTTAAAAGGAAAAAAAGAAATAGCGGAATTAGAAGAATCCACTCAACAACAGAGGCCAAAAAGTTTGGCGCTTGAATGAGAAAGCTTGTAGTGATTTGTCTCGTATAATCAATTGACTCTCGAATGAATCGATCTCCAATATCAAATCCGGTTCTCTCTTTTACCGTTAGTTTTACTGTTTGGTAGTTTGTCCGAACAAAGGTTTCGATTTTAGGAATATAATGCTGAAGTTTTTGAGCTTCAGAGACCATCCCTGGCACGACTTTTATAACCGGATATATGGTCACGAATAATGTTGTCACAAAAACAATGATAAGACTGATGTTTCTTGAAACTCCTATTTTCATAATTTTAGGAATAAAAGGAGCGAGAACCAGTGAAGTAATATAGGCTATGGAAAGAGGAAGTGAAATTCTTGGAACCTTAACCATGAAAAAAAGAAGAGAGATTATAAAAGTTAAAAAGAAAAACAGTCTCGCTTTATCGAGCCTGCCAATCCTGTTCATTTTACTTGCTATCATATTTTTCTCTTAACTCGTAATACGATTTTTTCATTCGGTGGTATTCAAGCGATAAGTTCAAAAACCTCTGAGAGATAATGCTTGAAACTGTTTGGAGAAACTTAGCGGCAATGACAGGGTCAGTGTTGATAAGATTATCAAGATCAGGACGAAAGAGCCCTAAAAGAACCGTTCCCTCTGTTGCGATTGCCGAAGCGTTTCTTTCACTCCTTTCCTGAAGAAGAGCGAGTTCTCCAAAAAAGTCTCCCGTATCAAGAAAAAGTTCACTTTGAGAGTGCTTATCAATATGTGCGCCTTCTACAATGATCTTCACTTGGCCTTTGACAACAATATAAAAACCAATTCCAAGGTCACCTGATTTAAATATCTGTTCATCTTTTTCAAAGTTTCTGAGATACATACTATTGGCGAGTTTATGAAGTTCTGAAATGGAATAGTCTTTAAAGATTGAAAGATCCTTTAAAAACTTTGCAATATTATTGTCATCATTGGAGCGTAGAGCTGAAACGTCCCAAACAAACCTCAGCATTGAAATCGAATTTTTATTAAGGCTTAAATCAGAAGAGAGATCTCCCCCCTGCTCATTTTTCTCAGCTAGATCCTTCTCAAATGAATTCATATTTTCCTGCTTTCAGTAAAGGCCTAAATCTTCTAGTTTAATCCATCCATTTAAATACTCTGGCTTTTTCACGTAAGCCCAGCCTTCGTTATAATCAGAGATCAGAAGCTTTTCACCTCCGTAAAGTTCTCCAATTTTAGTAAAGATTCGTGAAGGCCCTTCATGGATAGTGGAGCTTTTTAAGACAATCGCAAATTGTATTTTATCGATATACAGATACTTTAGAGGCACAGGTAACAAAGAAAGAAGTAAAAGTGTAATCACCATGGCCTTAGATTTAATAAACTGAATTTTTCTCAGAACAAAAGTGAGAAAAAGTCCCAAGAGACAAGCCAAGAGAATTTGCTCTCCACCAAGACTTAAGACTTTACTTTGCAGATAACCGAGAGGGTTATCTGGCCCATCAAAATCTCTTAAGACAACCTGAGATTTTGCAAAACCTATATTGTTTTCAAGAATTGAATGATTAAAGCCTTCAAGCTTCGCTTTTTCGAGGTTGTAGCGCCCCGCTCCAATCTCTCCTTTCTTTAAAAAGAAGTTCCCTAGATAAAAGTGAAAGCTCTCAGCATCAAGCTGACTTTTATTTTGAAGAAGAGTATCAACACCTTTTTGGTATTCACCCTTTTGGTAATACTCCCCAAGTGACTTTAATAATTTATCCGTGCTAACATTTACCATAGCAAATATTATCATCATTCCCTGTGCAACAAGCAAGTCATAGGGCGAGACAGTCATGCAAAAAGAGCATTTTTATCAAGAGTTTAGTCGTGAATTTTCAGAATCATTCCTGTTTCGTCCACTTAATCTTGTAGCTGTGCCAAGCGAGCCCTTTAAAAACCAAGCTTCCTTGGCAGGAATTAAGGGCAATATTCAAGGTGACTATTACTTTGACCTTACTGATGCCCATGCAATAAACCCGCTAGGGTTTTCCCATCCACTTTGGATTAAAGCAGGCCTTGTAGCTAAAGAGCAAAAGAATGAGGAGCTTACTCAAATACTCTCAGCTCTTAAAGATAAACTTTTAAACCTAAGTTTTTTAAAAATTCCCTATGACATTGACACACTCGATGAAAATAGTAATTCCGACAGCAAGACTTGGATCAATTTCATAGAGCTTTTTCATAAACTTTGGATGAACACTGAAATATCAAAAAAAATGACTCAAACCCAGGAAGAACTTTTAAGTTTCACCAAGGAGTTCCCTCAATGGAAAGCCGAAGGATTAAAAATCACTCGAAAGGGCGATGAGGAACTTTATCAAAGATATAAAAATCAAGGACTCTTGTGTGAAAGAAATGATGAGACACTTAGTCTTTATTTTCCTTTCAATTTCACCTCAAAAGAGCTCAAAACAATTTTCAATCTCTTGGAACAGAATAAGGATAAATAATGTTTTTCATGCGTGCCGTAGAAGAAAAAGATCTTGATGATCTTTATGAACTTAGCCAACTTCAAGTTTTTATCAATTTGCCTGCTGATAAAAAAGTTCTTACTAAACAAATTAAAAAGAGCATTCAATGTTT
>JBMYPC010000019.1:0-31974 GCA_049599895.1 Bacteriovoracaceae bacterium | reverse complement strand
AAAAAAATCTTATAAGTCTAAAAGAATCTCCGTCATCGACACAGGAGATCTCTTAAGAAGACGCTATGCTCGCTATCTTGCTGATCTTGAAATTTGCCCTCATTTTATTGAGCCAAAAGAAGATGAGATTCGAGATAAACTGAAAACTCTCACCACGATCAATGACCTTAATATCTTTAGAGGAAAAAAAGGACGGCAAGAATTTGCGACAAACATTACGAATGAAATCTTTCATTGGTTAGTTGAAAAATCAAAAGATCCTACTCGTTCAATTGATCTCGATGACCAGGGAAACCTTAAAGGCGATGAATTCAAAGGTGACGTTGGAGCCCTCGATCTTATGAGTTTCTACTTTTCAAGAGCAGAAAACAAACCAGAGAAGATTTTTGTTTTTCTAAGAAAATATATTGAACAAGGAACACTTAAAGAAAGAGAAGCAAAGGCCAGTCGTATTGAGGCGATGCTGGTTTTATTTACTGACATCATTGATATTGAAAATGCCGTTACTGATCCTAATACTGGAAAGACAATAATCCCCAATGGAGAGAAGTATTATAAACTTCTCCACGAACTAATATCTGCTGTTGCTGCCAACGATGATACTGACGAGGCCCTGAACCAACTTTCAGACAGCGTTATGGGTCTTACCTCAAACATGATGAAAGACCTGGTCGATGCACAAATGGCAGGTCTCGATATTTCAAAACAAGACCGTCAGACCATGGCCCAAACGATTGATTACGTCATCGGGGAATCAGATGTTCCAACAAGTCCTCCCCTTGATCGAACTATCGAGTTTTTTCCAAACTCAAGTTTTTATGGCCCTCACTTAAAAGGGACCCTAAAAGAATGTACCGAATGCGCTCTTAGCTTTGAGGCCTTACAAAGCTGTTATGTCCAAGCCTATCGAACTCTTCAAGATCCTATTATTGAATGGACTCTAAAAAAAGTTGATATCAGAAAAAAGACTTTTACGGAAACTCCAATTGAATCTAATCAAATTCAACTCACTCCAACGATGCCTAATGTAACAAACAGACTTGAAAACTATCTTAAAACCAATGACTTCTTTGGATCATTCCTAAGACCTTCGACTCATGAATTTGAAAATGGGAACGACCATGAAAGAACCATTGATCTTATCGCGATAGCAAAACATGAATTTGAGCAAACCTATCACGCTCCATCACCAGAGTTTTCAGCTCAAACCCAAGCCCTTCTCGAACATGCTCAAGCCGAAAACGATCCTCTTGCCAAGAGTTGGGTTGAGTTTAGAGACTTCTGGGCCAATCGCTTTTCTGATCGAAAAAAAAATATTGACCAAGAAACAAAGACGTCTTTTG
The DNA here is from genome assembly GCA_049599895.1 of Bacteriovoracaceae bacterium. Classification (GTDB taxonomy): domain Bacteria; phylum Bdellovibrionota; class Bacteriovoracia; order Bacteriovoracales; family Bacteriovoracaceae; genus JBMYPC01. Next base: position 30,631 of record JBMYPC010000019.1, on the reverse strand, counting down.
AAAAGTTTTCACAAACTCTTACTCCTACGATCAACCTTGTTGACGCTCAAGAACTTGCCAATAAAAATGACCCTTATACCGACAAACTAAAGCTTCACTATGCGACAGAACACACTCTGCGCTTTATTCTTCGAGAGGCCATGAATCTTTTTTTTGAAGAACTCGGATTAACAGAAGAAGACATAAAGTACATGGAAGAACCCTTAAAGTCGAAGGCCATGGAAACAAGAAAAGTTCTTTTAGAAAAAAGGCTCGATCTTTTTAACGAGACGATCCCTAAAATTGTCAGAGAAAGACTCGATGAAGCTCTTTTAAAAGAAGACTCTCTTGATTCAACCCTTCTTGATTATGTCTTTGACTATGTAAGAACCAGAACAATTGAAGATGGAATTGAAATCGTTCACGATATATTTAAAGATCCTCACGTTGTTGAAATGGTTGATAAGTTTTCAAAATTTAAGTATGAGCAAATTCTTATTGAATATGAGATTGAAAGAGACAGTAGTATTGCCTCTAACCTTGAGAAGCTACTCGTTGGAACAAATGAAGACCCCTCTCTTAGTAAACAAATTTTTGGAGAACTCAAAAACTTCTTTTTCGAGGTCAAAGACAGTGCGGAACAAAATGGACTTCAACTTTTTGACAAAGAGATGGCCCCCATTTTCGATGCAAGTCTTGCAAAATTCAATAAGAGAATGCATGACATTTCATTTTCGAAAGAGAATGTCGAAACCTATAAAAGCCTCATCACTGAGCTTTACGACAAATATAAAAAACAAATTTTTGAAAGACTTGGAATTAATATCAATACAGCTCATCCAGAACTAAGAGGTTACCTTGAAAAGATTGATCTTCTCTTTGAGAAAAAGACTGCGGATATCATTGAGATGCTCAAGAAAAACTCAAAGGGACAATCTCCACTTCAAATCATTGAAGAATTCGAAAAAAATATCATTGAGATTTTAAATGAAGAATTCTTTAAAAAAGACGATGTGAAATCCCTTCTAAAAGACCTTACTGATTCAATTTTAGCGGATTATATTACAGAGTATTCCCAATTTTTTCTCTCTCCAAAAAATAGTAAAATAATTAAAGAGGCTATCAAAAACAAAAGGCCGTTTGAATCAAGAATCGATGTTATTAGAAATTACTTAAATCAAATTCAAGCTTACGACTCTGGGATAGACCTTTCGAGCAGTAGGCTTCTCATTAGCATTGACAAAGAAATCAACAAGGCCTTCAATATTTTCTTCTCAAAAAAAGAAGAGGAAACTTTTGAGGATGTCGTCCTCAAACTCAAAGAGAACTTTACTCTCCAGGCACTTTCAGCTCTTGGAGGTGGTGGAGTAAAGAAACTGTCACAAGTCGCAACGGATAAGTCCCATGAACTTTATTACGCTCAGGCGAAGTCTCCAAAGTTTAAAGGCTCTGCACTTGAAAAAAGCTCATTTGAACTGATTAGTCACCTTGAATCAACACTCCTCTCACCCTCTGCTGCCGATTATGCAAGTCTTCACTTTGGCAAACTCGCAAAGCCTAGGGAAGAAAAGGTCCAATCATTCACTGAAAGTGCAATGTCTGAAATTGGTTTTTTAACCACTGCTGAGAATGAAGCTTTTCAAAGTTTTTCTGAAAGACTAAAAAAAACCAACTTTGCAAAGCCTGAAGATCAAAGAAAAGCAAAGAGAGATTTCGATTCTTTAATAAGCCAGCTCCAAACCCTCGACAGTATAAAAGAAGAAAATCTTCGCTCTCGCTTTGATTTACTTATCTACGAAGCGTCAATTACCCCCAAAGACGTTTTAAATGAGGTCACACAAGTTTCAAATACCATCTTTTTTAATTCCCCCGAGACCGAACCGAAACTTATCAATTTTTCGAAAGACCTTATTAACTTCAAAATTGATGAACTAAAAGACAAGATTATTGAACTATCTGGAGACTCTCATGATTCAAAAGAGCTTATCAATGAAATCGAAAATGTACGACTCAGGCTCTTGAACTCAACAGGTACAACCCTCCAGGAGACCTTGAAGCTTTTAAAAGAAGGAAAATATATCGAAACTTTCGATTTAATCGAAGGCTTCGTTCTTGATCGCTATAATCAAGAAGTTGTTATGAATAAGGCCCTTGGAGAAAAATTAAAAAGTTGGCTCAAAGGTCTTGCGGCACAAAAGCTCAACGAACTCCCTCTAAAAGAAATCCTTGGAGATCAATATGATGAGCAGATGAAGCTTCTTATTGGAGACATTGGAAATGATATTGATTATACCTACCAGCTTATTCAAGAAAGAAATACTCAAGAAGGACTCACTGAACTCGTTGATTCATTTGAACATTTTTTCTTAGGAAGTCTTGAGAAGAGTTTTCAGTCAAAGAAAAAACATTCTTTTCTTGGAACCGTTGCGGTTAATAGCATCATGCCTGAGTCCACTCAGCATTTTAAGGCAAAGTCTTTAAGGTTTAAGCTTGAAGGTCTCCCCGAGTTTCAATTACCTGATCTCGATGAATTCTATGAAGATTCAAAGTTAGTATTTAAAAATATTACTCCAAACTATGATGTGAATAACGAGTTCTCTCAAGAATCAAAATTCTATTTGCAAACTGTTAATCTTTATAATTACAGTAACCTCACTCCTTTGGTTCAGAACTTTACCGATGAGCTGCGTTTTCAAGCTTTTTGTGATGAGCACATAAATAGGTCCTTTCAAATCTCAAAAGAGATGAAACAGCTTTGTGTTCCCGACAATGCTGAGGACTCTCCCTATAAGAAGCATTTCACAGGAATCGTTCACTTTTTAAGAGATGCTAAAATGGCACCGAATCCCAAATGCCGAGAGACAGTTTCAAATATCTTACACAGTAAAAAGATCGAAGAACTTTTCTTTGAAGCAAGTTTTGAAAACTCTAATGACTCTCCATGGGATATTAAAAACTTCTTTAATACTCTTATCAAACTCACTCACGCTGAACGTCCTTCTCTCGTAGAATGTTTCCTTCTTAAGAAATCTTCTGAGATTCACAATAAGCTTAAAGAACAAAATGATCTTATTGCCAACAACTTCTCAAAAGATGTTTATGATTCTATGGAAGACCTGTTTAATCCAGATACCATCACAAATCTTTTTAATGAAAAACCAGACCTTCTCTCAAACTATGTCGATAGACTCGTTGAAAACTCTAACAAAAGTCCGGAAATCCCTCTATCAGACCATGCTCTAGCTGAGTTAAGAAACAAGCTCATCCCTGAAGTACTTTATTCTCAAGACGTAAAAATGAAAGTCCTTAATCTCGTAACAAATATTAATCTGCAAACTCCGCTTATTGCTAATACCTCAAGCTTTCAAAGAAGTTTGGCCCACCTTTCATTTGATGTAAATTCTGAATGGCTAGAGACTCTCGAAAGAGACTTTCCGTTAAATGTGAGTAAAGAAGAGATTGATGAACTTTGGAAACTTGCTCCCCAATGTATGGAAAAAATTGCCACTCAAGCCTTAACTCCCTACCAACTCAATGCTCAATTTTTTGTTGATAATCACAGTAATTTCACAAAAGCAGATTTTGACTCTTGGGCCGATACCTTCTGTATAACAAGTAAAGATGAGCAAGAAAAAGAAGGTTTACAGTGTATTCGCCTGAGTCAAGAGCAAAAAAGAGAGCTTAGAGAATCTGAAAACTTGGCCTACATCCTTCAGGAAGGTCTCGAGTTCTTTGCGGAACTCCAATCAAACTATTATTACGCTAAAGAATATCGCATTAACGTAACTCCTGTTCCCTCTCCTCTTGGCGCCAGTTTCTGTTATAAGGGTGAAGAAGAATACCAGGTTCTTGAATTTGCGGGAGATAACTACGATGAATTGAATGATTATTTCAAGGCCATCTCTGAATACATTGAGGATCAGTTCATTATTAAACAGCAGTTACGGCTTTTGTCCTATTCTCTCTATGATTTAAGAAGAGGTGATTATAAGTTTGCCGCCTACTTTTTAGAACAGGCCCATAAAACTCATGAAACAGAGCTTAAAACATATGATGATAAATTGGGCCCGATCAATTCAGCTAAACTGACACGAAGGATTAAAGAGCTTAAAAAATGTATTCAGTCATTAGATAAGTCTCAAGAATAATTTTCTAAATCAGCGATCTAAAGGATTGAACCCTTTAAAAGTAAACCCATCTTTTTGCGTTTGAGTTTCTTTGACAACTTCAAAACTTTTGTAGTGGAGCTTACACCTGTGTGGATTCTCTTATTTTGCTTTTATTCTGGACTCTTGTAGAAGTAGTAAAAGAGACACCCATTGGCACTCACCCTAGATACAGTCTTTATGATAATAGGTAGAAAACTGTTTTTTACTATCCCGCCGCTGATTTCATAAAAAAGCTAGCCCTCTGGCCGTTGATAACGAGTTCGATAATGGCCTCATGCTTTATATAGTTTATTACAACCTATCGACGCCTTTGGGGCTTAAAACGATTCATTGCTTTTGACTCGACTTTCGGACGGTTACTAAAAGACTTACTCCAATTTTCACCATCGTCTGAGTATTGAACATTGACGTACGTGATAGGTTTTCCATCAAGCCACTTTTCCATTTCTTTATTAGGCTTAATCGAAACATTTCCATCACTATAGTCCAGCTCATTTCGATCAATATAAAACGTTTCAGAAGACTTATAACCAAACCAACCTGACTTTTTTGTCACTTGCACGGCCACAAACATTGGCTCTTTACTTGTCGAGACTGTGATAACAGGGCTTGTTTTATCTTTTTTGCCATCTGATTTAACAACTTCGTTTTGAACATCGAGATGAGAAACTTGAAGGTCTGATTCAATAATAAGTGGCTCTTTTTTCTTTTGAAAAGTTCGAGAACTATGCTGCGATCGTGGACCGCGGATTAATGCTTGTCTGGTTTCGCCAAGTTCATCAAGGTCTCTTAAGTGAGACTCACCTGTGGTATTAAGCTTGGCTGTCCCTTGAACTTTATCTTCAAATGGAGTTTTTCCCGAAAACACTAAATCAATATCCTCGCCCTCTAATGCTTGTTGAAGAATATCTTGTTTTCTTCGAGGGTGGTCTGTAAAAAAATCATTAATAAGATCTCTTTTTTCGCGACCGTTCTCGGTTGACTGAATTCTCTTCCAACGCTCATAGGTATTGAGGGCCTCTTTATATCCCCCTAGGTCATGACTTTCCTCTCCTGTTAGAAATTGTCCGGCTTCTCGAACAACTGCACCAGTTTGACTTGTCACTCTTCTTAGGAAGTTCAAAACACCGCCATCTTTTCGAATCGACTCAGGGTCAATGTCATAGCTATTGGCGATGATCTGCTTAATTTTTTCGTCATCTGCATCTAAAAATGCTCTTTGAAATTGATCATTGGTAAGACTATAGGCCATCGTTAGGTCAATCTCGGCATTTTTCTTATTAAAACTTTCTGGAACTCTTTTCGGAATTCCTGCTTGGGTCATAACATCTTCAGAGACTTCTTGAATTTCTCCAACAAAGGCAGCGTACTCACTTTTGTTGAGGACTTTGTCACGGAACTTAAATGAGATGTCCATCTTTTCATTAGTCACTTGTCCTTGATCATCGAGATTAAGACTAAAGCCAATACTTCGCTTTTGCTCTTCAATATTTCTAAAGACTTTTAACTTATTATCAACTGGTATTGTTGTTCCAGAGATGCGAGAGTTTGGATACATTTTATGATCATTGAGATCCTCAGCTTCTTTCATCTCTTTTATGGCCTTGTCCATATCTGCAATTGAACTAAAGTGTATGATTTCATTGGCCCTTGTTTCACTCTTATTTTTTTTGTAGGCATTAAATACTAAAGTCTGCTTATTCTCCATACGATCGTGCTCGGCAAGCTCAAGCTTTATATCGATAAGCTCAACTCCACCTTTTCCCTTCAATTTTTCAGCAAACTCAAAATTCCCAAGATAAGCTCTATCATAAGCTTCTCTCCCTGATTCAGTCTCAAGATCAAAACGATAATGATAAACTACGGCCTGAATATCAGTGCTACTCAGTCTCGCCTCGTAAGGTCTAAAACCAAATCGAATGGGAATAAGATCAACACCCACCAACTCTTCAGCAAGATCAGTTGTTCTTGCTTCCGTTCCAATTCTTATTGAATGTCCCTGATTTGACTCAAGTCGAATTTTAAGGTCCATGTATCGAGTTTTCGTAGGATCATTTTTACTCGGCCTTGGTGTTGCCGTTGTCGTAAGTTTTGCACCTTTAAAAACTCTCCCTCCAATATAGACATAAGCATTGGCAATAAGAGAGCCTGGCTGATACTCACCGTAACTCAATTGCAGGTTCACTCCACCACTTACCGTAGTGCCAAGTTTTTTTGTTCGAAAAGGTTTTACCTTTTTTGCCATTTCAGAGTTAAATGGCACTTCAACAGCTCCTAGGACCAGGCGGTGAAGTTTTGATAACTTTGCTTGATTTTCACCGCTTAAGATTGGTTTGCCATCGATCTCTTCAGTTCCGGCTGTGGGATCAACATCGAAATCTTCTTTATGACTCAAAAGAAGATTTTTTATTTTTTCTTTAATTTCCTTTGCCTTCTCTTGAAGGTTCTCAAGTCTTTCCCCCGCTCTGACATCGTGGGCCTTCATCTTTCTAATTTCTGAAAGTTCAAAATAAATGGAGCCATCAAGACCAATAGAGAAGCCTCCCCCCGGGTATTTCAAAATATAGGCCCGTAAAAAATCAAACTCTGTTCCAAGTTTTACGGAGACTCTATCAATAATATAATAGACTTTTAATGGGCCTCCTTCTTGAGTCGGTTCATTATGCTTATAGATATGTCTTTTTGTTCGAACATCGAGATTAAGTCCGCCAAAATCCGCATCAAAACGAAACAGGCTTTGTACTTGCTTTAAAAGCTCATCACCAAGATACTCCTCCCCTATTTCAGCTAGGTTTAATGTTGCTTCTGAGATACTGTCGATAATACTTTCGTCAACCTCTGCAGCGCCATAAGTATTCTCAAATTCTTCTTCTCTTTGCCGTTGAAGATCAATGTCATCTTCAATTTCACCAAGCTTCTCATTTGAAAACTGATGGATGAGAACTTCATCACCATCTCCTTTAACAATCTTTTCTTTTATCAGACATTCCAATAACTGTGCGTCTGTCACAGGGGGATTCGTAGAGGTTTCAGTTAGCTTTTGTGCCTTTTCAAGCTCTAAGATAATTGCCTTACTATTTTCTTGTTCAAACTCTTGAACCCAGTTAGTTATTCTTGATCGTAAGTTTGACTTCGTCCCCTTAAGGTTTGTAATCACTTTAAGATCTTCAGTACTATCCCCTTCAACTTTTTGCAGTCGTACTGAAACTGGGTTCATGACCTTCCAACCACCGCCTTGTTTTGCTTTAAAACGACTTTTGCCAAAAACCACTTGGTGAGGGTGGAGGGGGCAATCCGGTTGACTAACCTGTCCTTCCTGACAAACGTTTTTCAGCCATTTTGGTGGATTTGTAATCAAGGCCCTGGTTTTAGAAAACCCATGACTTGAAAACAGAAGTGTTGTGATTGAAATACTAAAAATTAAAAATAATTTACTCATTTTTTTCTCTTCTCAGTATTAGTATCGAGAAGTTGACAAGTTTTTCTCTGTAAATTAAAAGATTCCCCTAAAAAGGGCAGATTTTTCGACTTTTATGGTCGGTTCATAACAAAACTCTAATAATTCTAAGCCGATGGAAAGCTTTTACAATTGTTTTACACCACTTTTCGGCTAACACTTGATAGATTTAATCCTAAAAATACTTTTCAAAAAAGGATCTCCCTTGAAAGCATCAACATATTTCAATCCAAAAAATATTGAATGGCCTAATACCCTATTTATCCTTCTTACTCCTCTAATCGCGGTCATCAGTGTCGCCTATTACCTGAGTACAGAAGCCTGGAATTGGCCGATCTTTTGGGTTGCCTTCTTTTTTTATTGGGCATCGGGATTTGGTATTACAGCTGGATATCATCGACTTTTCGCACATAAGACCTACAAGGCCAATGCTCTCGTGCGCTTTTTGCTAGCAATCTTCGGCGCAATCGCATTTCAAAACTCGATTTTAAAATGGGCCAGTGATCACCGACGCCACCACCATAAAGTCGACTCAGATGACGACCCCTACACTATAACAGAAGGTTTCTTTTACGCTCATATGGGCTGGATCTTACTTAAAGAAAAAAAGAACTCTCACAGTTATATTAAAGACCTAGGAAAAGACCCTCTCGTTCTTTGGCAGCATAAATACTATATTCCTATCGCAGTTGGCTTTGGAATCGTTCTTCCCACTCTTATTGGCGGAATGCTCGGTTCATACCTAGGAGGATTTGCTCTCATTGCAATGGCCCGAATTGTCCTTGTTCACCACTTTACTTTTTTCATTAATTCTCTTTGTCATATGTGGGGGAATAGGCCTTACAGTAGAATTCAAACCGCTCGTGACAATGGCCTTATTTCGCTTTTTACATTTGGCGAAGGCTATCACAACTATCACCATGAATTTCAAACTGATTATAGAAATGGTCTTAGATGGTGGCAGTACGATCCAACCAAGTGGCTCATCTTTTCTCTTAGTAAAATTGGCTTCACATGGGGTTTAAAAAGAATTCCTGAAGCCAAAATTGAAGCCGCAAAAATGCAAGTTTTGACAGAAAAGCTTAGATCTTCTCAAACAGATCTTAGCGAAGAAAAAGAGAGTCTCGTTGAATCACTTGACTCTCTTAAAGAGAAGATTATCTCCCTTCACCGAAGTCTTTCAGAGAAAACTCAAGAGCTGAAATCTGTTGAATCTGGTAGTATTGCAGCTGACGATATCAAATCTATTAAGTTAAAAATTGATGAACTCAGTGAGCAATTAAAAAGCAATATTAAAAGCTGGTATCAAACTTACGATATGGCCTCTCAGACGGCCTAGTTTAGAAAACTGGCATAATTTACTCTTTCATTTAAAGAAACTCCCAAACACTTATAATAGAAATATGGATATAGGTGTTTGGGAAATCCCAGAAATTTTCTTTCTCAATTTTACAAGTCATCACACAAGATCAAACTATCGACGAGACATTACTCAGTTTTTTATCTTCTTAATGAAAAACTATCCCAAGGTCCAGACCTTCAAAGAGATCTCAATTGATCATGTCCTTCACTACCGAAACAATCTTATGGAGATTGGTGGCCCTAAAGGCGATAAAGCCTGTAATAAAACAATCTCACGAAAACTAGCTTCTCTCTCAAGCCTCTTTAAGTTTCTCATTTCAAAGTCGGAGCTTGAACACAATCCGGTGGCCACTTTGAAAAGGCCAAAACCAACCGCAAAGAAACCTACACAAGCGCTCCAAATTGAACACGTAAACAGTATTCTCAGGCTTGCAAAGGCCAATAAAACTTCAGGACCTCTTCATTACTTTCTTTTAGTTGCCTTCTTTTCCACCGGACTAAGAAAAAGCGAGATTCTTTTTAGGAAAGTTAAAGACATTCAAAAACATGCTGATTTTTGGGTTCTCGAATATGAGGCAAAAGGTGGTAAGCGCGGGATAAAGAGGCTGACTCCTCTTTTTATGGAGGCTTTTGAAAATTATAAAAGCTGGATGAATGAAAATGAACGAGAATTTGGTCTTGAAGACTGGCTTTTCCAACCTAGTCGAAACCCTTCTGACCCTGACTATCTCAACAAACCCCTCAATCCTAAAACCATAAACGAGATCATCTCAAGCTACGCAAAAAAGCTCTCTCTAGGCAGAGTCACTCCTCACTCTGCTCGAGCAACTTTCATCACTCATTTACTTGAAATTGGAGTTGATCTTTTTAGCGTTTCTCATGAAGTTGGCCACGCTTCTGTTACGACAACTCAAATATATGACAAAAGAAGGGTCGAATTAAAAAATAGCCCTGTCGATAAGCTAAAAATCTCTGCCTAGAGCATCTCTCACCTAAGAAAAGCTTAGTTTCATGAATTGTCTTTTCCCACGGTCAACTTTTCCCTCACAACACAATATCTAGGGCCAAGAACTGCAACGGCACCACTACATCTTGTGGCCCAAAGCGAGAAATTTAACTTTTTTTTCCCTGTGTAAGGAAATTTATGATTTCCTTGTCACTCATTCTTACATTTTCAAACAGGTTTTTTCCCTTTAAATTTCAATAGAATAATGATTTTCGATAAATCTTCTCACATTTTATTTTTTCGCATATTCTTCGGTTGTGACAAAATATTGAGAGAATTTTTTCTTGGCAAACAAGAAAGATTTGCTATCTTGATTTCTAGAGAGACTCAAAAACATCGTTGGTCGTATTTTGGATAGCTCACGAGATATCCAACTTTTTTTAACACACAAGTTGAAGCTGTAGCACGCCGCATCTCTAATGAACAGATTGAATAATCTGCCGAGACTAGTACGTCTACTCTTCTAAGTGCGACCAACGATACTCTCGATCTAACGATTAAGGAGAATCAGATGAAACCTACACCTACAAGCGAAACGAGCCCTGAAGCTAATCTAGACCCTATCCTCGCTCCTTCTAGCGACCGATTCGTCCTCTTCCCCATCCAATATCAAGATGTGTGGGAAATGTATAAAAAGCATATGGCAGTTTTCTGGACCGCAGAAGAAATTGATCTCATGCCCGACTTAGCAGATTGGGAAAAACTTAACGATAACGAGAGACATTTCATCTCCCATGTTCTCGCCTTTTTTGCGGCAAGTGATGGAATCGTTAATGAGAACCTCGCTCTAAGATTTTATAACGATGTTCAAGTACCTGAAGCTCGTTGTTTTTATGGTTTTCAAATTGCCATGGAAAACATCCACAGCGAGACTTATAGTCTTTTAATCGATACCTACATCAAAGACCCTGTAGAAAAACAAAAGCACTTTAACGCTATTGATGAACTTCCTTGTGTTTCTAAAAAAGCCAATTGGGCCCTTAAATGGATTCAATCAGACAAGAGCTTTGCTCATCGTTTGGTTGCTTTTGCGGCAATTGAAGGAATCTTCTTTTCAGGTTCTTTTTGCGCAATCTTTTGGCTTAAAAAGCGTGGCTTAATGCCAGGTCTCTGTACGTCAAATGAGTTTATCTCTCGTGATGAAGGCCTACACTGTGAGTTTGCTTGTCTCATTCATAGTCACCTTATAAAAGAAAACCAACTCGACACAGAAGAAATCAAGCAAATCATCCTTGAAGCTGTTGAAATTGAAAAAGAATTCATTACTGAGGCACTCCCTGTAAGTCTTATAGGAATGAACTCAGATCTTATGACTCAATATATTGAATTTGTCGCCGACCACTGGCTTGATCAGCTCGGGTGTCCGAAGCATTTCGAAACCGCTAATCCTTTTGATTGGATGGAGCTTATTAGTCTTGAAGGGAAAACAAACTTCTTTGAAAAAAGAGTTTCTGAATATCAGAAATCAGGTGTTATGTCAGACAAGGGACAAAACACATTTACATTAGACGCGGAGTTTTAATTATGTACGTCATCACAAGAGGTGGAGAAAAAGAACCTGTAAAGTTTGATAAGATCACGGAGAGAATTGAAGCCCTTTGCTTTGATCTTGATCGCAATCATGTAGACCCAATGATCGTTACTCAAAAGGTCATTGAAGGCATCTATGATAATATCAGTACAACTGAACTTGATCAGCTTGCGGCAGAGACAGCTGCTTATTTATCAACAAAACACCCGCATTTTTCAACTCTTGCGGGAAGAATTGCCGTTAGTAACCTTCATAAGGAAACTAAAGGATGTTTTTCTGAAAACATCAAGGCCATGTACCATTACGTCAACCCGCAAACAGGGGAAAGCGCACCTCTTATTTCTAAAGAACTTTACGAAGTTGTTATGGGAAATGCAGAGATGCTTGATAAAAAAGTCATCGACAAAAGAGACTTTAACTACGACTACTTTGGATTTAAGACTCTTGAAAAAAGTTACCTTCTTAAGATGAATGGTAAAATTGTTGAAAGACCAGGGCAAATGCTCATGAGAGTTTCTCTTGGTATCCATATCAATAATCTTGATGCTGCTCTTGAGACTTACGAGTTAATGAGTCAAAAATACTTTACTCACGCAACTCCAACACTTTTTAACTCAGGGACAAACAAACCTCAGCTTTCAAGCTGTTTTCTTCTTACGATGCAAGACGATAGTATTGAGGGAATCTACGACACTCTCAAACAAACGGCCCTTATTAGCCAATCAGCTGGTGGAATTGGCCTAAGTATTCACAACATTCGTGCCAAAGGTTCCTTTATTAAGGGAACCAATGGAACTTCTAACGGAATTGTTCCCATGCTTAAGGTTTTCAACGATACTGCAAGGTATGTTGACCAAGGTGGTGGTAAGAGAAAGGGAAGTTTTGCTGTTTATCTTGAGCCATGGCATGCAGATATCTTTGACTTTCTTGAGATGAAAAAAAATACAGGTGCTGAAGAATCAAGAGCAAGAGATCTTTTCTACGCTCTTTGGGTATCTGATCTCTTTATGAGTCGAGTTGAAAAAGACGAGACATGGTCACTCTTTTGCCCACACGAATGTCCAGGAATGAGTGACTGTTATGGAGCTGAGTTTGAAGCGCTCTATACAAGATATGAAAAAGAAGGAAAAGCGATCAAGACAATTCGAGCTCAAGACCTTTGGTTTGCCGTACTTGAATCGCAAATTGAAACAGGTTCTCCTTACATGCTCTATAAAGATGCAGCCAACGAAAAATCAAATCAAAAGAACTTAGGGACAATTAAATCATCAAACCTCTGTACAGAGATCATGGAATACACTGCTCCTGATGAAGTTGCTGTTTGTAACCTGGCCTCAGTCGCTCTTAACCGCTTTGTTGAAAATGGAAAGTATGACCACCAAAAACTCTATGATGTAGTTTATCGAATGACTCTTAACCTTAATAGGATTATCGACGTCAACTACTACCCTGTTCCAGAGGCCAGAAGATCAAATATGAGACACAGACCAATTGGACTTGGCGTTCAAGGTCTAGCAGATACTTTCTTTTTGATGAGATATGCCTTTGATTCTAAGGAAGCCCTAGAACTTAACTCAAAGATCTTTGAAACAATTTACTTTGCCGCTATGACTGCTTCATGTGATCTAGCGAAAGAGCAAGGAACTTATGAAACCTATGAAGGCTCACCAATGAGCCAGGGACTCTTTCAGTTCGACCTTTGGGGAGTTAAACCCGATGGAGAACTTTGGGACTGGGATGAGCTTAAGAAGAAAGTTGCTAAGCACGGTGTGAGAAACAGTCTTCTTGTTGCTCCAATGCCAACAGCTTCAACTTCACAAATTCTTGGAAATAATGAATGTTTTGAGCCCATTACATCAAACATTTATGTCAGAAGAGTTCTTTCTGGAGAATTTGCTGTCGTTAACAAATACCTGGTCCAAGACTTAATTGATGCAAATCTTTGGACTGATGAACTCAGAAATCAAATCATTGCCAACAATGGTTCAATCCAAAATGTTAATGGTATACCTGAGGATTTGAAAAAGCTTTACAAAACAGTGTGGGAGATCAGCCAAAAAGTTATCATTGAGATGGCCAAAGGAAGAGGACCTTATATCTGCCAAGGGCAAAGCATGAACGTCCACATGCAAGAGCCAAACTTTGGAAAACTCAGCTCAATGCACTTTTATGCTTGGAAAGCTGGTCTTAAAACCGGAATGTACTATCTCAGAACAAGAGCAGCCGTAAATGCTGTCCAGTTCACAGTTAAAAATGAATCTAAAGGCCAAATTGACCAAGTTGCTGAAAGAGAGACCATGGTCTGCTCAATCGACAACCCTGAAGATTGCATCGCCTGCGGATCTTAAGAATTTAATCTCAAATTGAAAAAGTAGGTGGCATGTTTTATTGCCACCTACCTTATCTCTTCTCAACCTCTCTTTGCCCGACTAAAAAACTTCTAAACCTATTGAAATCTTGAGCCTTTTCATTATTTATCCCCCTGTTCATGCCTAGTAACTCAAAGAGCAATCATGTTAGAATTTAAGGTATGGAAAAAAGGATTTTTAAAGCTGTAAGGACTCTCCTTACAAATAAAATTGGCGTCTCTCTTATTGCGACTTCGATGATTAGTGCCGTGATGACATTTGCGGTTCTGAAATTCGTGGAGCATTCAAACTTCATTAAGGTTTCAAGCTTTTCTGCTAAAAGAGTTTCCAATGAAACAGCGGCTTCAAGTGTCCTTGCTTATGCCAATGCCTTAATCCTTGAAAGAAAATGTCTTGATCTCGTGCAACTCAGAGATCTTGATGATGAATGTGAATGGGACAGTGAAGGAAACTTTGCAAGGCTTGTTCTTCCAAGTTTTACAGCAGCCAAGATCGAAGAGGCCGTTCCCGAATACAGTAATCTCAAACTTAAAGAATTAGACTTCACTGTTTCAATGACTGACATCTCTTCAAACCATGTTCTCTCAAAAATTGTAAAGTCTATTAGAGTTTCTAAAAAACAAGAAAACGAAGCTGACGATGGGCCAACCGAAGAAGAACTAGCTGAAGATGGACCAAGCTCAGCAGACATCATAACGAAAGTGCGCTTTCACTATATTGTTGACGGCGGCAACAATCCTCAAAAAACAGACAATGACGAAAGCCAATTTGAAGTCCTGGTAAGAATCTATCTCTTTGATCAAGACAATTTTGTTCGCTATGAAGGAGAACTTTACGGACTCTATTCTCCTTTTATGGTGAATAACTACGCTCTTGCTGTAAACCGAGACCTCTATATCGGAAAAAACCTTCTTTCTCCCGATGAGGAGGTTGATAATGGAAGAATCCTTAATGTTTTAGGCCTTCCTGCACCCACTAGAAATGAATCGGGTCTTAGGTTTCATTCACCGGTTTACGTGAATCGAAACTTTGTGATTCCCGAGGCCGAGGACACAAAATCAGATATCAAGCCAATGATTCAATTTCTTTCGCCGATTTTTATAGGGCAATCACTGCAAACTTATAAAGGCACAAGTGTCAGTAATTTCTCTCCAGATGGAAAGACAAACCTCTTATCAGAGTACTCTGGTTACGAGGGGATTAAAGGTGGAGTGGTTAGAGAAAACTATAGTGAAGCAATGGAAATTATGTTCAGCAAATCATCTGAAGCCCTTAGTAATGATGAGGTCCAATTTTTTAGAGATGCGTGTTTTCCCTACTCTGATCGTCTTGTAAACCAATCAATTCAAGCCCAGTCTAAACTCGTGATAAGAACTCATCCAGACGTTGCCAGAAATAAAAATGCCTTTCGCTTAGGACTTACTGAACTTAATGAGTTTATCGAATTTGAGTTTACTCTTCCCACAACCACAAATGATAGTAATCATTTGGTGAGAACTCCTGATATTATTAGCGAATCAATTCTCTTTTTTAGCTTAGAACACAGAACCTTTAAAAGTGATGACCCTGAATATCTTTATGATAAGGGTTATTATAATATTTTTAATGAGATCGCGAAACACACCAGTGGTCAAAATACCTTTTTTCCAACTGCGAGGAACATGGGACTCTCAATTGTCTCTCCTACCACTCCACCGATTAAGGCTGATGCTGATGAAGCCACAACGAACGCAGCTGACTATCTCTATAACATTCCCTCCAGTGGTCCACTTAAAAAATATAAATATGTTAATCCTCCAGAGGCTCTTGAAAATTATGCCGTCAATGAAAAAGGGATAAGAAGAAGGGCCCTCCCCTCAGATCTTTCTGAAGCTCTTTTTTCAGAGTTCATCTCAACTGAAGGAACTCTTGTCGTAGGTTTAAGTAATGGAGAGTATAAAGAATTTTTTCGGGCTCTTGAAAAAGTCTACTCCCCCATCAAGATTAAAAACATTGATGAAATTCATGAAACAAATCCCCAACTTTATTTTAAAGGCACTTATACAGACAACCCCTCTGACCAAACTCCAATTCAAGTAGGAGTTGGAGTTGGCCCTGATAAAAAAGCGCAAATCGACATCACTCATTTGATTGGCTACACGGCAAGTTATCTCAAAGATGATGTTCATGAAATCATGAAAAATAGACATGCTGAATATGGTGAAAAACTAAGAGAAGAACAAGTGGCTTACGACAAAGAATTTGCAGAGAAAAATGCTGCAAATGTCACGGCCATTACGACTCTTAGAAACGATGCTGCGAATCTAGAATCTGAAGCAGATACAATTGAGAGAGACGCTCTAACAGAAGTTAAAGAAAGAGTTCTTTACCCAGCGATTCAAAAAGCCAAAGATGACTTCAAGGATGCCATGGGTGATAACTCAAATGGAGAAAAGAAGGCCCATAAAGAAAAAATCGATGATGCCAAAAAGAAAATGAATGAGGAGCTTGAAAACATTGGTATGCCCCAAGCAGAACTTGATGCTGTTAAACTTCTTGCCAATCAAAGCTATGTTGACCTCGTTGAAAACGATGCCGATAGAATGCATGACAGTATACTTAAGGCAGTTGACTCTCTCGTTATAACAGGAAATGAAGATGTCAAAACAGATAGGGCAAGACGAGAGCTTGAAAGAGAAATTGAAGACCGACTTGGGCTTGTGAACTTTATTAGAGCCTTCAGAGATGCAGTAGGGAATAGAAGACCAACAAAAAATACAATCACCGCTGAAGTCGTTGATTCAGACCAAGGTGAAGAGGCAAGTGAAATTATAAGAGATGGTTTTGCCGATGAACTGAGAGAAATCACAAACAACCCCTATCAAAAAGTCTTAGTCGAAAAAAGAAAGACCATGATCAAAGAAATCATCAAGGCCATTCAAGACATGCAAGACGACTCCACCTATAGTGACCGACTTGCAGATGCTGCCAACAAAAGAAAAGAGGCCCAAGATAAAACGACAGAAGCCGATAATAATTCTGGTGTCGACATTGGTCCAAGACCTGAACACCTTCCTGAATCCGATAGCGATGGCCTTGATTATTCAAGATTTCTGAGCATCAAAACTCTCCAATCAAAATACTATCTTCAAGTCTCTGCTGAATCCATTGATAATGCCGTTCCAAAAGATAGTGGAAATTATGTAAGAGCACCCAGTGTGGTCGATGTGGAAGTGAAACTTGTTGACCAAAACGGTAACCAGACTTCACTCCCAGAAGGCTTTTTCTTTTATCAGCTACCGGTTCTTAACCTTGACATGGCCATTACCATGGCCACTGCAAAAAACACGAAAAGCGATTATCTCAACAGCTATGAATCAATAACCGATCGAAACGAAAGAGAAGATGCTCTTGATCTTATTTTAGAGATGGGACCTAATTTCTATAAACCAGAACAGTATCTCGCCAGAAGAATCTATCTCAAACCAAAAATGGCCGGTGATCAGGTAATGGGACTTGAGCTTGACTTCAAGGGCTATACCGAATCAAACGCAAATAGAAACTGGCGTTTTATGGATGGTCATTCAAACACCTATAGCGCCGATAATACTTCCACTGACTACAAACCAACATTTACAAAAGAAGCTTCGGGTGAACTTAATCTTTCTAATGAAGAATTAAGATCTCTTCTTGATTTTACAAAAATGGACCCTGATAAGACTTATCCTCTTAATGATGACAAAGACAGACCTATCAGTTACGCCGGTTATTGCGGGGAAGGTATATCAGAGCCTAAATATATTTCAGTCGGGAATGATTACACTGAAGGATCATTCCACTCTTGGAACTTCAAACCTCTTTCAAAAAGATTTCAATACGACCCGCGAAGCATTGGTCGATCAGGAAGTGCAACTTCCATTTGGGAAATGCTCTACAAACCGACGACAACCTCTGAAAAGCTTCCAAATTCAATTATTATAGGTGATCACAATCAAGAATTATTCCACACCTATTCTATTATTGACCTTTGTACAATTAAACCTGAAGCCGAAATTGTTATGGGCTTTTTTACCTGCCGAAGACTTAAAGTTGAGCAAAGAAACGATCCCCTTATCATGTTAGGGACATTCATCGTTGATCAATTAGAAATTCATTCTAGTGCTATTCAAAATGGAATTGACTGGATGAGTATCCACCACCCAAAAGCAACGGAACTTTTACAAGATCAAGACGTTATTGAAACTGATATTTGTAAGTCAAAACCCGATACCCCCATCTGGAAAGATGATGCTCCAGGCGACACATTAGAGGCGATTCGAAACTGTGATTCGGCAACACTTATTAAAAGAGCCGATCCCTTTCGCTGGACTTCCTTTACACCGGAGTGTGGTCTTGCGGGACCAACTTCTCCTACTGAATGTGCCCCAAGTGGAATCTACAAAAGATTATCTTTTTATAAATTAAGTGAAAAATTCTGGCTCAAAACCTATGAACAAAAACAGGCCGAAGAGTAATGAAAAAGAACAATAAAGTAAACGAAAGTAGCCCATTTAAATTAAACCAAGCAGGCTTTACCATAACTGAAGTTATTATCGCCTCTGCAATTTTAGCGGGAACTTCACTTTTTATAATGAAGGGAATGGGGATTGTCTCACAGAATATTACCAGGGCCAAAACTTATGAAGTTGGTATGACTGTCTCAAGCAGTTTGCTAAGCACTATGGTGAGTAACGCAAAAAACTATCAAGTTAACTTCTCATCAAAAACAGAAGGTGACATCCTTGGTAATGTCCAAGAGATGCCCTTTGTTTGGAACCAGCAAGGGGTGGTGACGACACCTGATAAATGTTCTGATTGTCCAGGAAGGTATGGAGTTTTTATCAAAACAGAAGCTGGATATAACACTCTCAATGAACTCGTGATTAAGATTTACCATCCACAGTTTGAGGGTAGCAAAACAAGAATATACACAAGAACAGTTGGAAGTTTCTAAATGATGAAACACTTATTAAAACACAACAGACACATCCTTAACCAATCAGGTATCACGCTTGTCGAACTGGTCGTGGCCATGGGACTAACAACGATCATCACGGCTGGGATCATTGCCGTATCACAACAAAAAAATAAACTTGAGTCTTACCATGAAGAAAAATCAGGTCAATTAATTGACGAATCTTTTGCAAGGATTTACCTGACAAGAGACTTGAGAGGAGCTGCCCCTAATTTCTTTTTTACAGAACTTAAAGTTGCCAACAATTATAATTTAGAAACAAAACCCTCCCCTTGTTTTGACAGCACCACTTCAACTGATATTGATTTTTGGGAACTCACAGAGAAACGTTATTGCCAAGGTCGAGAAATTGAACTTAACTCTGATTCAAGCTATATCATGTTCCTCTCAAATACCCGAAGAGCTCGTTTTAACTCTGTCATCATTGACCCCAATGACCTTCAAACAGCTGGTTCGGAAGTAACAAAAGTAAGTTTTCAAAATGCCCTAAAAGCAAAGAACCTGGATGATGATACTGGAACTCTTGCAGGGATGGAAAATCAAGGTCTCTATAAAGTTCAGGCCATGACAGATCAGGTTGAAGGCGGAAAGACCAAAAGCTATGCCATTCTCATTTATCTTGATGATACAAAACTTGAAGTGATCAATAAAATTACTGTTCCCGATACCTCTATTGAAACAGAGCTTTATAATGTCATGAAATCTCATTGTGATACATCAATCCCAAAAATCGAAACTTTTAAAGACTTTCTCGACTGCTTTCCTACTGTTGGTGTGAAGTCCCTCAAAGTCACCCCTGTGGAGATCGTTATTTATAAATCCGATCCGTCTGAAACTGAAGAAACAGAAGATCTAGGCAAGAATTTTTACAAGATCACCAGATTGGCAACTTTAGATGGCACTAATTTCAGGGAAAAAACGATCTTTCAAAAGGTTCGAAACCTTCGTTTTTACAGAGGATTCAGTGATGCAGCCAGCATAAAGTTCGATGTAAACATGCGCTAACAGGTTCTTCCTTTATAATTAAGACTTGTATAGGAGCAAGTTATGAAACTTACATTCTCACTATTTATCGCTAGTTTGTTTATCAGTCTCAACCTTCAAGCGCAAACCTCAGTGACTCCTACAGGAATGAGTGGCAACGCCCTTTCAATCCCTAAAAGTGAGCTCTATGTCCCCACAAAACTTGATGGCGTTCTCTACGAACCAGCATGTTTTGGCCAAAATAACAGGTCATCAAAAAACCCTCTTAACCCAGATGCTAAGACTCAACTTCATCTTGAACTTGGTGGAGGAAAAAGACTTATTCTTCAACATATTGGACGATTTGCAGACCGACAAAGATCAAACACAATGATTCTCAGTGTTCTTGATTCAGTTCAAAAAGTTTATAAAAACAGCTGTAATAAGTATTGTGAAGCGAATCCAAATCTCTGTAATCTTGACTGCGAAAAAAGCCCCGACAAATGCTTTAACTCGGGAGTCTCATTTAAGCCTATTATCTCTGAAGATAATTCCGGTTTTGCCAATCTTCTCTCTACAGATGTTAATGATCAATACAAAACAAGAATCAAAGACTGGCACCCTCTTTACTCAGCAGAAATTAATGAAATCTTCTACCAAGTCCTCGACCAGAATGTAGGAACGAGCAATATTTGTAAATCAACGAACTTTGATTCTTCATTTTTTAAACAAGCCGCCACCATGTGTATGAATATTCACGGAGAAGAACATATCGCAAAAAATAACAACGTGGTTAATAAATGTTTTCGAGAATCGCTTTGTGCTATGGCCTGTTCAATGGATGTGAGCAATTCAGCAGAATGTTTCAACTCATGTACCCTAAAAGAAACAAGCGACAAAAAAAGAGTTCGTATCGGAAGATCGTGGCAATGGCGAACTTATAAAAAGCCGACTGGATTTGAAGATATTAACATTCAAGAGATGACTGACATGTCTCTTTTAGGAGGCTCTGGAAAGGTTGAAGATCATTGCCAAGTTTTTGCCACTGATGGTCTTAGTTTTGATGATATTGTAGAAACATTTGGGACATACCAAGAAGATAAAAAACAAAATATTACTCTGTCCCAAAAAATCAGAAAGTTTGAAAACTCATTTGAAAACAAAGGTGTAAAGATCAGCCGCTGCTTTAGAGGGGCATTTCACGCGAGTTATGCACTCTCAGATCAAGAAGTTAAGAATGCAAGTGTATCAGCGGCTCAAGTATTATCAGGGGTCAATACAAACCAGAAGACATATGACACTTGTCTTTGGAAAAGTGGTTGTCAAACATATTGGGATACAACTCTTCGCTACACTCCCAAATATTACGGGATTGATGGTAAATTAGACTCAAAAATTCAAATTACAAAAAAGCCTGAAAAAAACTTCATTCATGTTAGAGCGCAATACCCAGGAGCCGATGGGTATTGTGGTGGTTACCATTCCCCCTTAATGGTTTTTCAAGATTACAAACATCCAAAATTCAATAAAAAGAGTCATTTTCTTTCTCATAAGCAAACCTTTTGGCCCGAAGAGAACCATCAAGGATACTTCCTTGTCCAGGCAGAAAGCTTAAAAGCTGGAGTAACGTCACCTAATCAATTGTTTGGCGATAATGGTAATCGAGCCAACCCTAATGGCTTTAAAAAGCTTCTTGAGTATGACGACAATAAAGATAAAAAAATCGATGCTAAAGATCCTATTTTTCAAAAACTCTATCTTTGGAAAGACAAAAACTCAGATGGAATTGGAACATCAGATGAACTTATCTCTGTTGCAAAGTTTGGCCTTATTGAACTTGATGTGAATGAAACCTTTGATCCTGAATATCAGTACAATATTGATAGCCGAGCAATGTTTAAAGGAAAAAGCAAGATTAAGTACATGAGTAAAGGAAAAGTGAAAACTGGCTCTCTCGTAGACGTTTACTTTGCCTACACAGACTCAGAACTTCATAAAAAATAAATCTTAAGCAAGTGTTGAAAGGAGCTCGAATAGCTTTTGATCGAAGTGTTCGAGCTCAGTCGTCCCAAATTCTTCAATCCCCTCAGCATGGGTAATCTTTCTTTCAAAGCAGAAGCGATCATAGGCATTACAAAGATTGAGAATTTGAAATGGAAGTTTTAAGCGAAAATAGTTTTTCTTATTAGGGAAACCCTGGCCTTTTCCAATCTCTTCATGGTCACCAACAAGGCTTAAGATTCGTGGAGAGATATAAGGCTTACCTGCTAAAAGATCTACCGAGTCTGCAGCATGTTTTCGATAGCGGATTAAATCCTCCCCTCGAAGCTCTGAAACAGGTGTCATCGGATCAAAGGGGAGTTTATTTTTCCCAATATCGTGTACGAGAGCGGCAATTCCAAGCTCTAGCATTTCAATCGAACTTAGCTCTTTTTGAGCAGCAGCTAGACCTAAGGCCATGGATGAAACAGTTGCTGCGTGATGGTGGTTATCAAGGGATGTTCCAGCTGCCATTAGTATATTTTTAAGGGCCCCACTGTCTTTAAGAAGAAAATCGGTAATTTTTCCAAAACGATCTTGAGTCTGCTTAAAGCCTTCTTCTGTATCGAGTGCTTTTTCTACATTCTCAGCCGAAGTGATCATAGTGTCGTGAACCATTTCAGCCTTGGCCTCAATAGGAAGATCATCAGAGTCTAAAAGATCAAGACCAGTATCGAGATAAGTTAAATACTTTTGTTCATGATCAAAAGGGATAAAGAGCTTTCTCACTTTTTTACTTTTGAGAGAGACAATTCTTTCGCTGTCGATTGGGTCCTGGTCACGAATATAGTGAACAAACCGTGTTCCTACTTTTATATATAGGTCAAAATTAACACTCGAATCAGGTCTTAGGGTTTTTAATCTAACTGGTATATAATCTTCCATGATACCTCAAAATTAAACTACTCAGTCCCCATACTGGAGAATCAAAATGGCAGATAATGATATTTTACAATACTTTCAAGATGAAGCAATGGAACTCTTCGAAGAATTAAACGATCTTGTCGAGGACATTGAGGATCAAGAAGAATACCCAATAGCAATGCTTGAAGATTTTGCTCAAAAGATAGACCGTATTATGGGTTCAGCAGAAACACTTCATATGAATGATCCTGAACTTGCCTTTGTTGATAGCATTGCTATTATTTGCAAGCTCTGTAAAAAGATTGGTTACAATGCGAGGAATTTTGAAAACCCAAAACTCCTACCAATTTATGCGGCTTTTTGGGGTGACTGCTTAGAAGTCCTTGAAGAACTTACAAAATCAATTGAAGAACCTCATAAACTTAAAGATCAGACAGCTTCCTTTATCCGTACTCTTCAGGGCCGTTTAGAATGGCTTCTCCAAAAGCTTCAGGAAAATGGCCAAATCAGAAGTGGTCCAGAGGAAGCTGTCTCCCAGGACGACATTGACGCCCTCATTTCAAGCTTAGCAGGTTGAAATTACAGGGGTTTGCTCTTGTGGGCCAAACGGACCTTTACGGTCAAGATCATCACAAAATCAGCCGATCAGTAATGAACTTATATTGATGACAAAAGGAAGTTCATAGTGTCGGCAATACATTTTTATCTCACCTTCAATCCCTATCTCAATCAAGGACTCGAAGGAGACTATACCCAGGCCCATGAGTTCAATGACTTTTTGACAGAACTTCTTAAAAAGGATTCTTCTTCTTACGCCTACTGGGGAAAAATTATTGGAAAAGACCGAGAATCAACAGTCGATCTTAAAATGTTTGTGAAGGCCATTTCTGATAATAAAGAACAGTCTCTCAGCACTCACCTCTACATTACTGACTTTACTCATCTCTGGGTGGGGAAAGTCACAGAAGTGACTGATAAGATTTCAAAAAATGAAATGAGAAAGCATTCTCTAGACTTCTATCAAGATAAAAAAGTTGAGATTTGGTTTAAAATCGAAGACTTTACTCTCCTAGAATTTCAGCCAGGAGAGACTGCAAACAAGCTCAGTGAGCTATACATCGAAAATAATTATGTTGAAAATAAAATCCAGGGGCTTTCACCGTTTACAACCTCGATTCGCTACCCTACTTTTGTTCAAGACTTGGCTGAAGAACAATACTTTGATGAGTTTGATGACAGCGAACAAGATCATCTTATTCTCAAAGGCCATCATGCCATTAATAAAACTTCAGCATCACAAGTTCTAAGGGCGCTTCACAACTATGCCTTCCCAGGAGAGCTCTATAATAAACTTCCCCATGCTGCTAAATCAGAAATTGAATCAGCAGAGCTTGATATTCTTGAGAGTCGACACTTTAATATGGGAAGAATTGCTTTTTCTTATCTTAAGGCCTTAGAAATCATTCTCAACGATTGCATTATTCACCACCTCAAAAGATGTGGTTATGGAGAAGAATTTTTTGTGGATGCCTCACAGAACCCGCCAAAGATCTATCTCGAAAAGAATAACTCTGACTGCGTGAGTATCTCAAAATTTTCAAAAAACTTTTCAATCGGACAGCTTATCTACTTTGTTGGTCGTTGCCAAAATAGCTCAAACTTTTGTTTTCGAAAGGCCTTCCAAAATAAAAAGCCATTTGTTCAATTTATCACAAAAGAGCTCGATAAAATTTTAAAAGACAATCAGCTAATTGAAATTCGAAACCTTCTTGCTCACGAAGGACAGTCAGCAATTGAACAAGATGATGCCTATAGCGTTCGAAATATCATTCTTGGAATCGGTTGCTATGGACTGATTCATCGGATCTATCAGGCCTTTTATAACGAAGAGTTTAAATTCCTTGCCAAAGTTGGTGGGAAATACTCAAAAAAGAAAGAAGCCGCATAAGAAAAGAGAACATTTATGCCAAATGATTACTGGTTTGAAGTCTGGGAAAGAGAAACCCAGGGCTTTCAACAAGCTGAAGTTAATGCTTACTTAAAACAATATCTTTCAGAAATTATTAAAACTCCAGGTCATGTCCTAGTCCCACTTTGTGGAAAGTCTCTTGATATACTTTTTCTTCGTAATCAGGGTCATGAAGTCCTTGGAGTCGATCTCGTTGAGTCACCATTAATTTCATTCTTTGAAGAGAATCAAATTCTTTATAAAAAAGAATCTCATCAATACCTCTCTGAAGACGCAAAGATAAAGCTTCACGCTGGAGATTTCTTAAAATTTAATCCTGGCGACCATCAAAATTTCGATCTCATCTATGACCGAGCTTCTTTAATTGCTCTAGAAAAACCATTAAGGCTTCAATATCTCGAAGTGATTAAGTCTGTTCTCGCAAAAGGAGCAAAGCTTTTTCTTCTCACTCTTGAAAGGGACACTCATAGAGAAGGACCTCCTTGGGACATTACAAAAAAAGACATTCAAAACTATTTTCCCAATGAGAACTATAAATGCAACCTTATCACTGAAGAACGTAAAGTCTTAAAGCGTGAGGACGGGCCAGAAATGTCTTTTACAAACCGACTTCACTTTATCGAAGAGGCATAAAAAAAGGGTGACGAAAGCCACCCCTTTCCTAAATTCAATTTAGTCTTGAATTATTTTTGTAATTTAAATTGAGATGGAAGTGGAAGAACAAATTCTTTTGCAAGTTTGTGTTGCCCTCTAAATCCAGCTTTCTTTGTTGCCATATCTGAAACAAGTCTTCTTGCTTCATCAATCGCATCGTCGATTCTCATGCTGTTTGCCATCTGAGCAGCAGCAACAGCTCTTCTTAGGTTCACAATCCCAGAAGTTCTCACTTTGTCAGCAAGCCATGGCTTAACATCAACAGTTTTCATGATGATCTTTTTAATTTGTCTTGGAAGAAGATCAGGATTTTCGTCCTTAATCAGTCCCGCAACCTTTGAAACATAAGGCGCTGCTTGTGAAGTCCCACTGACTCTTAGGTATTCACTACCAGGAACAGTTGATTGAATTCCAACACCAGGAGCAGCAACATCAACTCTTTCGATACCGTAGTTAGAAAAAGAAGCAAGCTCGAAAGTTCCTACTGTAGCTGCAACAGTCATCGAGTTTACAGCTTCAATGTTTGCTGGAGAAGTAGGCATATCATCGTTATTTGTTCCATCATTTCCAGCGGCCCATACAAATAATGTATCAGGTGCTGCTGCAACCATCTCTTTTCCTTTCGTAACAAGAGTGTTGATAAAGTGAGATGTTAATTCCTTTGACTCAGCAGGAGTTGGATCTCTCCCAAGAAGCATTTTCGCAAGATTACCAACAATCGCTTCTGCTTGCTTGAAACCAGTTCCAAAAGAACCGTTAGCAACATCTGCTCCATGTGATGCAACATATCCAGCAATATCAATTAAAAGCTTCATTTGTTGCTCAGCAAGCTTAGAAAGTCCCATTTTTAAAAGTGTCATTGCAAAACCACTCTTTAGGTTTTGAGATGAAGGAAATGGATTTTGAACTTCAGTTGGGATTAACTTAACTGCTAGGATTCTCGCTTCGTCGTTTCCAACAGCAGCAATCCCTGCAACGTGCGTTCCGTGCATGAAGTTTCCATAAACTTGAAGAGATTTAATAAACTCAGGCTCTTTTCTTTTGTCTTTAATCCACTGAAGGTCAGACTTCGTTGCAAAACCTTTGATCATTTTTGCTTGAATATCGAAAAATTTTCTAATGTCGTGATTTAATGTTCCAAGGTATTTGTAATCAATAACCTTGTTATTGTTTTCAGCAAAGTTCCAACCAAAAACATCGTCAACAAAACCGTTCATATCTTCATCACGGTTATTTGCCGCTAGCTCACCTGGATTGTTCCACATAAGGTTTTGAAGATCATTGTGTAAGTAATCTGTCCCTGAATCGATAATCGCGACAACGGATGCGTTAGCAGTTTGCGATAATAAACCTAGGACTAGAGAAAGTAATAGTACTCTCATTTTGTAGCCTCCCTGCATTATAATTAAGCTTGCCAGTACTTGACTGTTATTCCATCAAACTATGTTCCAGTATTAAATAAAATATTAGGAGTTTCCGTCTAAATAAAAATCCTTTCTTTATCTGTCATTAAAACCTAAACATTTCGCCTACTTGACACTTTTCATCAGCTACCCTTTTAATTAAAGACATTCTCATTAAAAGGCATTTTCTATGACTCAAAAAGTCGTTATCACCCGTAAGATTCTCCCAATAGCAAAAGAGATGCTTGAAGCAGAGGGCTTCACCGTCATTGAAGGAAATAATTCAGCGATGGAACCAGAAGAACTTCAAAAACATCTTTCTGATGCCAAGGGCCTTATCTCGATGCTGAATGATTCAATTAATGGCGAAATCCTATCAAAGGCCCCTCATCTAAAGGTCATTTCAAACTACGCTGTGGGCTTTGATAATATCGATGTAGAAGAAGCAAAACGAAAAGACATTAAAGTTGGAAACACTCCTGATGTTCTGACAAACGCCACAGCAGAACTAACCCTCTCTCTTATTCTCTCCGTCCTTCGCAATCATCGCGAAAACTTTCAGTTTATAAAGGATGGAGGTTGGAAAGACTGGATGCCTTCCCATCTTTTAGGTCATGAATTAAATGAACTTAAAGTTGGAATTGTCGGCATGGGAAGAATTGGAAAAAAAACCGCGCAAATTATTCACCATGGCTTTGGAAGTAAAATTTACTACTCTCATACAAAAGAGCTTAGTGATGTCACTGAAAAGCTCAATGCCACATTCCTTTCCATAGAGGAACTCTTTGAAACCTGTGAGTTAATTTCCTTTCATTGCCCCTTAAATGAAAAAACAAACGGTTTAGTGACATATGAGCTATTAAAACGCACACCAAAGACCTTTTATCTTATCAATACGGCCAGAGGAAAAATTATTGAAACCCAAGGCCTCATGAAGGCCCTTGATGAAAAACTTATCACGGCCTGCGCTCTTGATGTCACAGAGCCAGAGCCTCTTCCAGTTGGCCATCCCCTTTATCAATATTCAAACTGTACAATTCTCCCCCATATTGGCTCTTCAACCTTTAAGGCGCGGACCCTTATGGCAAAAAGAGCAGCAGAGAATATTATTGCGGGACTTAAAGGTAAAGAACTCCCCTATTCAGTCTTTTGATTCAGTATGCGTTCCATCTCTTGATGGAAATAAAAACGTCTCTCTTTATTTTTGAAAGTTTCAGCATGACCTGAGTTTTGAATTTTCCAAAATGACGTTTTGTTTTTGATATTCTCATAAATCTCTTCTCCAAACTGAAGAGGAACAACCTTGTCATCTTCTCCATGAATGAGAAAGATAAGAGAAGGAATTTTCGAAACCCATCCTTTGGCGGAATAAGTTTCATCAAACTCATAAGTTAAAACAAAAGTGAACCATCTCGTCCACCAACTTTGCTTCATCTTATAGCGAACGAGTTCAATATAAGAGAGAAAGCTTGAGTCGAGGATCACAAGATCGGCTTGGTCGTTGTTTTGCCATTCAGGTATTGCGCGCATACAAATGATGCCACCAAGCCCCTGGCAATAAATGATAAGCTTTCCCTCAATATGATTTTCTAAATATTGAAAAAGTCCTAAGGCCTCTTGATGGGTTTTCCAAGGTGAAGGATTTTCAGAACTCTCACCATAGCCTCGATAATCAAAGAGAATAACGTCGTAACCATGCTCACTCAACCAAGCAATCTCTTTAAAGTCATGGTTCATATTCTTTTGATAATTTTGAAAATAAACAAATTGACCTTTCACCGGACTTTGTTTTGATAGGATCTTGAGTCCTTTGATAGTCTCTCCATCGGCACTTGTAAAAGAGAAGTCTTCAGAGACAAAACCTAATAATGAAGGTGAATAAAACCTTTCATGTTCTGGTTTATAAAACATGGACTGGCATGAAGATAAAAATAAACAAATAATCAACTTAAAGATTGTCGGAAGTTTCACACTTTCTAGTATAAAGAAAAACTAAGAGGCCGTCCCAAAAGAATAACGTTTTCTTCGATTTGAGGCCAAACGAATTCCAATGAGAACTAAGCCAAGAGCAAGAGCGAAGAGCTTTTGAAAAAGACCACTACCAGGGCCACCGCCACCAGGTCCAATATTAACTGAGGCACAACCACCACCTTGTCCAGACTCATCAGAGGCCTTAAAAAGAACAAGTCCTCCATTCTCAGCCGCTTCAACTGGAGTATATCTAAAGCTACTATTAGCACTGGCCACAGAAGCTGATGCAACTGCAGAATAAGCACTTAAAAGATTACCGTCACCTTTACTAAAATCTGAAAGAAAACTTGAAGTTTCTTTTAGAATATTTTCATACTGTCCAATATAAAGACCACTATTAACAGACATCATCATTGCCACTAAACCAGCGACATGAGGTGCGGCCATCGAAGTTCCATTTAAAGTATTATAGGTCATTGATCCTGCTGACTGGCTTCCAGAATTATGAGTTGAAAGGATTCCATTCCAATCATTCCCACCTGGAGCATAAACATCAATTGTTGATCCATAGTTACTATAACTTGCAATGTCTTCACTGTTTGTCACAGCTCCAACGTTAATAACACCATGACAATTAGCAGGAGTATAAGAAACATCATCTAAGTCTTGGTTATCATTTCCAGCCGCCACGACAACAACAGCGCCTCTAATATTGGCAAGGTCAATCGCCTCTTGCATCGTCTTTCCACAAAAACCAGGGGCACCAAGACTTAAGTTAATCACTTTTGCTGGGTTCTGATTAATGGGCATACCTGGAATAAGTTCACCTACAGACCATTTAATGGCATTGGCGATATCACTGGTTAAACCACCACATTTTCCAAGAACTCTCACAGGAAGAATCGAAACTTCATCAAAGATTCCACTAATTCCTAGAGAATTGTCTTTAGTTGCTGCAATAATTCCTGAAACATGAGTCCCATGCCATGAACTTGATTCACTTCCTGTTGAGAAATAACAAGAGTCCCCAAACTCTACCCAGTCTCCTGGATCAGTTGGGTCAAGGTCCCATCCGTCTCCATCATTGGCCATCTCAAGATCACGAACAAAGTCAGCTCCTGGAAGTAGCCTTGAAGTAATATCAGGATGGTTTAAAACTCCTGTATCGATAACAGCGACAACAAGATTTGAAGATTGTTCAAACTCGCTCCAAATTCTCGTCATATCCATTGAGCTAAGGGCCCATTGCTGATTAAAGAGGCTATCATTTGGATTACTTGCTCTTTTTAAAACAATGTCTTCTTCTACATATTCAACATCGGGATTTGCTCGAAGGTTATTAATCTTCTCTCTCCATTTGGAGTCATTGGAATAATCGACGAGTTCAACATTTTCGTTCTTTTCATTTGAGCTTGAGATTGATCGACCGAAAACAGAAAGGCCAGTGGCTGTTTTTTTCTTTTTATGGACGATGTATCGGCGTTGTTTTTTCTTAGCACGGGCTTCTAAATCTGAAGTTCCATAAACAAAAGCGAGAGATAAAAAAAGCAAAAAGCTTAAGCGCATAAAAGATCTTCCTTGATCGTTAACATGGACATCCTTGTCCTAAATTACTGAGAGTATCAGCAATTCATATGCCACTTTTATTTTACACCCAAGAAGCATTTTCAACAATTAAGCCCGTCGATGGGGCCATATTTGCTAGGGACAAATTGACAACATTTGACCAAAGGTGTCAAAACGCATCTTGTTCCTACGAATTCTTAAGGGGTTAAAATAAAAAAGCCGACTAATGTCGGCTTTTATTATCTCGTTGTGATTACTAAGTTTACTTTAAGGCTTCAATAAGAGTGATTCTGGTGACATCTTCACCTCTACAACCAGTATCTTTACACTGTTTT
>JBMYPC010000018.1:0-32289 GCA_049599895.1 Bacteriovoracaceae bacterium | reverse complement strand
GGCCAGCTTCAAAACATCATCAATCTTGTTGAAGATCAAAAATACTGTATCAATATCGTCCACAGGTCAAAGTCCATTCGCCATGCCCTTCAGAGCTTTGAAGTTTCAGTTCTTGAAGGCCATTTTAGAAACTGCGTTAAAACCGCAATCGAAAAGGGAAATCCAGATGAAGTTGACGCCAAGATTGACGAAGTGATGACCATTCTTAAAAATAATCGCTAGTTTACGATACCCCCCTCCCTATATTTTCCTTGTCTGATTTTCAAAATTTCCTAATCTAGAAATAATCAAATTCAATCAAGGATCGATAATCATATGAAGTCTCTCTTTTTTCTTTTACTTGTTTTAAGTTTTCATTTTTCAGTCTCAGCTTCTCCCTTGTCTCATGCTCCTATTGGCGTAATGGGTGATCACGTTCATGGTCAAGGTGAATTTATGATCAGTCTTCGTCAAATGGGCATGATGATGGAGGAGATGGGAACAAGCACGAATATACTTGGTGATGGTGAATACTCTCAGAGAATTAAACCAAGAGAAATGGATTCACAAATGACCATGCTTGGGGGGATGTATGGTATCACCGACAACCTGACGTTCATGTTTATGGGAAGCTATGTGAAGCGTTCCATGGATCTCTACAATGCAATGACTGACGTGAGTTTTGAAACCGAATCAAAAGCCCAGGGAGATCTTAAACTTTCAACTCTTTATGATTTTCTTTCAAGCTCATCTCATCGCCTTATTGGGAGATTCGGAATGAGTGTTCCCACTGGAAGTATTAAAGAAAATGATGAGATTCCCGGAATGGGTGAGACGAGACTTCCGTATCCTATGCAGATTGGATCAGGAACATGGGATCCTTCCCTTGCCCTCACTTATGTTTATCAAGGCTCAAAAATTAGCACTGGTGTTCAAGCCGATTATCTTATTCGAACGGGGAAGAACGCTGAAGAGTATCGATTGGGAAATGAATTTCTTTTTAATACTTGGTTTGCTGTGGGACTTGCTGAATGGGTGAGTACATCATTTCGACTAAACTGGAAATGGCGAGATAATATAGAAGGAAAAGATAAAGGGCTCTCTGTTATGCCCGCCATGAATCCTACTGCTAATACCGAAAACTGGGGTGGAAATTGGCTTAATGCTTTTGTGGGATTTAACTTTAGTTTCTTAGGCCAAAGACTCGCTCTTGAGTATGGACAAGTTGTTGTTCAAAATCTTCACGGGCCACAGATGCTTCAAAGCTCTCAGTATATGCTTGGTTGGCAATACTTATTTTAGAAATAAAAAAGGCCCTCGTTTGAGGGCCTTTGAAAATAACCTTTTTAGATTAATTTATCTTGGAACGATGGTAAACGATTCCTGATCGAGTGCTGTTGAATCATTTCCGTAATAGATCTTCGCTGTAAGAGTCACTCTTCGTCCTTTAAGTCTCTTGTCTTTGATCTTGTAGCTAAACTCAACTTGTCCAGAAAGCTTTCTTCCGTAGACTTCAGTTGTAATTGATCTCTTGTTGATATCAATTTCGCTATTATCACTTGTTAAGACAACTCTAAAGGGAGTATCGAGAACAGTTTTAGACTTATTGGCAATGTTAACCTTTAACTTATGAGTTTTCTTGGTTGCATTTCCACGTCCTCTTCTACCAAATCGAGAGTTGCAGTTTCTTCTGACACAGATTCTTGGTTCTGTATCTCCTGAGATTGCAAGGTTTGCTCCAATGTGTTGCTGCGCCTTGAGATTAATCTCTTTTGAAACTGTTTCGCCATTTGGAAGAGTTGCTGTTGCCGTTAATGCAAGAGTATCACCCATTCTTACGTGGCTTGCGATTGTGACAGTGTGGATGTCTTTAACTTTCGCTTGAGTCTTTTTAGAGAACCCTTGGATCGGAGTGGCTCCTCGATTGCTCACAACTAAGTTTGAGTTTCGAGACTGAACACTGACTTTGATTTGACCTCTTGTCGAAGCAACTCCACCAAAGTTTACCGCCTTCATGTTAAGAGCAAGTTTTGATCCAGGAATTAAAGTTCCATCAGTTGATTCGAGGCTAAAGTCTTTCACCCTAAGAACAGCGTTGTTGGTAAAGAAGTTATTCACATTCTGTTGACCTTTTTTATACTGCTCATTTTCAAACTGACCAATGTAGTCGTTATAGCCTTTCGTTTTTCCATCAGAGTAGCCAGTACTCATGGCCTCTTCAGCACCAATCGTATCCCATGCCGCAAAGACAGGAGCGTAAGCTTCATCAAACCCTGTTTGGGCCTTGTCTGATTTGTGATCAGCGAAAGAAGAGTCATACGAACTTTCAATTGTGTCGACATAAGAAACTTTGTAAGCGCTTCTGTAGCTATCAGTGTAGGTGTCAACAAACGACTTTTTAAAGTTATCAAGACAGAGGGTGTTGAAATAATCATAACCTCTTGCACAGTCCGCTTGAGATGGATCTGCTTGAATGTTGATGACGATTCCTTTTCCAGCGTCTTCAATGGCTCCAGCAAGAGCTTTTTCAAGTGCAGCGACTTGAGTCGAAAGTGAGAAGGCCTTCTTTTTCACTTTGATCTCTTCTTGGGTCTCATCTCCTACAAGCTGATCTTCAAAATCAAATCCTGCATTTGTTGGAGCATCTTCAATTCCTGCTTGGTTAAAGACAACTTGATCTTCAGCTAGAACATTAAAGTTTGTCGTTCCACCATTATTTGAGAATTCAATTTTATTAGTGGGAAGAGTTGAAAGAAGAAGAGCTTTTTGATCGGCTTGTCCCTTAGGATAAGAGTTTTCCTTCGCGTAAGCTAAAGCATCAACTTCACCTTGCTTGTATCCTTTATCAAAGCCTGTTTGGTAGTTTTGAGGAGCGTTTAGGCCATTGGCGTAACCTTTTTTCTTTCCTTCTTCCATTCCAAGAAGAAGTCCTTCTTTATAACCAAAAAGAACACCAACTTTCATCCCAAGATCAGATCCGTCGGCCTGCCCTGCAAGAGCACCTTTTTGCTCTCCTGTGGTTGAACCTTCAGTTTCACCAAATTGTTCACCTTGAGAAACACCTGCTGCAACGGCTTCGTTATACTGAAAAGTGTAACGAGTTTGAGTTTCAGTGAGTTTTTTAAGTTTTTCAGCGGTGTCAGCTTCCAAGCCAGTAGCTTTATCGTCAGCTCTTTTAAACTCACTCCAAGCGACAGGTGACTGGTTCTTAAGATTCGGAAGTTCAGCGTTGATACTTGAAATTTCAGAAGCAAGGTTGTCATTTTCTTCTTTAAGCTCATCAATCTTATTTTTGTTATAAGTAATAGTGCTTTGGTTGTTTTGAATTTGATCTTCACGAGTGTGAATTTCACTGTAGAGTGATCTAAGGATTGAATCTTGCTCATCAACGAGGTTCTTTTGAGCTTCGTACTGTGCTTCAGCTCTTTCAACAAGAATTGTTTGAGATCTTTTTTGATCTTCAAGATTGTTTCTCTTTGAAATTTGGTAGTCCAACTTAGCTTCGTAGTCATTAAGAATTCTTCCAAGTTGGTTAAGGTCATCGTTGATGTTTGCGAGATCTATATTATCAAGACGGATTTGCTCTCGCGTGTCCTTGATAAATCTTCTCAGCTCTGGAATACGGTTTGAAATTCGATTGTATCTCGTTTGAGCCTGGTCAAGACGATCTTTCGTATCTTTAAGTTCTTTTCGAACGTCTCTAAGTTCAGAAAGCTTAACTTCGAGATTCGAAGAAACTTTTTGAAATTGTGAGACAGCTCGATCAAGTTCAGCTTTTGCACCGGGAAGATCCGACTTTAGCTTTGAAAGTCTCTGTGAAAGCTTTTGGATCTTATCCATATTGTCTGCAAGAGTGTTTGTTGAGTTTTCGATCTTTGCTTTAAGATCTTTAATTTTACCTCTGGCATCTTTTAGAGAAGATTTTGCTGCCCTAAGGTCTGAGCGAACTTTTGAAAGCTTACTTTGCTTTTTAGAAAGTCTAGACTCAGCATTGTCTTTCTTTGATTTGACGTCAGCAACCTGTGATTGAAGGGGCGCGATTTGAGATTGAACACTGGCAATTTTTCCACTTAGATCTTGAATCTTTCTTTTAAGCTCTGCGATCTCTGCACGAACTTGAGGGTCGTTGGCAGGAGTTGCGAGAATGTTAGAAAGTTTTGTTTGAAGACTTGAAAGTTTGGATTTCTCACTATCAAGCTTTGATTTCTCTGCTTTTAAGTTGTCTCTTAAAGATTTGATTTGTGGCTTTAAAGATTGAACGGCAGAGCTGAGTTGACTCTTTTTACTTTTCTTCGATTGAATCGAACTTTTAAGTTCTGCGATATAAGAAGAGAAGTTATTCACTTTTTGCTGTAAAGAAGAAACTTTGGACTTCGATGAGCTTACTTTAGAAGCAAAGTTCGACTTTTTACTTTGAGCATCGCTAAGCTTAGGTTGTAAATTACTAAGTCTTTGTTTTGCATTCGCAAGTTTGGGTTCAATGTCACTAATTTGAGAATCAACATTGGTCTTTTTCTGCTCGGCTTTTGCGAGACGAGTCTTAAGTCTTGGAAGTCTTCTATCGTTCGGGTTTTGTCCTTCGATTTCAGCAATTTTACTTTTTGTATTGCTGATTGTGCTTGCAAGTCTTTGTTGTTGTGACTTAAGAGGTCTTAGCTTTCCTTCAAGTTGGGATTTGGTTGCTCTGGCCTTATCAACCTTAGGCTTTAGATCATTAACTTTTGCTGTTGCAGCTTGAAGCTTTGACTGGAAGTTACTAAGTTTTGATTTCTCAGAATTAAGTTCTTGTTGAAGTGAAGGAAGGTTGTTTTGGTTTTGTCTTAATTCATTTTGTTTTGATTGAATTTCAGAATCAAGTGAGCTGATCTTTGATTCGTGCTGATTCTTTGTCGAAACTTTTGAATCAAGTGATGACTTCACTCGACTGATTTTACTCTTAAGAGAAGAAATCTCAGATTGGACTGAGCTGATTTCAGCTTTAACCTTTTGAACTTTCGCTTTGATTGAGGGGTGATCAGCAGGATTGTTCTTGAGTTTATTAAGCTTTGCTTGAAGTCTACTTTTTCTTGCTTCAAGATCTTGTTTCTTTTCTTTTAATGGCTTGAGCTGACCTCTAAGATTGGTCAGTTTTGAAGATAAGTTTGAAACTCGAGATTTAAGACTTGGTATCTCTCCAGCAAGAGTCGTCTCTTCACTATTAAGACTTCCAATTTGAGTTTTAAGCTTGTTGGCCTTCTGCTCATTTCGGTTCAGTCTGTCAGTCATTCCTGGAAGCTTTTGTTTAATGTCTGAAACTTCAGCTTCTCGTTTTTGTTTTCGATCACCTTTCTTTTTAAGTTCATTTTTAATAGAGCGAAAGGTTGTTTGGGCTTGATCTTTTTTAAGGGATACATTTTCTAGGCGAGCTGAGATTCGATCAACCTTGGCCTTAAGATCATCTTTTTGGGATTGGAGAGCCGATCTCTTTGATTTTAAATTCTGAAGTCTATTTTCAACGTTGCCCTTTTTAACAATAAGGTCGTCGACTTCAGCTCTAGCGGCTCTTTTATCTCTTTCAAGTTTATTGACCCTATCATAAAGACGAGCACTTCGTGATTGAAGCCGGTTAATATTGTCATTGGTTTGATCAATACTTGAATTAAGCGTTGAAATTTCACTTAGAGTTATTTGAAGAGCTTTATTGATATTGTTGAGAACATCAACCTTAAGGTTAAGATCAAGGTCAATCTTCTCAAGTTCCGTTTCATAGTCAGATTTTAGTGATTCGTGCTTAGAAACCTTTATATCAAGACCATCAATTTCTTGCCGGAGGTCTTGGATCTCACTAACAAGATTTGGGATTTCATCATTAAGAACTTTTTGAGTGTCTTTGTTTGTGGCGACTTGATCAGTGTTATCAATCACTTTTTGTTTTTTCGCCTTGATCTCAAGATCAATGTCTTGGGCCTTCTTTAAAAGCATGTCGGCTCTCGCCCTAGCGTCAGCTGAAGTCTGGGCGGCGTGATCGTAAATTGATTTGTACTTAGGAACGTTAATGTCGTCAGGGATGCTTTGAGCTAAAACATGTGGCGCAAAAGTCGAGGCTACGAGAGATAATGTGAGTAACATTGATTTTTTCATAAGATTCCCCCTCAGAAATCATCTGACTTGTTGAGTTAAACGAAACCGTTCGTGGTTACATTTTGATTACGGGTAGCAAGTATCGCAAAAACCATGCCGTGTTTTCGGATGAAATGACGCGGTTTTTGGAGCCTTGCCGACACTAGATGGTGTGAACTTAGCACCATGAAAAAATGACACGGAGTGAGATTGGAAAAATTACATAGTAAATAAAACTTACAATGTCTGACAGGTAAGTGACTGAAAGTTGTGGCTCATTTTGTTAAGAAATAAGTCATTCTCTAGATTTGGGGATGAAATTCTTTCCTGTAAAGATTTAAATCATGAGAGTAAAAATGCCCCGACTACATTTGGGCATCTGGAATTGAAAAAAGAGTCTTAAGTTTTCGAAGTAAGCGATGGGCCTTACCAAGATAATACCATTGGCGAAAAAAACCGATAAACATCGCCACTAAAAACCCATACACAACACCAGAGTGAGTTGTCATTGCGACAAGGTTAGTGTCGTGAGCCCCTCCAAGAAGAAAAGCGATCATTCCTAAAACCACCATAAGACCGCCCCAAGGGACAGTCTGTCTTTTTGCTGTATTGGCTTCATGGACAAATTGATTAAGTTTTTTTAGGTAAGGCCCTAGATCCTCAGGTGGATCTTCAAAAAGTTCTTTTAAGTTTTCTTTATTTTCACTCTTTAAAATAAAATCAACGTTGTTAGTGAGCCTTGCAACACCAATAAAATAAAACATCACAAACGCTTGGGCGAAGATGACGTAAATAAAGCTTGGAATGGCAATTGAGATATGGCCCATTCCAAGGTCAATCATGCCAAATGCTGTGAGGACGGTGAGGGCAATACCCACAACCATGAGAAGAATAAGAGCTCTTAATAAATATGCCATGAGCATTAACTAACACAAAAGTTTCACTAAATTAATAGTGACAGACTCAAGCTTGCCTAGTTTTTTTGCGTTTGCTATTGAAGATGTACAAATAAAATTCATGTAACACAAGGTGTCTTAGTTGAGCGCAGAAGAAAAGCCTTCCCCTGGTCCCAATAAAAAACTTTTAGAGAATCCCTTTGTCGGTAGTTTGGTTGTTCCCATTGCTATTGTTTTAACGGGTGCACTGATTATTTTTGGTGTCACAAAGATGATTTCTACAGATCGCTCCTACAAAGATCTTGTTCGTGAGATGCAATCAAAGAAATTTGGAAACCGCTGGATTGCCGCCTATGAGCTCTCAAAGCTCATTTCAACCAAGAGTATTCCTAATGAAGATATTCCTTGGTTAGTGGGAGAGTTAACTTCTGCTTATGATTCTTCTAAAGATTTAAGAACAAAAGAATTTCTTGTTGTTGCAGCCGGAGCTCTTGGAAATCCACTTTCTATTCCTTTGATTCAAAGAGCTTTTACAGAACCAGAAGATCCGAATTCTCAAAGTGCGATCAAGTTTCACGGCGTTGTTGCACTTGGTAATATGCCAAAGGGCACAAAAATTGACTGGGCGCCAGTGGAAAAATTTCTCACTGCAAAAGATGAGGGATTAAAACAAGCGGCTATTTTGGCCCTTGCGTCACACAAGGTCCAAAGCTCAGAATCAGAGATTCTTAACATACAGAATCAAGGTGGAAAGATTTTAAGATTCGTTGCGGCAACAGCACTCGTTCATTATCGAAATGAAGCTTCAATCCCCGTCCTGCAGGAGCTTTTAAAGCCCGGCGCTGAGTCATTGCTGGCGGAGGGTTTTACTGCTCAGCAAGTTCAAAATTTAAAACTTAACGCACTTGCTGCGATCGACCGAGTGAAGTGGTCAGCCTTGCGCTCTGAAATTGAGGAAATTTCTGATAAAGAGCCTGACGTCAAAGTTGTGACAAAGGCTCGAAAAATCCTAAATGAGTTGAAAAAATAGGCATTAAAACGCATAATCTAAATGGTTATAAATTGGAAGAAAAGTACTTGAAACCGCCTGAAAAAGCCTATAAAACTACGCTCATGTAAAAGGTATTTTTTGGTCTGGGTTTCAAGCTAATATTGTAGTCTTGAGGACTCTCGAGGGGAACGTCATGTTATCTGGTAAACAACTAAATCGTAGAGAATTTTTTAGTTGGTTAGGTGTAGGTTGGGTCACCTTCACAGCTGCTTGCGCTGGGTTAGTAAGTTTAGCTTTTCGATTTTCTTATCCCAACGTCAACTTTGAACCTGAAATGGAATTCAATGCTGGAAGACCCGAAGAATATGAAACCGGTGTTGATGAAAGATGGAAAAATGGTTTTGGAGTTTGGATTGTTAAGCAAGAAGGAAAGCTTGTTGCACTTTCAAACATCTGTACTCACTTAGGTTGTGTTCCAACTTGGATGCCAGCCGAAATGAAATTTAAATGTCCATGTCATGGATCTGGTTATTACATGAATGGAATTAACTTCGAAGGTCCAGCACCTCGGCCACTTGAAAGATACGCCGTAACAACAAACCCTGATGGAACGATCAAAGTTGATAAGACTAAGATCTATCGTTACGAAAAAGGTCAGTGGAATCACCCAAATTCATTTATCGCAGTTTAATTTAAAAATATTTTGTTGATTTAAGTAGGAATAAAAAATGGCAGAAAAAAGTTTTGCAACAAGAGTAAGAGAGACCCAGGTTTGGAAGTCGATTTTTCGTCACGGACCTCCAGACAATGCAAGAAACAGAGCCGCAGTTGTTGCCGGTAACGTATTTCTTCACCTTCACCCGATTAAGTTAAAAAAGTCTGGGGTTCAGTTAGGATACACATGGTGTATGGGTGGACTTTCTTTTTTCGTTTTTCTTGCTCTTACAGTAACGGGCGTTCTTTTAATGTTCTATTACCGTCCAACTGCTGAATATGCTTTCAACGATATTATTGCTCTTCGTGAACACGTGCCTCTCGGGATTATGCGTGAGATTCACAGATGGGGAGCACACGCCATGGTTATTACTGTTTGGCTTCATATGTTCCGAGTCTTTATGACTGGTTCTTATAAACCACCTAGAGAATTTAACTGGGGTGTTGGGGTTATCCTTCTAGTTTTAACACTTCTGCTTTCGTTTACAGGATATCTTCTTCCATGGGATCAGCTTGCAATTTGGGCGATTACCGTTGGTGCGAACATGGCAAAGGCAACTCCATTTGCTGGTCACGGTGGTCCTGGTGCTGCCCTTGCTCAGATTGGTGACTTTGTGATGGTTTCTGATAAAAACGACGTACGATACCAGCTTCTTGCTGGACGTTTCGTTGGTGAGCCTGCGCTTTTAAGATTCTACATTCTTCACTGTGTATTTATCCCACTTGTTGTTGGGACACTTATAGCCGTTCACTTTTGGAGAGTTAGAAAAGACGGTGGGATCTCGGCTCCGCTTTAATTAGGAAATTTTGAAGGAATAAAATAATGAAAGAATTTGTTAACTACATGGCGGACCCGATTAGATCGTTCCCTATCTTTACCTTGATGTTTTGGTGGATGTTTAAATACGTGAGAGTCTTTGGTTCAAAGGCATTTGCAAAATGGACGACAATTGCTTCAATTCCAGTGATCGTTTGGTTCTGTGCTGATCCTAACTTTATTAAAATTATTCTTTGGCCAGATAACATTCCTATTATCATTCTTCTGTTTGCTATTGCTTTCTTTACTTGGTTCTCACTTCATAAAGCTGTTGAAAACGATAAAAGAATCGAAGCGGGTGAAGTTCCCATCGAAGCAACACCTGAAAACAGAGAAAAAGTTTGGTGTTGGCCAAACCTTGTTTATACAGAATTATTTGCGATTATCGCAGGGACAGTCTTTTTAGTTGTTTGGGCGATTGTTTTTAAAGCCCCACTTGAAGAACCTGCAAACCCAACATGGGCGCCTAACCCAGCCAAAGCCCCTTGGTACTTCCTTGGTCTTCAAGAAATGCTTGTTTACTTTGACCCTTGGATGGCCGGTGTTGTTCTTCCAGGACTTATTGTCGTTGGTCTTATTGCGATTCCTTATATTGATACGAACCCAAAAGGAAACGGATACTACTCCTTTAAAGAGAGAAAGCTTGCAATGTTTCTTTTTCTCTATGGGTGGCTCGTTCTTTGGTTTTACCTCATTCTCGTTGGAACATTTTTACGGGGACCGAACTGGACCTTCTATGGACCGTTTGAGTACTGGGATTTTCATAAAGTTGTCGCCGAATACAACGTGAACCTCTCAGAATTCCTTTGGATTAAAGGTCTTAATATGGCCATGCCAAGTAACATGATTGTGAGAGAACTCTTAGGAATTATTCTTTCACTAGCATATATCGTTCTTATTCCTCTTTATATTGGGATGAAAACGAAGTGGGGGAAAGATCTTATTGGAAAAGTTGGAAACATCAGATTTTACATCATGATTTTTCTAGCGGTCACTATGGCCTCTCTTCCAATTAAGATGGTTTTACGTTGGTTATTTGGTCTTAAGTACATCGTGGCTCTACCAGAGCTTGAGCTTAACCTTTAGTCACAGAAAGTATTAAAGAAATTTTGAATTAGTTTTTTATAAAGGCTTTAAAAAAATGAAAAAGAAGTTAGAACCAGGAATGGCATATGACACCAAAAAACTCAATAAGGTGTTTGCATTTCTTTCGATTATCTTCCTCGTAACAACAATTTGGGTTTTCCTCGATGATTATATTCGTCCATGGAAAGCGATCCAAGTTGAAGCTATGAAGATCCGTAAGCAAAAAATCCAAAATGATATTAAGCTTGCTGAAAAAGAGATCAATCAAGAGAAACTGGATGGACTTAAAGAGCAGCTTCAAATGGCGAAAGACAAAGTCGCTGAAAGAACTCTTAAAATTAAAGAAGTTGAAAGAGAACTTACAAAAGTCACAAGAGATATTAGTAATGAAACGATTACTAATGGTAAGGCCAACTCAAACGTTGCCGCTTCTGCTTTTAATTACGAAATCGCTTATTCAAAGAAAAAGCCTAACGCAGCTGAGCTTTTTCAAAAAATGCGTGAAAACAAAGCTCTTTTTGCTGAATCGAAAGACCGACTGAAAGCTCTTCAGGTAAAAGAAAGTAGTTTAAAAAAGCAAATCGCTGAACTTAAAAAAGAAGAGATTTCAACAGCGAAAGAGATAAAGGGAATCACACAAAAAGTTGAGCTTTTAGGAATTGCTCTTAAGAAAACAAAAATTGATCCAATCTATGTTGTCAGAAACCTTCCTTTTATTGATTTTCTTGATCCAACATTAAAGATTGAGCAGGTCGTTGTTGATAAAGTGACTGATGATCGTTACTTCCAACAGGTTCCTAAGGTTGATCGTTGTATGACTTGTCATACAAATATGGATAAGCCTGGATTTGAAGATGCTCCTCCTCCACATAACACTCACCCAAGACTTGATCTTATGGTGGGAGCGAAGTCAAAACACCCAATGAAAGTTTGGGGATGTACAGCTTGTCACGGTGGTGAAGGTCACCGAGTGAATGACTTTAACTCTGCTGCTCACACTCCTGAAAATGAAGAACAAAGAAAAGAATGGGTTGCTAAATACAATTGGCACGAGCCTCATAAAATTCCTCAGCCGATGTACAAAAGAAGTATGACGGAAGCGGGATGTATTAAGTGTCACGGTGATCAAGAATTTATTCCAGAAGCGAACCTTGTGAATGAAGGTCGAAGAAAGATGGAAGAATTCGGCTGTTACGGATGTCACAAAATTGAAGGTTGGGAACATAAGAGAACTCCTGGTCCAAGTCTTGTAAAGATGAAAGGGAAACTTTCAAAAGAATTCTTTAAGTCATGGGTATGGAGTCCAAAGTCATTTAATAAGCATGCACGAATGCCTAGCTTTTTCATGCAAGACAATAATAAAAGTGCTGAGTTTCAAAAACTCAACGCTGTTGAAGTCAACGCCATGGCCGAATACCTCTTTAAAATTTCAAAAGGGTATGAACCATTTAAAAAGTATAAAGGCGGCGACGTCGAAAGAGGGAAAGAGTTAATCGGAACCGTCGGTTGTATGTCTTGTCACGGGGTTGATGGCTTTGAAGCTGAGTCGAAAAAAGTTGGAGCTTACGCTGGGCCTCATCTTTCTGGAACGGGTTCAAAAGTTGATCCTGACTGGCTCGTAAGTTGGCTAGTCAAACCATCACATTACGATCCAGATACGATCATGCCTTCTTTTAGACTGACTGATAAAGAAGCGAATGATATGGCCGCATATCTTTTAAGTTTAAGAAATAAGAAGTTTGAAAACTTAGGGTTTGAAAAGCTTGATGAAGGTCTTAGAGATGAACTTCTCATGAACTACTTCACTGCTTTTGATACAGAAGAAACAGCCAAGAAAAAGCTTCTTGCGATGACTGATGAAGAGAGAACTCATGAGCTAGGTAAGCGTTCTGTTGGTAAGTACGGTTGTTATTCTTGTCACCAAATTGATGGCTTTGAAGGAAGAGCACCGATTGGACCAGAACTTACTAAAATTGGATCAAAGCCACTGACGCAATTTGGATTCAACCATCAGAAAAAAGTGGTTGAGCACTCAAGAGATGGATGGATTAAAGCTCACCTTATTCAGCCAAGTCGCTGGGATGAGGGAATTGATAAGTCTTTTGGCGATATTACAAAAATGCCGAACTTTTACATGAGTGACGCTGAAGCGTTTGCCATCACAGTTGCTCTTATTGGACAAGTTGGTGATTACATTCCAATGAAAGGTCTCTACCACTTGGATGAAAATCAAAAAGTGGCAGAGGAAGGAATGAGGCTTGCGAACAAACTTAACTGTGTTGGTTGTCACCAGATTGATGGCGAGCGTGGGGATCTTCTTAAGATGTATGATGATGTTAACGAAGGGCCACCGAGACTTGTTGAGCAGGGAGCGAAAGCTCAATCAGACTGGTTCCACCAATTTCTTGCGAATGTTTATCCAATCAGACCTTGGTTAAACGTAAGAATGCCTTCATATGAGTTAACAAATGAAGAGAGAAATATTCTTGTTGCTGGATTCCAGGCGAAAGCAAAAGCTCAGACTTTTGAAGAGAACTACAGCAAAGTGACTTGGGAGCCAGGTGAAAAGAAGGCGGCTCTTGAAATTTATAAAGAGTTAGCCGCTTGTACGTCTTGTCACACACATGGCTATGTTGATGATGAACCTTCGGCACCAAATCTCTTTTACGCAAAAAGAAGATTGAGACCAGCTTGGATTAAAGAGTGGTTAAAGAATCCTCAGGCAATTTATCCTGGAACTCTTATGCCGAATCTTTTCATTGATGAAGATGGTGAAATTCTTATGCCAGATATTCTCGGGGGTGATCCTGAGAGGCAAATGGATGCTGTCATTAAGCTTATCCTAGAGATGGGGCATGATGAGTACAGTCCATTGTTTAAGGATAAAGTTGGCGGTAAAATGTCAGCAAGAAGAAAGAATTACGTACAAAGATAGTTAAAGAAACGAGATAGGAGAAACTTATGGGTGGACATGGACATGAATCCGTTCCTTATGATCACGTGGACGAGCAATTTGGAAAAGCGACTCCAGGTAAAATTGGAATGTGGATCTTTCTTGTTACCGACGGAATGTCATTTTCTGGATTTCTTCTCGCTTACGCAGTCTTAAGAGCAACAGCGACAAGCTGGCCAGTTCCGGTTGAAGCACTCGGTGGTGTTGCTCTATCTGGGTTCATGACATTTATTCTGATCTGTTCATCTGTTTCGATGGTTTTTGCAATTGATGCTTGTAAAAGAAAAGAAAGAAAGAACATGCTCAATTGGCTACTCACGACAATCATTGGTGGGGCAATCTTTCTTGGAATTCAGGTCTATGAATACCTTCACCTTTATAGTGACCTTGGTATGTCTTTTACGACATATGCTCACGGAAATGACCTCTTTTCTTCAACATTCTATGCCATTACTGGATTTCACGGACTTCACGTTCTCACTGGTGTGATTTATCTCATTTGTATGTACCTGAAGGCCCTTAAAGGTGAATTTGATAATGGGGATATCAATCAGCTCGAAATTGCTGGGCTTTTCTGGCACTTTGTCGACCTTGTTTGGATTCTCGTTTTCACATTTGTCTATCTTCTTTAGCTATGATGAATGTACTTTTTCAGTTATTAATTGAGTCTGCTTATGCCTGTCCTGGTTGTGCAGGCTCGATGGATAATCCGAAAGAGTGGACATACTTTCTCGTTCTCACAGGGTTTGTGGCCTTAATCTATGTTCCTTTTTATTTTATCTATCGAACGATAAAAAAA
This sequence comes from Bacteriovoracaceae bacterium, assembly GCA_049599895.1. Classification (GTDB taxonomy): domain Bacteria; phylum Bdellovibrionota; class Bacteriovoracia; order Bacteriovoracales; family Bacteriovoracaceae; genus JBMYPC01. Next base: position 17,955 of record JBMYPC010000018.1, on the reverse strand, counting down.
CATAAGGATTTAAACCAAATTGAACCTACAGAATAATCATTCTAGTGACAAAAGTGCTCTTACCATCATCGGAGTTCTCTCCGTTATCATCTGTATTTTCCTTTTTTGGATTATTTATATTAATCAAGGGGCAGCGGTGAGAGCTTCTTGGGTCGCTTATCTTCCTGAAGTCAATGCGAGCTTAAACTTTATAACCACCTGTCTTTTGATTGTTGGTTATATCTTCATCAAAAATGGAAAAAGAGAAGCGCATATAAAGGCGATGCTTTCGGCGACACTGACATCGGCTCTCTTTCTGGTGAGTTATCTTGTTTATCATTATTATCAAGGGGATACGAAGTTTTTAACAGAGGGTCTTATCCGTTATGTCTATTTCTTTATCCTTATTACTCATATCCTTCTCTCAATGATTATGGTTCCTATGGTTTTCTCTACTCTTTATTTTGCCGCAGTGAAAAAATGGGAAAAGCATAAAAAAATCGCAAGATGGACATTTCCAGTTTGGGTTTATGTCTCCTTTACAGGAGTGATGATCTATTTCTTTCTTAAGTTTTTAAATCTCGAAACCTAATTAAACGGTGATCTAATATTTGTCCTCTTGATCTTTTTCTTAGAATCTAACAAAATGACACCATGACTAACGAAACAATAAAAAGATATAAGCACTTTGCCGATAATTTTCTCTATACACAGAAGTACAACCTTGAGTTTCGAGTTCTTGATACTTTATCGACACTTTCCGGAAAACCTCTACGAAATAAAGCTCTTGCTAAGACTTATGGACGTTCCATAATCCGAGAAGTTTTTAAGGTGATGAATCAAGATGCTGAAAATTTCACTAAGGGAATCTACCCAGAGTCTCTGAAACCCAAAGAAGACCTGCTTAAGCATTTGAAATCTTTCTCACTTATTCTTAAAGATTATCCAAGTGTAATCTGGAGAAGGTATAAAAATAAAACAACTCTAGATGATAGCTCTGATTATCCGCAATACTTCAACCGATCTTTTCATTTTCAAACAGATGGTTACACAAGTGAGCACTCTGCAAGACTTTACGAGCATCAAGTGGAAATTCTATTTGGAGGAATGGCCAATGTGATGAGAAGGGCGATGATTGAACCTCTTCAGAAACATCTGAAAATGGAAAATCCTCTTGTTCTTGAAATCGCAGCCGGGACAGGCATTGGTTCAAGAATTCTTTCAAAGGTTTACCCTAAGGCCCACATCACTGCCACGGATATCAGTGAAGAATATATTCAATACTCTAAAGAAAAGTTTAGTGATTATAAGAATATTGAATTTCTTGCTCAAGATGCTACATCTCTTACTTACGAGTGTGAGATTTTTGATCTCACATTTCAGATCTTTCTTTTACATGAATTGCCTGAAAAAGAGAGAAAACTTGCCATTGAAGAGCAGGTGAGAGTGACTAAAAAAGATGGCCTTGTCGTTATTATTGAAAGTTTACAAACTCATGATGCTCCAGAGTGGAAAGAAATTTTAGAAGATTTTCCGAGAAAATATCACGAGCCATTCTATCGAAATTATATCGCTAATCCCATTGAACCAATTCTTGAAGAACTCGGTGTTGAGATCATAAGTCATAAGAAAGTGCTTTTTTCAAAAGTGATCTTAGGAAGAAAGAAAGGCTAAGGGTGGGTCGTTCCACAAACGGAACAGGTTCTATTTTCTTTGCTTGAGTTAAATCGATCAAAAACTGCTTGGAATTGATTTTCAATATCTTTGAGATGAAAAAACTCTTCATAAAGCTTGTGACCGCAGTTTTGGCAATACCATTGAAGACCATCTTTTTCTTCAGGCTTTCTTTTTCTTTCCACTACTAGTCCAATGGATTCAGGGGCTCTCTGTGGAGAATGGGGGACGTTCGCTGGAAGCATGAAAACATCGCCTCCATTTAAGATCAGGTCTTCGAGCTTCCCTTCGTTATTGACAATTTTTAATGTGAGAGTTCCTTTGAGTTGATAGAAAAACTCTTCACCTTCATTAACGTGATAATCTGTTCGAGAGTTGGGGCCACCGACAACCATGACGATGAACTCAGAATCTTTCCAAATGACTTTGTTACCAACGGGTGGTTTTAAAAGTTCTCTGTGTTCATCGATCCAATTTTGCAGATTGAAAGGCTTCAGCATGGCCTACCTCTTTTATTAAAACAGCTCGACAGGGAGCCGCATCAGCATCTTTTATTTTTAATGGAAGCGCACTTAAAAAGTAATGACCTGGATCAACATCTTTTAAGACAATACCTTCGATGATGGCCAGATTGAATTTAAAGATTTGATTATGAGTGAGAAGGTCTTTGTCATTTTCAGGGTCAACGGAAGGTGTATCGATTCCAACGGTGATCACATGCTTGGAGGCCAGAAGCTCAATTGTTTCTGGAGCAAAAGAATAGAAGTCTGAATTCCAATTATCGGGATCGGGGAAGCTATTTGTCTTAAAAAGAACCCTGGGCGATTTAATAGAATCCCCATCAAAGTCACTTGGGATGATTCTATTATTTTCTCCACTTGCAGTTTTGATCTCAACGACCTGGCAATCTCCCAAATAATAGTGAAGCGAACGTTCATGGATGCCCATTCCTTCAGAATGATAATGATTAGGGGCATCGGTGTGGGCCCCAAGATGAAGAGTGGTCTCAATGCTTGAAAGCTCTAAGTTATGTCCACTTTCAAATGAGAGGTTTGTGTGGCGCTCAAAAGTCTTATCTCCAGGAAAGACCCCTAAATCTTTTGAAATTAATGGAGAAATATCAATGATTTGTATGGGATTTTTGTCTAAGTTCATGGTGTTAGAATACATTTCTTTATTAAGATTTGCACTTACAAGAGAGTGTTATTTGTAACACCCCTAAAGGGGGTTATAAAACCCCTCTTGGGGGTTGATTTTGACTAGGTTTTCTCATATTATTTTAATATGCTCGATAAAATATTAGGCTCTAAGACAGCACAGAAAATATTTTTACACCTTTATCACTATGGTGAGTCTTATCCTACTGGTGTTGCGAAAGATTTTAAAATATCCCTTGGACAGGTTCAAAGACAATTTGATCGGTTCGAAGAGGCAGGAGTTATTATTTCAAAGCGATCTGGAAGAACGCGAGTTTATCAGTTTAACAAAAAACAAGGTGCGATTACTAAGCCATTTATTGAATTAGTAAAGCTTTGTTATGAATCAATACCTCTAAAAGAAAAAGAAGAAATTTTTTCATCCAGAAGAAGACCAAGAAGGAAAGGGAAGTCAGTTATAGGTCGTGATTCATGAAGATTGATTTCAGCACTGTAACAGAGGAAGGTCTATGGAGATTTGTTGGAAAACATCTTTCTGATAGTGGATTTGATGCTGTGTTGGTAGGTGGTGCAGTTGTTTCTGTGTACTCTGAAGGAGCGTATGAGTCTGGGGATTTGGATTTTGTAATTCAAAACCTATCGAAGGAAAGATTGCCTGAGGTTATGAAAGAAATAGGATTTTTAAAAAAGGGCAAAGAATATAGGCATCCTCATTGCGCACATCTTTTTGTAGAGTTTCCATCTGGACCACTCGGAATTGGGGAAGATTATGACATTAGACCTAGAGAAGAGATGGTTGATGGGAGTATAATAAAAATTCTTTCTCCTACTGATAGCATTAAAGATCGGCTTGCGAGTTATATTTATTTCAAAGACCGCGAAGGGATGGATCAAGCCGTTCTAATTGCAAAATCTCAACCATTTAATCGATCCTCTGTTAAAAGATGGTGTCAAGGTGAGAGAAGAGAAGATGTTTATAAGGACTTCATCAAAAGGTTTAGATAATGAGTTTTACAGAATCAGACTTTACATTAGAAAATGCTAAGGAATTGGACCAAAAGGACCCTCTTTCAAGCTTTCGCTCAGAGTTCGACTTTTCTGAAGCCTCCCTTTATTTTGCAGGACACTCACTGGGGCTAAGGCCTAAAAAGTCAGTGGAATACATCAATGAAGAGCTCGAAAAGTGGAAGCATTATGCTGTCGAAGGCCACTTTGTGCCAAAAGAGCCCTGGGTTCCTTATCATGAACTTTTAGCCAGTGATATTAGTCATCTTCTTGGAGCGAAAGAATCAGAAGTTGTGGCGATGAATACTCTGACTGTAAATCTTCATTTAATGCTCGTTTCTTTTTTTAGACCCGAAGGGAAAAGAAGAAAGATTGTGATTGAAGGGAATTGCTTTCCTTCCGATGTTTATGCTGTGAAATCTCAGCTTCGATTTCATGGTTTGAATCCTGAAGAAGACCTTCTTATTCTTCCTTTTTCAGAAGATGGATGGACCCATGATGAAAAAGAATGTTTTGATTTTCTTGAAGACAATAAAGATGAGATTGCTCTGGTTCTTCTTGGAAATTGTAACTACCTTTCAGGACAGGCCTTTTCTATTAAAAGATACTCGGAAAAGACTCATGAAATTGGAGCACTCTTTGGTCTGAACCTTGCGCATGGAGCGGGGAACTTGGTTCTTGATCTTTCAAAAGACAACGTGGACTTTGCTGTTTGTTGTTCTTATAAATATCTTAATTCTGGTCCAGGGAATATCTCTTTTGTTTTTGTGAATGAAAAACACCACCATGACCCAAGTATTCCTCGTTTTGAAGGTTGGTGGGGAACAGATAAGAAGAATCGATTTCTTATGAAGGATGTTTTTGAACCAATTCCAACAGCAGAAGCTTGGCAATTAAGTAATGCTCCAACAATTCTTTTAGCTTCATTAAGAGGAAGCCTTGAACTTTATACAAAAGCGGGAATCCAAAATCTAAGAACTCGTGGTGATAAACTGACTTCATACCTTGAACTTGGTCTTACTCATAAGTGTCAGGGGAAAATAAAAGTTGTCACTCCGAAGTTTTGCGAAGAAGAACAAACTCGAGGATCAATGCTGAGTGTTCTTTATTCAGGAGATGGGAAAAAACTTTATAAAAAACTTGTTGAAAAACAAATTATTGCCGATTTTAGAGAGCCTAATATCTTAAGATTTACTCCTGTTCCTATTTATAATAATTATGAAGATGTTTTCCATCTTGTTGATGAATTGGGAAAGACTGTTGAATAAAAATCAATCTAAAAAAATTCTTATTGTTGGAGCAGGGCTGGTTGGGACCTTGCAGGCGATTTATTGTCGAAAACTTGGGTTTCAAACCATTCTTGTTGAAAAAAGAAAAAGTCCTGAAAGTAATGAGTTTGACGATGGGAGATCAATTAATCTTGTTTTAACTTCAAGAGGTGTTCATGCTTTAAAAGAGCTTTCTCTTTGGGGAAAAGTTAAAGAAATTGTGACTCCTGTTTATGGAAGAATGGTTCACTCAATTGAAGGGGAATGTACTTTCCAGTCTTATGGGCCAACTGGAAACGAGTGCAATTACTCGGTCAATCGGAATCATTTGAACCGTTTTCTCATTCAAGAAGCTGAAAACGCGGGGGTTGAAATCCGTTATGAAGCAGTTCTTCAGCACATTGACTTCACTCACCATCGGGCCAAATTCAATTCTTTTACTGAAGAAGACTATGATTTATTTATCGGTGCTGATGGAGCTGGTTCAACTCTAAGACATCATCTGGTTGAGCGAGGGCAAATTAAAGAAACGGTAAAATTTATTTCTTCGGGTTATAAGGAGCTTTCTCTTTCACCTGATCAGAGTGGAGAGTTTGAGATTGAAGGAGACAAACTTCATCTTTGGCCCAGAGGACATCATTTTCTTATGGCCCTTCCCAACGTCGATAAAAGTTTTACCCTGACTCTTTATCTTCCCCATGCTGGAAAAGAAAGCTTTGATGATCTTGAAAGTCACCGAACAGCGAAAAAGTATTTTGAAAAATACTATTCAGATATTTTACCTAAGCTTCCTAATCTTGAAGAAGAATTTGAAACTCATCCTGTTGGAAAACTAGGAACGGTTTGGTCAACTCCCTGGAATTTTGATCGCTATACCTTAATAGGGGATGCTGCTCACGCGATCGTACCATTTTTTGGACAGGGTTGTAATGCAGGATTTGAAGACTGCTTCATCTTAAATGATCTTTTGTCAGACTTTGACTGGAGTGAAGATATCTCAGTTTTACTTCAAAAGTTTTATGAAAGAAGAAAACCTAATGCCGATGCCATTGCTGATATGGCCTTAGATAACTTTATTGAGATGCAAACTCGAGTGGCCAATGAGAAATTTCTTTTTAAAAAAGAAGTGGAAAAGGTTCTTGCCAATCGTTTTAAGGAGAGCTTTCAGCCACGATATTACCTCGTTACCCAAACTCTGGTTCCCTATGTCGAGGCCCAGAACGAAGGTAAAAAACAAGAACATATCCTTCAGAAATTATGCGATAATAAAAGAGATTTAAGCGAAATCGATTTTGATTACGCTGAGAGATTGATCAATATTCTCTGATATGGTGAAAAAACTATTTATCTTATTTTTAACTCTGATAAGCTTCAATGTTTGGGGACTTTGTAATTTTCCCCATAACCCAGCAGCCTATTGTCTGAAATTTAAAGTTCTCTCGCAAAAGCTTAATAAAAATACAAAACCCTTTCAGTGTGAACTCGTAATAGACCTTAAATCAGTTTACAGACCTAAGAATACTTACGCTTATGATGACAACCTCAACAAAACTGAATTTAAGAAAAATGAAAAAATTGATATTTCAAAGTCAGATCGAATCAAAGAGACAAAAAAGCTTTATGTCAAAGCTAAGAAGTGCAAAAAAGAATTTCTCTCATTGAATCAGGTCGTAAGTTATCTAAGCTGTTACGACACTTGGGAGAACATTCCCGATTTTAGTTTTTTAACTGATGGAGAAAAAGTCCAGGATCTCTATGATCCCTGGACTCAGACTTATAAGAAAGTTTCTTGTGAGTTTTTGAAATAAAACCAATCAAGGCTTCCGCTGGATGCACAAAAACTTGCCGGAAACGGCAACTTTTTATGCACTCCGGTTGAAGCATCGGCCGGATTTTATCTCGAAGCCAATAAGCTAGGCGGCGTTCCAGACCTGTTTCACCCACCGACCTGCGGCATAAGGTGCCAGTGGCACGTTATGAAGCATCGGCCGGATTTTATCTCGAAGCCAATAAGCTAGGCGGCGTTCCAGACCTGTTTCACCCAATGAGTCTCCGTCTTCGCAACCCAATCTTTAGACCAAAGTTTCTCTTGAACAAAACTTTCAACTTCACCTGGATTATCAAGATCGACCCAAATCGTCGCATCCCACGGTCCCATTGTTGACCAAGCGGTTTGAACTTCTTTCCAATCTTTTAACCATGTCCAGTCTTTTGTTTCTGGAGTTGTTTTTGACCATTTAACATTAACAAGTGCTGACCATTTCATAGGTTTTCCTTTGTTTGAAGACAATCTTGGCATCTAGCGTATCGAATTTTGTTGAGTGAATCAGGGGGGAAATTTTTTCGGCAGAAACTAAAAAGGCCACCTATTTCTAGGTGGCCTCATTATAAAGAAATTCAGTTTAGATTATGAATTATCTAAGTCTTGGGTTCTTAAATTTCTTTTGAGTACCCTTACCACTGAAGATTTTATCAAGTAGGTTACCAGCACCTTCTACAGTCGCTTCAACTCCGTTACCGATGAATTCTAAGATAGCGAAAAGTTTCGCACCTTTTTCACCGATTACGATTTCAGCAGCTTCTTTAGCAAATCGAACAGCTGACCAAATGATGTTAACGATTTCTTGAGCAGCTGTTTGGATGATGTTGAATCCAGCTTGAGCAACTGCCTTAAGAACGTCTTTTGGGCTGTCGTATGATCCGTCTGTGAATCCTTTAGCAAAAGAGAAAAGGTTCATGTAAGCAGACTTAGCAAGAGAAAATGGAGACTTGATGAAGATCTGTCCAGCAGCGTCGAAACCTGCTTCAGAAGCGTCACCCATAGACTTTAAAGAAGAAACAAGAACAAATCCAACAACTGGATCATTGTCTGTGATTTCAGCAAGCTTGTTAGCGACGAAGTTAAAACCTTCGTCATCAACTTGGTCGATAGCGTCGTCAAGCTTGTTACCAACTGAAACGATAAACTCGTGAGCAGCAGTGTTTTCGTCAAGAATATTTAAGCTGTCGTATCCAGCTTGAACAGTTGCAACTGCAAGAGATCCAGTATCAGAAGCAAGCTTAACGGCAGCTTCACCAATGTTCTCAAGTCCGTCAGCAACTCTTTCACCGTCAAGTGATAAAGTACCTGTTACAGTTTGAGCGGTTCCTACGATAGCTCTGTTAGAAGCTGAACCCTTAAGAGTTGGAATAGCATTAGATGCTAGTTGTCCAGTTTCTACAATTACTTCTTTAAGGTTATTTTCAATGTCAACTAAAGCAGATGTTGCGCTTGCAGAAGCAACGCTTGAAAATGCTAAAGATGCAGAAATAACGAGTGTTCCTAAAGTTCTTCTCATAATTCCTCCGAGATTTTTTTGTGTTCCCCTTGGGTCAAACCCAATTCGTTTGTTGAAAGTTGGAGAGGTTATACAGGTAGAGTCACATTGGCTTCAATTGACCTGAAAATAATTACACGATTTATTTTGTAAAAGGTGCTAACACATGTCCTTTGTGTCGGTTAACACTCGTAGGATATTGAAATTACAAACTAGGGATTAATTTCATAGTGAAAGGAGAGCTTCTCTTTTAGCTCTGTAGGCAGTGTTGGTTTCATTCTATTGGGGATTAAAAACGAAGAAAGATCAAAAATATCGAGAAAAACTCTATTTTGTTCAGCCGTTCTTTTTAAGTACTCATGACCAGACGATCCACCTGTTCCAATCTTTCTTCCAAGCATTCTTTGCGCAAGAATCGAATGGCGATATCTCCATGAAGTGAAGTTTTCATCGATGTCCATTAAGTGAGTGAGGATTTGAAAGGGTTGATGAAGAAGAGGTTCAGATCGATAGAGTAAAATAAAAAGAGCATTAAGGGTGGCCTTCTGGGAAAGTCTTTTATTTCCACTTTCAATAAGAGCTTTATACTTTTCTTCGTCCATAAGACTTTCAAAATGTTTTTGAGTTTCATTAAGTTTTTGAAGTTGAGTCTCCATTAACTCACTTGAAAGTTCAGCTTGGTTTTCTTCGATAATATTTTTTTCTGAATCAAGCATTTTATTAACAGCCGCTTCATAAGACTTCCAGAAATTAAAGTTTTTCATTTTTCCGAATGGCATTCTTTCTAACCAGCCTTCCACAAGATGAAACAATGAGTTTGAACCAATTGAGCGAATATGGTTTTGATCTTGCTCGTCCATTCTTCCCATAAAGAACTTTCGATCAACGGGAGACTTTAAACCTTCTGTAAGGCCGAGGCGAATTTCAATTTCTCGAAACTGAACACTTTGAAAACCAGAGGCCGGAACAATGAGATCTCTGAATTCAAGAAAGTCCATTGGTGTCATAGTTTCAAGAATTTCAAGAGGCCCTGTCATGAGCCCTTGAATTGCTTTAATTCTTTGAAACTTAGAAGAGACGATATTGAGTTCTTTTTCACGAATAGGAGCGACTGACATGAGCTCTTGAATTTGTTTTAGCTCATGGAGCATTTGTTTAAACCAAAGTTCGTAAACTTGATGAACGATGATAAAGAGCATCTCATCTTGAATCGGATTGTCGGTGTCAAAACTCATAGGCTTTTGGCTATCTAGCAATGTGTTAAGTCCTAGGTAATCTCGATAATAAGTTTTCACGTTTCCGTCCTAAAAAAATGGTTTAAATATTAAGGCGTTAGCAGTTTTGCCTCAAATCTTTCTATGGGACCTAGAGGGCTTTTTGATTGATTAGCTCATACGCCTTGTGTATAAATAACCTACTAAAAAGATTGATAATTCAGCAAATAAAATATGGCCCTCTAGGTGAGACCTTAAGTGTTATTAGATAAAACCAATTCAGAAAATTTAAATAATCAAAAATTCGCTAAGCTCTCTCAGGTTTTGGGAGGAATTACACTTTTATTAACTTTCACACTTATTACCTGGGGTGGGGTTGTTCATAATACTGAATCGTCTTTGGCCTGTCCTGATTGGCCTCTTTGTTACGGTGAATTTTTTCCCAAAATGGTGGGAAATGTTTTTATAGAACATGGTCACCGACTACTCGCAAGCTTGGTTGGATTCTTTTCAATTCTTTTAGTGATCTTTACAAGAAAGTTAGGAAGAAAAGTTTATTTTACTTCTTGGGCAGTACTTGTTCTTGTGATTATTCAAGGTCTTCTTGGAGGCCTTACGGTTTATATGAAACTTCCCACAATGGTTTCAACTTTTCACCTCGCTCTTTCAATGATCTACACTTTAAGCCTACTTTATTTAAACTTTTTACTTTTTGCGCGAGATTCATTTTGGCAAAAACTTGAAAGTTCAAAAGAAGTTTTTAGGGAAAACTGGAAACCTATTGCCACACATTTGGCTTTTATCAGTCTCGTTCTCTTTTATGGACAAATGCTTCTAGGCGCCTTTATGAGGCATTCTGGAGCAGGGGCTGCTTGTGGACTTGGCGAGCAATCTGTTTTTCTTTGTTTTGATATGAAAAAATGGGGACTTACTCTCTTACCTCTTGCACCTGAATCTCAACTTCATTGGCTTCATCGAATTTTTGCTGTAATTGTAACGGGATTTGTTTCTTGGACTAGCTATTTTATTTATAAAAATTTAAAGAACTCTCTTGGTGAAGCATTTAAAAAACTTTTTTGGCTTCGAGTTTCTTTCGTTTTAGTTCCTCTTCTTATTTTATTTCAAGTGGCCTTAGGGCTGATTATGATTTGGAAAAACCTAGCGGTTCTTCCAACAACTCTTCACCTTTCGATCGCAACATTAGTTCTTATGATTCTTTGGGTTCAAGCGCTGTTTCTTAGTGCTGTTCAAAAGAAATTTGAACTCACGAATACCCATTCGGTTCTCTCTGATCTTTTTAGCCTAACAAAGCCAAAACTATCTGGACTTGTTCTCATCTCTGCTGTGGTAGGACTTTTAGTGGCTCCCGATACGATTAACTTTTTTAAAGCAGTTTGGGGTCTTTTTCTTATTGGCCTAGTAGTTGTCAGTGGGGCGGCTCTTAATTGCTATATGGAAAAAGATGTTGATGGGAAAATGAATCGAACTAAAGACCGTCCACTTCCTTCCGGAAGGCTTCCCGGATCAATGGTTCTCTTTTGTGGGATCTTTTTTACAATTCTTGGTTTGGGGGCGCTGTTATTTTGGTTTAACTTAAGAGTTACAGTTTTAACGGCAATTGCTTCTTTAACGTACGTTCTTCTTTATACTCCGATGAAAAGAAAGTCTGCCTTCAACCTTTTTGTTGGAGCAATTCCCGGAGCTCTTCCCCCTATGCTCGGATATTCCTTGGTTTCTGAGCGATTTAATTTTTTAGTGGGATGCCTCTTTGCTTTTATGTTCTTTTGGCAAGTTCCCCACTTTTTTTCCATCACACTCTTTCATAAAGAAGATTACAGTGCAGCAAGTCTTAAAGTTTATACAGAAAAGATGAGCTATTCAGGTGCTTATTGGATGATTTTGCTTTGCACTGTTAGCCTGGTTGTTCTCTCGGCCTTGCCAAGTGTTTTTGGTTCAGTGAGCAAGTCCTATTTAGGAGTTTCACTGGTTCTAGGTGCTCTCATGCTGATTAACACTTCCTTTCAGGGAAAAGACTTTGTTACTGCGAATGGTCTAAAGCTTTGGGCAAGAAGATACTTTTACTCAACAATTATCTATCTGCCTCTCGTGATGCTTGCCATGGTGTTACTCAAAAACTAGATGGGAATTTTTGTCTTGAGATTGCGGTGCATAAGTCGTCTTTCCTCGTATTCATCGTACTCCTTCTATGCTAATATAAACGACAACTTAAAAGATATTTTTTAAAGGTAGCGAAATGAGTAATTATTTATCTCAAATAATGGACACGGCTCTGTTTAAAATGACTGGGTTTTTGGTAGAAGGTGCCGCTCAGGTAGGTGAAAAATTTAGTGGAAGTCTTTGGAGCCGAATGCTTCCACCAGAAGATATCTCAGCTAATGGACACTTAATCGATTGGCTTTTTGGTTACACCACTTACATGAACATTTTCTTTTTTGCTCTTGTTTGTCTTGGTCTTTTTGGTTTTTCTTATCTTTACTCAGCCAAGAAGCATCCTAAGCCTGAGTATACTTATGGAAATAAAAAAGTTCACATCACTATCGCAACAGTGATTGGTGCAGCGGTTTTCTTTTGTATCGATTCATACATCTCAACAAAGTCATCAATTGATTACACAGAAGTTTTTATTAACTGGCCTGAAGAAGATAAAGAGCCAGTTGAAAGAATTGAAGTTATGGCGCAACAGTGGGCGTGGAACTTTCGTTACGCTGGAAAAGATGGTGTTTTCAATACTGAAGACGATGTCATCACATTTAATGATTTAAAAGTTCCCACTCATAAGAAAGTAGTTTTCCAAGTGATTTCAAAAGATGTGATCCATGCACTTTATCTTCCAAATACAAGAAGAAAAGTTGATGCGATTCCTGGAAGAATTACAAGAATGTGGATCGATTTTGTAAAAACGGGAACTTTTGATCTTGCCTGCGCCGAGATGTGCGGGACTTATCACTATAGAATGCAGGCCAAGTATACAGCAATGAACGAAGCTGATTACAACGCTTGGATGAAAGAAGCCCAAGAGAGAGCTTTCGAAGACAATGATCCAGAAGATCCGGATCTTTACTGGGGTTGGAAATGGCAACCAAATCTTAGTAAAGAGAGTCGAGAACGATTATCAAGTACAACATTATAAATATAGAGATCATTAGGAGATAGGGAAAATGGCATTTTTTGAGCAGCATATTCACGATGCCCCGAAAACATTTTTATCAAAGTACATTATAAGCTTTGACCACAAAGTCATCGCGAAGCAATTTCTTTGGTACGGAATTTTCTTTTTAGGAGTTGGCGGAATCATGGCCTTAATGATTCGTTGGACTCTTGCTTTTCCAGGACAACCATTTCCACTTATTGGAAAGCTCTTCTTTCCAACATCTGGTGGTGTCATTCCTCCTGATACTTATGCCATGTTATTTACTATGCACGGAACGATCATGATCTTCTATGCCATTACTCCGATACTTATTGGAGCGTTCGGAAACTTCTGCATACCGCTTATGATTGGCGCTCGGGATATGTGGTCACCTTTAATGAATATGCTTTCCTTTTGGTTTGCTTTTTTATCTGGTGCTCTTGTTCTTATTTCAATTTTTTCACCACTTGGAGCCGCCGCCGGGGGATGGACCTCTTACCCCACCCTTTCGACGCTGATAGGTTCTCCTGGTGCAGGTCAAACCCTTTGGTGTTGGGCCATCTTTATATTAGGTGTTTCTTCAACCCTTGGTGCGGTTAATTACATTACAACGATTATCGTTCTTCGAGCTCCAGGGATGGGATACTTTGATATGCCACTCACAATTTGGGGACTGTGGTTAACAGCGATTCTTAACGCAATCTTTATTCCAGTTCTTGGTGCTGGTGTTCTTCTTCTGATTTTCGATCGAATGTTTGGAACAAACTTCTTTCTTGCAGGAGCTGCAGCAACAAGTGGAACCGGAGATCCGATTCTCTTTCAACATGTTTTTTGGATTTTTGGCCACCCTGAAGTTTATATTCTTATTCTTCCGGCGTGGGGTGTTGTTTCCGACTTTTTATCTTTCTTTGCAAGAAAGCCAGCCTTTGGGGCAAAAGCAACAGCTCTTTCGATGACGGCAATTACTGTTCTTTCAACAGTCGTTTACGGTCACCACATGTTTACGACTCAGATGAGTCCGCTTTTAACGCAAACATTTATGACTCTGACGATGACCATCTCGATTCCTTCGGCGATCTTCTTTACGAACTGGCTCGGGACAATTTGGAGAGGTTCAATAAGATTTACATCTCCTATGCTTTTCTCTTTAGGAGTTGTTTTCGTTTTCGGTCTTGGTGGTTTAACCGGTCTTTATCTTGGAACTGTGACAACTGACCTTTACCTTCACGATACTTATTTTGTTGTTGGTCACTTCCATTACACAATGGCGGCGTCTGTTCTTCTTGGTGGATTTGCCGGCGTTTATTTTTGGATGCCAAAGATGTTTGGTGTGATGATGAACGAGTTTTGGGCAAAAGCGCACTTTTGGCTAACCATGCTTGGTCTTAATGGTGTCTTCATGGGAATGATGATTGTGGGTTACGGTGGAATGCACAGACGTCTTTATAACCCGTTTGTTTATGAATTCCTTGAAAAACTCATTCCCATCAACACTTTTGTGACTTATTCAGCTTTTTTAATGGGATTAGCGCAGATCATTTTTGTTTGGAACTTTTGCTACGCAGTTTTCTTTAAGAAAGAAAAAGCAAGTGCAAATCCTTGGGAAGTGGGAACACTTGAATGGACTATTCCTTCACCGGCTCCTGTTCACAACTTCGATAAAATTCCAGTTGTTAAGTGTGGACCGCATGAGTATGGAAACCCAGCTCTTGAGGAGGGAAAAGATTATCAGTATCAAACTGAAGAATTAGCGGGAGCTTAAAACTTTGGAATTAGCTGAACAACAGATTCTCTCAAAGCAAAAGGAAGTAGGACGCTCAGTGAGTGAAATCGTTGTGCTTCTTTCTTTTTCGATGCTTTTTGCGACGATGATGTTTGGCTATGTGGCTTTTCGTCTCACAAGCGAGGCTTGGCCACCAATGGGATTAGAGAGAGTGTCTTTGACTCTTCCTCTATTGAGTACGTTTATCATTCTTTTAAGTAGTTTTACTTTGAAGAAATGTTGCGATCAAAGGCAGTCACAAACTGCCAAAGCTTGGCTTTGGAGTACGATTGTTCTTGGGACCGCTTTTATGGCAGTTCAAACCTATTTTTGGTTTGATCTTGAGGCCAAAGGTTATGTTGCAGGAGAGGGGATTTTTCAATCTGTTCTCTATGCCCTGACTTGGACTCATGCTGCTCATATTGTTTTCGCGGTGGCTGCACTCTTTTTTCTTTTTCCAGCTCTTGGTGAGAGGGGATTAGAAAAAGACTATGCTGGACGCGTAAGCTTTGTTTCAAAGTTTTGGCACTTTTTAGATGTTATTTGGTTAATTTTATTCTTCTCTCTTTTTATTTGGTGAGAAGGTTATTTTAGGAAAAGGTAAATGAAAATGAGTAGGATCTTCTTCTTTGTGAGCTTACTGGCCCTGGTCTCTTGTTCTAAAAAAGAGTTCGTGGAAGGGAAGTATTTCGCTGGAAATCTTTATGTTGATGCGAAAACTTTAAATAAAGGAAAGCTCATTTATACGGAATACTGTATGCCATGCCACGGAGAAAGTGGTGATGGAAACGGGGTTGCCGCTAAGGGAATGCAGGTACCACCAAGAAACTTAAAGCTTGGTATTTATAAATTTGGTCGAGTTGTCGCGGGAGAACTTCCGCATGATGATGACTTTTTTAAAATACTCGATGAAGGTCTACACGGATCAGCGATGCTTCCTTGGGATATGACTGATGGTGCGAAACACGCAGTCGTTCAATACATTAAAACTTTTGCTCCAGATGCCTGGGAAGGAAAGGATAAGACTCTTGGTGAGAAGCTTGTTGCAGGGAAGGATCCATTTGGTATGGCCCATAAAACGGCAGCCATTGAACTTGGTAAAGAGGTTTATCACGCAGTTGCTCAGTGTCAGACTTGTCACAGGGCCTATGTAACGAAAGATGAGCTAAATAAATATTCAATGAAATACAATGACGAGCCAATTGAAGAGTTTGAAGATGATCTCTATAAGATTAAGCTTCAAGAAACTGAGCATGGATATCTTAATATCCCGCCAGATTTTACTTGGCACCATGTTCGATCAGCTAGAACTGTTCCAGAGATCTATGTGAGACTCTTAGCAGGTGTTGGTGGTACAGCAATGCCAAGTTGGAAGGACACTCTCTCAGATCAAGAAATTTGGGCTGTTTCTTATTACGTTAAAGATCTTATGGAAACAAAAGATGACCAAAAGAAACGTAAAGAACTTTTAGGAAAACTTGTTAATCAATAGGACAGAGCATCGTTATGGCCACTAAAGGTGTTGCTTTTAAAAGAGATGATTCAATAATTGAAAAGCTTGCCACTAAGCCTTTGGTTTGGATTATCTTTTTAAGTATTGTTTTCACTTACCCTATTTATCGATCGTTAAATAGAAGTCTGCCTGCAGAGTTGCCGATTCTTTTTAAGCTTCAGTCTTTTGAGTTCCAAACAGAACAAAATGAAAAGATTAATAATGCGATTTTAAACGATCGTCTTTCGATCATTCATTTTCATGACTTTTCATGTAAGACAGCAGAATGTGATGGAAAACTTAGGGGTCTTCAAAAAATTCAAAAACGAGTTCGTGGGCTTGGAACTAATATGGCCATCGTTTCTCTTAATGCTGCCCCTGAAAAAGTAAGTCTCAAAGATCTTTATAATGTCTCTCGATCTTATGACTCCAATCCTTTCGTATGGAAGTTTGTCACTGCCGAGAGAGCGAAGCTTAAAGAGTTTGCCAATAACTCTTTAAAGGTCCCTTTTATGATTAATGAACAGGGACAAAATGTTTATTCAGATAGAATGTTTTTAGTAGATAAAAAAGGAAATGTGAGAGCTTTTTACGGACATGATAAGGAGTCTGTTGATCGAATGATGATCGATGTAGGGCTTCTTATTAATGCGGCATTTAGTAAAAGTTAAAAGCGTCACGGATATTTAAAGAGGAAATAGGAATGGGAAAAGAACTATCGAGAAAAAAGCAGCACTTAGAGTATTGGCTTGTTTTTGCAGCTCTTTGTGTCTTAACTATTATTGAAATTTGGATTCCAGAAACAGAAAACCTCTCCTATGCGATGAAAGCAAGTTCACTTACTTTTCTCGCTATTGGGAAAGCTTTTGTTGTTGCTTATTTTTATATGCACTTAAATCATGAAACAAAGTGGCTCAAGTTCATTGCGGCAATTCCAATCTCGGCTGGGATCTATGCAATCGTCGTTATTTTAGAGTCAATGTACAGATAGGGAGGGGAAAATGAATAACGAAGTTAAAGAATCAGTCGCAGCAGCAGCCCCATTAAAACAACCTATCCCTGATCAGTTTTCAATGCCTTATTGGGGAATTCCGATTTTCCTTATTGTTGTTTTCGTGATCTTAAAGGTTTTTATCTACATTAAAGACGATAAACGACACGGTAAGTGATTTAAAAATTATCAAATTTTTAGACAGTTTCGATAAAGCCTGAAGTTTCTTCAGGCTTTTTATATTATTCCCCAAAACCTTCTTCTGATCAGCCGTTCAGCAACTAAGCAGGCATGTAATTTTTAGAGAATTCCATATTTTAACGCCTAGGCGTGATAAAAATAAGGAATCATGAAAAAATTGAGACCCAAGATTTTCTTGCATTTTCCTTGCTCCCTACAAGCACTTATTTTGCTTGTAGGTTCTCTTGTGGTCTTTCAATCAGCTTATGCTGAAGATGATGAGGCAAGTTGTCTTCCGTCTATTTCAAGCTCAATCAGGGCGTCTAAGGCAGTTTCTCTTCCAAGTTATGAAGGCTTAACGGCTGAGGAAATGATTAAAGCGGCCGAGAAAAATATTGCTGATCGAGATCCTAACATCGATGCTGAACTTCAAAAGTTAATGAGTCCTGAGCCAGCGAACTTTGTAGAACTTAGTAAAAAGCATCGTTTTCTCAACGGAATTCTTGATGTGGTTTCAAAAAGCTCAACCAGCGAAGAGCAGCTTAAAGTGATTAGAGGTGATACCTTTGCTCTTACTTTAAGAACAGGGAGACCCAATACAATCACACCAGAACTTCTTAATGATTCGATTGAACTTCATTCTGGATATTATTCTCAAAGTCTTTATGAGAATTACATTCGAGTCATTCAAGGAATGCAACAAAGAATTTTAAATCATCCAAACTTTAAAGAAAACCCTTTGGCCCTTGCTAAGCAAGTTCAGGA
>JBMYPC010000017.1:0-32829 GCA_049599895.1 Bacteriovoracaceae bacterium | reverse complement strand
GGATGCAGGGAAATTAAATAAAAGAGTAAAAGAAGAAAAACTTGGCTTAAAATGTTGTCACATTGGTGCTTTCTTTTGCCTTTTTAAAGCACAAGAAAGCCTATTTAGAGTAAAAATCACTTAATCTTCAAAAAATAACTCTATATTCTCTCTTTTTTCATCCATTTTTATAGAAACAGAGCCACCTTTCTCTAATTTTCCAAATAAAATTTCTTTTGAAAGAGGTTTTTTGAGTTTTTGATCGATCATTCTCTCCATTGGACGTGCACCCATCTTCGGATCAAAGCCAATTGTAGCGAGCCATTCCTTAACTTGGTGATCAAAAGTGACATTTACACCTTTTGAAAGAAGTTTTTGCTCTAATTGAACCAAAAATTTGTCTACAATCGATAAAATTTGCTTCATTCCAAGTGGATTAAAAGGAATTATTGCATCTAAACGGTTACGAAATTCAGGGCTAAACGTATTTTTTATCGCTTTTTCTCGTTTTAAATCTTTTAAGGCCCCTGTTCCATCCAAAGTTGCTTCACTTTGTAGTCCAATTGAAGGATTTTCTGCTTCTCTCGCCCCTGCATTACTCGTCATAATGATAATTGTGTTTTTAAAATTCGTTTCACGTCCTTGAGCATCAGTTAAAGTTCCGTGATCCATCACTTGCAGAAGAACGTTGAAGATATCTGGGTGAGCTTTTTCAATTTCATCGAGTAAAACAACAGAATGAGGATTTTTATTAATCGCATCAGTTAACAAACCGCCACTTTCATACCCCACATAACCCGGAGGCGCCCCAATAAGCTTCGCGACAGTGTGCTTTTCCATATATTCGGACATATCAAATCTCTCAATATGACAATTCAGATGATTTGAAAGTTGTTTTGCCAGTTCCGTTTTCCCCACTCCAGTTGGCCCAACAAAAAGAAAAGATCCAAGAGGCTTTCCTTCATCTCGAAGTCCCGACTTTGCCATCAAAATGGCATTGCTCACTTGCTCAACGGCCTTATCTTGGCCGAATATAAGAAGTTTCAGGTTCGATTCAAGAGATTTGAGCTGCTCTTTATCATCTTTATTGACCTGAATTTTAGGAATTCTTGCAACAAGTCCAACAATTTGTTCGATATCTCTCTTAGTCACCTGAGACTTTCTCTGACTTGGCGGCAAAAGTTGAATCGCTGCCCCCGCTTCATCAATCAGGTCAATGGCCTTGTCAGGATTTTTACGATCTGTGATGTAGCGATCAGAAAGATCAACAGCTGCTTTTAGGACACTCGGCCCATATTTCACGCTGTGAAACTCTTCAAACTTAGGCTTGAGCCCTTCTAAGATCTTTAAAGTTTCGTCTTTTGATGGCTCATTCACATCAATTTTTTGAAACCTTCTCGCAAACGCTGAGTCTTTTTCGATAAATTTTCGGTATTCAGTAAAAGTCGTACTTCCAAGACAACGAAGTCGGCCTTGGCTCAAAGCTGGTTTTAATAAATTTGAAGCATCCATGCTTCCACCTGAAGTGGATCCTGCACCCATTAAGGTATGAAACTCATCAATAAAAAGCACACTCAGTTCACCTTTTTCTTCCAATTCCTCAAGTTGCTTAAGAACGCCTTTGAGTCTCTGCTCAAAATCACCTCGATATTTAGATCCAGCAAGGAGTGCCGCCATATCTAAAGAATAAACCGTAGCCTCTTTAAGAACTTCAGGGATTTTTCCGTTTTCAATGGACCAAGCAAGACCTTCAGCAAGGGCCGTTTTTCCCACTCCCGCCTCACCAACTAAGAGAGGATTATTTTTTCTCCTCCTACAAAGGACTTGAACAATTCTTTTGAGTTCTTTGTCTCGACCAATCAGAGGGTCAATTCTTCCTTTTTTTACCTGTTCGTTTAAATTGACAGAAAATTTCTCAAGGGGAGTCTCCTTTTTCTCACCCTCAATAGTTTTCTCTCCACGAAGAGAATCAAATCGATCAGCGTCTTCCTGGGTCGTAGGTTTGTCTAGGTTGTGACTAATGGTTTTCACAATATCGAGTCGATTGACCCCTTGTTTTTGAATCGTATAAAGAGCAAAGCTCTCTTTTTCTTGAAACATGGCAACCAGAAGATTGGTTCCTTTAATTTCTCTTTTTCCAGATGACTGCACATGAAGTGCCGCTCTTTGAATGACTCTTTGAAGGGACATGGAGATCTCAGGTTGGTAGCGAATTCCACTTTCTCCCGCGAGTCGCCTCAGCTCATCGTCGACGAACTGTTTTTCACCGAGGTCATGAATTTGACCTTCTGAAAGAATGGAAAAATTACCTTCATCATCAAGAAATTGTTCTAATTCATTTGTCATGCTCTCTGTATCAGCACCACAGCCCTTTAAAATTTCTTTTACGACATCGTCTTCTTGAAGCATCGATAAAAGAATCGACTCAAGAGTTAAATATTCATGTCTTCGCACATTGGCGAGTTTAATTGAGGAGTTAATGATTTGTTCTAATTTACGACTCATCATTGATCATTCATCCTTTTTTGTTATTTCATTCCTCTTCAATGGAGCAAAGAAGAGGATGACCATTTTCTTTAGCAAGCTGCCTAACCTTTGAAGATTTAGTTTCAGCTATTTCATGGGTATAAATCCCACAGACTCCTGTACCTTCATTATGGACCTTGAGCATAACAACTTTTGCCTCATCAAAGGTTTTTCCAAAGATGGATTGCAAAATAAAGATCACAAACTCCATAGTTGTATAGTCATCATTGTGAAGCAGCACTTTGTACCGTGAAGGTTTCTTGACTTTGACTTCCTCTATGGTGGCCAAATCCGAATCACCTTCATGGTCTTCACTTTGAGCTTTCCAAATATTGTTTAAAGTCTTCACCTTCAAATCCTCACTTATCTTATCTTTAAGATGGTATTAAAATTGGTAATCGCAACTGCAAACTGCTTATATTCTAGCAAAATTATATATTTGTCTAAGTTTGAATATCAAGTTGAGACTTAGCTAGACCGCGCGCTTACGCTTGCTAGTCGCCTGCGGCGCCTAAAAGCAAAGACGCTTTTAGTCTACTTATAAAGCTTGCCATATGACGGAGTGAAACACTTGGTGTTTACTTTATTAGTGCAATGCTCGACTTGTAATTTAGAACTTACCGGCGATATCATGCCTTCTCAAAATGATGATCAAGGAAAATTTATGGGATTCTGGGACGCTTTTAAAAACTTAACTTCTAATGATTCTAAAGATCCATATCACAGTGGACTTCATAGTAAGGCGAAAGTAATCTTTCCTGATGGAAGTGAGGAAGATTTAATCACTTGGACCTGTATCGCCGGCCTATTAGCGAGAGTCGCCTATGCAGATTTAAAAATTCAGCCGAAAGAAAAAGATCATATGATCACCGCTCTTGAAACTTGGACAGACTTTGGAAGAGAAAAAAGTGAAAAGCTTGCCACACTTGCCATTGATGAAATCCAGACACTCTCTGGAGCTGAAAACCATCGTTATTGCTACGCCCTTAATGATCGCATGGATAATGATAATCGCTATCATCTTTTGGAAGCTCTCTTTGCCCTTGCTGCGAGTGATGGAGGTGTTGCGAGTGTTGAGACTGAAGAAATTCGAAATATCACCAAAGCTCTTCTTCTCGAACACAAACACTTTATCTCCGCAAAGGCCACAGTTCTCGACAAACTCCAATCATTAAAAGGCTAATGATGAACATTAATATTGAAAAATACATTGATGCATTTCCCTACTCCAATACAAAGTTCTCTGAAGATGGAAGAATTTTCTTTTTCAAAAAAGCAAAAAAGTGCCAGGCAAAAAAGTGCCACAAAAAAGCAAAAAAGTGCCAGGTACTTTTTAGAAAAAGTAAGATTTCAAAATATTTTCTAATGAATTCTTAGGAGTTTAAAAGAGTTGCATTTCAATTTTGAAGATTATTTTTTTGAGACATTGCTTTGAATGCTTGGTTTTCTTACAATCTCTTAAAAGTACCTGGCACTTTTTTGCCTGGCACTTTTTTGCAGAGACTTTCAATAAAAAAGCCTCCAAATATTGGAGGCTTATAGCGTTTTAATTTGTTAATTGTTTTAAGCTGCTTCTTTTTCAGCTTCAAATTCTCCCCAAGCAATCTCAGGCTCAAAGAAAATCACGTTGCCTTGCTTTCTGTGAATCTTATTTTTCACTTTCTGCTTCGACTTATTAATCTGTTTTTCAAGCTTCTCACACACTTTATCTAGAGTCTTATAAAGGTTGTCTGAATGAGCTTTGGCATGAATTGTTTCTCTATGCCCATGAATCGTACACTCTGCGTGATGGACTCCGCTTTTCACATAACAACGCCACTTGAGGCCCACTTCGTTTCGAAAATATTTTTCAAACTTCTGTGACTTCTGCTTAATTTTTTCATCAAGAGAAGGTGTGTGTTCTAGTTGCTGAAATTCGATTGTTACTCTCATGTCTCTCCTTTTGGTCATCAAATCGTTTTGATGAGAAGGTTAAATGATTTTTTAAGTTATTTTTTGCGACTAACTTCCAGTAATCAACTTCGTAAGTACCGGGCGCTAACGCTTCCTAATCCCCTCCGGGGGCTAAAAACTCACGTTTTTAGTCTCATATTTCTCCTTTTGGTCATCAAACTGTTTTGATGAGAAGGTTAATGGCTTTAAGTTATTTTTAACTCCTAACTTCTAGTTATCAACTTCGTGTAGACCGGGCACTGACGCTTCCTGATCCCCTCCGGGGGCTAAAACCTTCGGTTTTAGTTGATGAGAAGGTCTTTGGGGGTATATTATCCCCCAGTTTTAAAGTTAATTTTCTATTATTTTATCTTTCTCTTAGAAGAAGATAGGATTCCCAGCATTTCTCGATATTTAGCGATTGTTCGCCTAGCGACTTTTATGCCGTCACTACCAAGCAATTCGACTATTTTTTGGTCACTAAATGGCTTTTTAGGGTTTTCGTTGTCAACTATTCCTTTGATCTTGATTTTCAATGCTTCCGAAGAAACATCAAGACCACCATCTTTTCCACCAATTCCTGAGTTGAAAAAATACTTAAGTTCAAACATTCCAATTGGCGTGTGCATATATTTATTTGTCGTGACCCTTGAAACGGTAGACTCATGCATGCCAATTTCATTGGCAACATCTTTTAAAATCATTGGTTTTAAAAATTGAGGACCTTTTTTAAAGAACTCTTGTTGTTGGCGAACAATCGCCTTTGAAACTTTCTCAATTGTTCTTTGTCTATTTTGAATAGACTTTATAAGCCACATTGCTGATCTTAGTTTTTCTTGAACAAACTCTTGGGCCTGCTCAAACTGAGCTCCTTGTTTTTGAAGCATTGATTGATAAAGCTTACTAATTCTAAGTCTTGGAACTCCATCGTCATTAACCTTAACAACGAACTCTCCCCCAACCTGTACAACATAGATATCTGGAGTAATGTAATGAATGTCTTGATTCGCAACTAATCTTCCAGGCTTTGGATGAAAGTTTTGAAGAATCATCTCGGCATTCTTAACTTGTTCAGCTGTTACCCCACAAGTCTTAGCGATTTTTGCATGATCTCTATTTTGAAGATCTTTTAAGTGATGAAGAATAATTTTTTCGAGAAGTGGAGATCTCTCTTCGTTAATTCTCGCCTGAGCAAGAAGACAATCTTCAAGAGTTTCACTTCCACATCCAACTGGATCAAGCCTTTGAATAAGTTCAAGTACGGCTTGGGCCTGCTCTCTATTGCAATCAAGTTTGACAATAAGCTCATCTAAAGGAGCATCAAGATAGCCATCGTCATTAATGTTATGAATAATATGTTCAGCGATTTGAGTGTCTTCGTTTGAAAGCTCTTCCATTCGAATTTGCCAAAGAAGATGATCCGCAAGGCTATCCCCTTTAGAAACCATGTTTTCATAGTTTGGTCCATCTTCGCCTAGATCAGGTGCGGCCATACTTGGTCCAGCTTGAGTGCTGTTATAGCTTTCAACATAGCTCTGCCAATCAAAATCATCTGACTCATTGGACATGATGGGCTTTTCTTCAAAATTTTCTGAAGTGGCCTCTTTATTTTGCGTCTCAAGTGATTCTTGGGAATACTCTTTTTCCGCGTCTTTTGCAGAATCTCCCGATGATTCTTCAAGCATAGGGTTCTCAACCATTTCACTTGCAATGAGATCAGTCATTTCAAGATGAGTGAGTGTGAGAAGCTTGATCGCCTGCTGAAGCTGAGGCGTCATCATAAGATTTTGAGTTTGCTTTAAACTTTGTGAAAGTTTTACTGCCATAAATTCATACCTTAAGAAGTTTCGAACTTACATTCTAAATTCTTCACCTAGGTAGAACTTCCGTGCTCTTTCATCATGAACAATATCCTCTGGCTTGCCATCAACTAAGAGTTCGCCATTGTTCATAATGTAGGCTCGATCAACAATGCCAAGGGTTTCCCTAACGTTGTGATCTGTTATCAAAACACCTATTCCTCGATGTTTTAAGTTTTTTATTATCCCCTGAATGTCACTCACTGCAAGAGGATCGACTCCTGCAAAAGGTTCATCCAGTAAAATAAACTTCGGCTCTAATGCCAGCGTCCTTGCGATTTCCACTCTTCGCCGCTCTCCACCAGAGAGAGCAGATCCTTTTGATCTTCGAATATGTTCTAAGCCAAAATCCGAGATCAAACTTTCTAGGAGCGAGTTTTTCGTAGCGTTTGGAATTTTCCTAAGCTCTAAAACCGCTCGTATATTATCCTCCACTGACAGGTCTCTAAAAACACTTGCCTCTTGAGGTAAATATCCTAATCCTTCGTGTGCTCTTAAATGAATGGGAAGCATTGTAAGATCCAGTTCATTGATTCGAATCTCTCCGCTGTCCGCTTTCACTAAGCCCACTATCATATAAAAGCTCGTTGTTTTTCCCGCACCATTTGGACCTAAAAGTCCAACCACCTCGCCTTGTTTAACGTTGAGGCTTACTTCTTTTACCACTTTCCTTCCACCATAAGATTTGCTTAATCCCGTGGCCTCGAGAATTGGCTCAAGAGTCGTGCTTGAAAACTTCTCCGTGCTTTCATTTTTATCTTCTTGCAAAGTAAATCCTTTTACTGTTTTTCTTTTTCTGTCTCTTCTTCGTCTAAGAAAAAGCTGGTATTCGCATCTTCAACTTCAACAACTTCGGTGTTCTTTCTTAGAACGATACGATTCCCTCTAATTATATCCTTAAATTGATAAACCTTTGGAAATCCGGTTAAAACAAGAAGGTTTTCACTAACAATGCCTTCAAGTTTTTCGGATACAGCAGTCCTTAAATACTGCTTCCCACCAACTTTGGGTTTCACAATTTCCTTCAATTTCACATCGTCATTTAGGGTGAAATACTTGAGCTTTTTATTATAGTTCTCAAGAAAGATCTCACCTTTGTTCGCAGTTCCAGTAACTTGGAGCCTTTTGAGCCAAACTTCGTCATTTAAGGTAATTAGGGAATCATTAAGGTTCACCTTGGCCTCTTGGGATTTAAAATAAACCGGATGTTCGTAGCGCTTTTTACGAGTAAGCTCCCCTTCAACTTTTCCTTTATAAGTCGCAAGGTTTTTTTCAGGATAGGCCTCAATCCAATCGGAATTAATATTAAGAGTATCTCCAGTTTTCTCTGAATGACTTACGGTTTTCACATTGTGCTTGCATGTGGCCCGGGCCTTCTCTGAATGATAGATCGCTTCGTCACAACTAAGATTGAGTTCATCAATCTTAAACTTTGAGTCATTGCGAAGTTTAAGAATCGCCTCTTTTTGATAGTAGAAGCCTAATCTTCCACTGAAGTAAATATTTTGCTTTGGAGTTTTAGAGTTATAGACAATTCCATCAGGACCAAAAAAGGAAAGAAGGCCTGTGTTTTCATCCTTTATAAGTTCCTTGGATTTTAACTCAAGAGTCGGCGTGGAGTTCTTTAAAGTGTAAAATTTGATTTCGTTTAAAAAGCTTGAAACATCAGGTTTTGTTTCTGGCGCATCGTTTTTATAAAGGGCCCTTCCATCATCTTTATTTAAAACAGAAAAGCCGATGGTGAAGAGATTAAGTCCTACGAAAATACTAATTATAAGTCTCTGCTTGAGCATACTCTATTTTGCCACGACTAGAGTTTCATAACTAGCAAAACATCCTTTCCACCCATCAAATTTCAAGTACTTAAATTGTCGCAATATAACTGACTTCTTTACACGGAGTTATCGCAATGATAAATTTTTGCTCTTCAAACTTCCCAAAAGTCCATTGATGGAGGCTATCACAAGATGCGTCAAGAGAGTTCCACACAAACTGCTACACCTACGGCCAATTACACCTTAAAAGAAATCATAAAAAAGAACATCAAGCTCACTCCTATGATGGAACAATATGTAGAAGTGAAAAAGAAATTACCTGAAACACTTGTGTTTTTTCGAATGGGTGATTTTTATGAACTCTTTTTTGAAGACGCAAAACTCGCTGCTAAAATTCTCAACATTGCTCAAACCCATAGAGGAAAACTTGATGACAATGGAGTTGCCGTTCCTATTCCCATGGCCGGAATCCCACACCATGCTGCAAAGATTTACGTCGATCGCATAACTCGTGAAGGTCATAAAGTTGCAATCTGTGAACAAATCGAAGATCCAAAAGAAGCGAAAGGAATTGTTAAGCGGGCTGTTACACAAATCGTCTCTCCAGGAATGCCCTATGATCTTGATCATATCGAAGGAAGTGAATCTCATTATATTGCGACTGCTTCATATGGTGAAAAAGGCTTTTCCCTTTCAGCAATTGATTTTACAACCGGAGAATTCTGGGCAACTCAACTACAAACAGAAGAAGCTTTCATTGATGCTCTAAGAGTTTTAGCTCCGAAAGAATTTATTCATTACTTTGGACAGTGGAAAAGCTTTTCAAAAGTTGAAGACTTTCTTTCAAAGACCAATATTCTTCTTTCAAAAATACATGAAGACTATTTTAAATTTCAAAACTCAAAATCATTTCTCGCTAAGATCTTTCCAAACTTTAGTAGAGATAAAGTTTTAAAGAACCATGAAGAACTCAAACCTTCACTTGGTGCGCTGGCTTTTTATATTACCAGCCAACAAGAGTTTGAAAACATCGTTCACCTTAAACCTTTTCAGATGAAAAACCAGACCGGGCTCATGCAGGTTAGCTTTTCCACTCTTTCTGGTTTAGAGATTATTCCAAGACAATTAAAAGATAAAAAACATACTCTTTTAGGTTTCCTCGATCATACTCGCACCTCAATGGGATCAAGAAAGCTTTTTGAGTTTTTAACAAAACCTCTTTATGACAAAAACGAGATTCAAAACCGCCAAGAACTTATAGAGCTCTATAAAACAGAGGATTCTCTAAGAGAGCTTATTAGAGAGAAGTTTTTAGCGGTAAAAGACATTGATCGAATTCTTGCGAAAATCACTACTCAAAAGATCAACTCAAATGACCTTCTTTGTTTAAAAGAGGCCATACTCATTTACGATGAGATTCAGTCCTCTCATAAGGAACAAAAGTTTAAACTTTGGGATAAATTTCAAATTTCACCTAAGGCCCTTAAGAGTTTAAAGACTTTATCTGAGTTAATCGAAAAAACGATTAATGATGAACAAGGTGCCTCGATAGATAAAGGTAACCTTATTAAGAAAGGTTATAGTCGAAAACGAGACAAGCTTTCAAACCTTAGTCAAAATGTAGAAGACGAACTCTTAAAACTAGAAGAATCTTATCGCTCAGAAACTAAAATCTTAAAGCTAAGAGTTAAAAAGAATAATGTGGCTGGTTTCTTTATTGAAGTTCCAAAGAGCCAATCTGATAAGATGCCTAAAAAGTTTGTAAGAAAACAAACTCTTACTAACACAGAAAGGTTTCTTACGGATGAGCTCAAAGCAGTTGAAAATGAAACCATTCTTGCAAAAGACAAACTTTCAAAAGTTGAAAGAGAAATCTTTAATGAGGTTGTTGAAAACGTTACAAACGAACTCATATCGATTCGACTCCTTTCAGAGAACATTGCCTTTTTAGACGTTATTACAAATTTTACGGACATTGCGATTAAAGAAGGCTTCACAAAACCTTTGATTGTTGATGGAAAAAGATGTGAACTTGAATCCGCCTGGCATCCCCTGGTTAAAAGATTCAATGGTAACGAGTTTATCAACCACAGTATTGAACTTCACGAAGATAAATTCTTCGCTCTCATCACAGGTCCTAACATGGCCGGTAAAACAACTGTAATGAGAGAAATTGCAATCATTCAGTTGATGGCCCAAATGGGATCTTTTGTTCCTGCTCAAAATGCAAAGCTAAGTCTTTGTGATTTTCTTTTTAGTCGTCTTGGGGCCAATGACAATATCACTCAAGGTCTTTCGACATTTATGGTTGAAATGACTGAAACAGCAGAGATTCTAAGACATGCCACAGAGCACTCTCTTATCCTGTTAGATGAAGTAGGACGTGGAACTTCTACTTATGATGGACTGAGTATTGCTTGGTCCCTCACAGAGCATATCGCTTCAAATATTCAGGCGATGACTTTATTTGCCACTCATTATCATGAGCTCATTGAAGTTGTTGATCAACTTCCAGGGGCAGTCAATATGACTGTTGCAACAAAAGTTGAGCGAGGAGTTGTTCAATTTCTCTATCACTTAATCGAAGCTCCTGCCTCAGAGTCTTACGGAATCTATGTCGCTAAACTTGCTGGTCTTCCAGCAAAACTTCTTTCAAGGGCCAACTCACTTTTAAAGAAACTTGAAACACAAAAGTCAAAAGCAACTTCTGACAATGAAATGCAAATGGACCTTTTTGATATTCCTTCGAACCCTCAAGTAGAGACAGAACTTGAAACTTTCAAAGAAGCTGAGCACGACAATCAACTAAGAAGACAAATTTCTGAAATTGAGCTTAATAAAATTACCCCGTTAGAAGCTTTGAATAAAATTCACGAAATTCAATCTCGCCTTCAGTAAATGTCTTTGATTGCCGAAAGGCTAAAGGCATGAAAAAGAGAACAAAGAATTTAACACCAAAAGAAATGCTAAGACCTAGGGCCTATGCTTATCTTGTTGATCTTCTTTGTGTTGTCATCTTAGCTCAAGCAAGTTTCTTCACTCTCACAAGTACAAGCAAGCTACTTTTCTATGGAGTGCATCCCGTTATTCATACAAAAGTTCTTGCAAGCTATATTAAGCTTTTCCCACTCTTTTTTATTTGTACCTATTTTACCTATTTCATGGCCTCACTTTATATTTCAAATGGGAAGACCATTGGAAAGTATTTATTTGGACTTAAAGTGATCTCTCGTCATTCTCAGAATATAGGTTTAAAGACCTGTTTTATGCGAGCTTCGATAAAGACATTGGCCTTTGGACTGTTTCCTATTAGTTGGTCACTGGGAATGATGAGCTTTGTTCTCTCATTTACATTTCCCTATCTTAGACAATCAGCTCAGTCTCTCACAGATGTCTTTTCCTTTTCACAAACTGTTCAACAAATCGTTTTTGAAAAGTTTCAAGCTGAGAAGCAAACCACTTATGCCAAGGCCTTAAGTCTCTCTCCAATGGAGGGAGTTATTCACCTTGATTACGAGGGTAACGTGATCTCATTTCCTGGCCACGATTCAGAGGGGCCAAATTCAGAAAACTCAAAGAAACAAGCAGCTTAGAGGAAAAATCTTCCTCTTTCAGAGAGCGCTCTGCCTCAAAAAGTCGTCGTTTCCCAAACACTAAGTTTTCCTAAGTCATTGTTATTTTATAAAAATCACGGCTATCACCTACCTAAATTAGAATAAAATCAGAAGGTTAAAGAAATTAAGGCCCTAAATTCTTGTTTTGTTTTTACCGAAAAGAGAATTGGGGTTTAAGAAAAAAACTATGTTGTTATTTAAAACGTGGAACCATTTATTGATTGCAAGTTTACTTACGGTGCTCGTAAGTTGTAATCCCACGTTGCAAGAAAAAGAATCCAAAGAAGCCGCTCAAACTCCTAAAGGAAATTATACATTAAGACTTTATCAAGTCTCAGATTCTAAGAAACCTGTTTTTGAGGTAACCGGAAGTCTTCTCATTGGTCAAAAAGTCACTCTCTATTCTGGTAGCCGCTGTGAAAGAGTGAGAGACATTAAAACTGTTAAGACAAAAGGCTCAGTCTTCTTAACTTCAGCAGCTCTTGTTAATAACGGAAACTATCCTTACAAAATTCGCGTTGCTGACAGAGAAGGAAATAGAACAGGATGTCTTCCCACAACAGTTCTTTACAACTTCTCTGATGGTTACACTCTTAATCCCCCGACAGTGTTTCCAGGTCCTACAACTAATATTGAAAGAAGGCCAAGGCTTACAGTCACCGGTGGCCAAAGTGGCGTCCCTGTATTCTTTTATCGAGACCCCCTATGCCTCAGCTCAGTAGGTTCAGCAGTTGCAGACATTAATGGAAGCGCAAGCTTAGTTCTCGGACTAGCGGAAACTCTTGAAGATGGAGCTTATCAATTCTATGCAACAACAGAAATCAATGGTGAACAAATTCCTTGTTCAGATGCCAGTGATATTTATACCGTTGACTCTGCCCCACTGGATCCTTATCTCTCTGCAGGACAATCAAATACAGATAACAAAAATCAAATCCGATTTAAGATTAATAATCACATCCAAGTTGGTGGAATCTATTCTGATGTTTTTCTCTATCAAAACAGCGCGTGTTCGGGAGCTCCAGACCTCGTCCTTGACCCAGACAACCTTGCTCACCCGATTGCCCCGACATTAGGTGAGATGGCCATTGATGAAACAGTTCTCACTCAAGACAAAGTCTATAATTTCTATTTCACCCAGGAAAAAACACCGGGAACAGGTTTTGGTCCAGGGCTTGAATCTCCTTGTTCAAAAAATCCTTTAATTTATACTCTCGACTCTGCTCCCAAGAACTTTGCTCTTGATAAGTCCTATCAAACCCCGACAAACTCAAAGTTCCTCCCTGCATTTATAGCAGAAAATGTTCATAGTGATGCCGATGTTTATTTATACCAAGATGACGGTGATGCTGATAAATGTGAAGCTGACTCTGAGGCTAAAGTTCTCATGGCCGTAGGACACACAGGTGGAAACATTTCAATCACCTCAACAGAAGACTTAGTAGACGACCCAGAAGGAACTTATAATTTTTATATCAGACAAAAAATCAATGGAGTTGATTCGACTTGTGTAGGGCCTATTTCTTATACAGTTGAAACAACCCCGATCCTTGAAGGGCTTGATCCATCAACCCCCAACCTTAGTTCAGACCCATTCCCAAAACTTGTGGCCGCGAATATTTCACCTCTAAATAAAGTGAACGTGTTTGAATCAACAAATTGTAACGGAGCAACCAGACTGACTTCAGGAGTTGACTATACTTCAGCAGTCTCTGGAAATAATGTGATCGTTTCAATTCTAAAGCCCCAAGCAGTTGGAGTTGGAGGAAGACGAAACTTTTCATTAACTCAATTTCTCGATGCTGGAGAAACTCAAGAATCAGACTGTACACCTATTGTTGATAGCGTGAGCTATGAGATTACGGGAACAAACTTTAGCGTTAACTATGGTCCAACCCAAACAAGGATCAGTACAAACTCTCAACCAGTTTTTACAGTCTCAAACACTCTTGATAACTCAAGAATTGATATTTATGTTCAAACAGCTCAACTTGCCAATGGTTGTGTTGGTGGTGTTGATCATACCTATACGACAACAACAGCATTAAGCGAAAATATTACTTTTAATCCAGCTGGTGGAAGTTATCCTGGAGGGCTTGATCCTGACGATCAATATTATTTTTATTTTATCGAAACTGTGACAATTGGAGCAGGAGCTTATACTAGTGACTGTCTAGAAATTGATTATATTCTTGATCGAAGTCCAAAGAACCTCACAAGAATCACTCCTTCCCCATCTTCAAACCTGAACCCTAAGTTTCAAGTTGAGAACATCTCTGCTGCAGAATACGGAGCAGGGATTGGAGCAGGTGGGAATAACATTAAGCTCTTAAAGTCAGCCGCTGGAACGGTCGTCTGTATTCCAGGTGACTCTGTTGCTGTAAAAAATGAATCTTATGACGCCTCTACAGAGACCCTTAGTTTTGAACTTGATGATGGTCTCATTACAACGGAAGGTGACTCAAGGTTTTTTGTTTATAGTACAAACAACAATGCCGATGGTGTTGATGATTGTTCAAACTATGTGGATTACAGAATGGAGGCTTCTCCAAGCCTTGCTCTTGCTCCCGAGACAATCTCACCCAGTAATAACTTAAAGCCAAAAGTTGTCTTAACTGGACTGGTTGTCGATTACGATTATGAGTTCTTTGCTAATGGAACTTGTACAGGTGGAGCGATTAAATCTGGTACTATTGGTGGATCGACGAGTGCAATCACAGAAGAAATTGACCTTACTGCAACAATCGCTGGAGTCGCCTCAACCGATAACCAAAATTGGCCAATTTCAGCTCGCTTAAAAAAAGGTGTAGCCTTTACTTCAAATTGTGTAAGCGTCAATTATGTTTTCGATGCTATGCCAACAAGTATTCAAAGAGAGGCTTCAACTCCGATTCGTACAAGCTATGATTTTAATCCAAAGTTTGTTCTCAATGATCTTCTGGTCAGTACCGGAACTAAAACAGAACTTCATCTTTATAGTGATTCAAGTTGTACAAATGAATTTCTCTATGATGCCAATAACAATGGAACATTAGGAGAAGCTGCTGATTTTGAAAATGATCAATCCCAAAGAACAGTGACTATTGATCTTAAAAATGGAGTCGCTGGAAATGGTGGTTACACTCTTCCCCTCGCCGATCGCGTTCACACAGTCTATGCAAAGCAAGTTCTTGGAAATTTTGAGTCCCGATGTAGTCAAGTCTCAGAGACTTATGAAATTGATGGTGCTCCAACATCTCTTCTGACATCAACTTCTGGAACAATTTCTCCGGACCCACACTTTGGCATTGAAGATACTTATAATGGAGCCACAGATGTTTATCTTAAAGTATATGATGTTTCCGTCACTGATACCTGTTCAGCTGGTAACCTTGTCACAGGTGCCCCCCTCGCTAATATTGTGGGAGTTGATGAAACCTTTGCTTTTGATCATGACCTGACCAGCCCAACAACGCCTTTTAAGAAAAGTGATAGTTTTGAGTTTCGTTATGCGATCGTAAGAGATAGTGATGGCCTTGGGGTGGGAGTCGCTCCTTATTATGAATCTGACTGTACAACGACAATTCACAACTACAATTTTGATGCTGTTATTAAAAATGTTGAATTTGAATCACAAATTTTTGTCGAGACGAATCCGTATACTTGGGATAACCAAGGAACAAATGAGTCGATCTCTGTTATCAATACCACAACTCCAACGCTAAAGTTTGACAATGATTTTGAAGG
Source organism: Bacteriovoracaceae bacterium (assembly GCA_049599895.1). GTDB lineage: Bacteria > Bdellovibrionota > Bacteriovoracia > Bacteriovoracales > Bacteriovoracaceae > JBMYPC01. Next base: position 17,418 of record JBMYPC010000017.1, on the reverse strand, counting down.
CTCGACTATTGGAGTTTATGTCTATCAATACCAAGATAATGCTGATGCAGCCCCAGGCTTTCCGACAACAGTCGATCTTAAATGTGCGGGAACAAACGTTTTAGAACCTTCTATGCCTGGAGGGAAATATCAAATTGCCCAAGGATCAATCACTTCAAATGGAATTTATAAAGTTTATGTGGCCCAATACAAAGATCAGTATAATTCAAACTTTGATGATTGTAGTAGTCCTCTTACCTTTAAAGTTGATGGGGTTTCAACGCAAATGCGTTTTGCAACAGGAACAGTGAGTCCTTCTTCAAAACTTAATCCAAGCATTGAAATTATTGATATTGAAGATAATAACCCTGCTCAAAAAACAGGAAATTTTGCAACAGTCACAGCGGCAACAAATGATCAAATTGCCTTTCAAGATACTTCGGCAACGTTCTTAACAGCGACTTTAGGCCCGGGAACTTATGCCACTCCTCAGGCTCTCTGTACTGAAGTTGCAAACCAAATGTCCCTTGCCTCAGATCCCCATGCTGATGATAACTTCACTTGTAGTTATAACGTCTCAAGTGAAAGGTTTAACATTTCTTCAGATGGAGCACTCTTTAATATTCTTTGGTCATCAGCAACAACAAATGCTGAGCAACTTTTAGGTTTCTCAAATGCCGCTGATGATACCGGGGCCCTCACTTATACAGGAGACTGGGCCCTATCAGATGGAGTTTTTGAAATTGATGTCACGAATAATACAATAAGAGTCTTTGACAGTGTTTTCACTTTCGAGGCTGTTTTAGCTTCGGCTCGTTATACTACCGGAGCAAACCTTGCGACAGAGATTCAAACTAAACTCGATGCCGCTGCAGCTGCAGCCACTTCGGCTTACACATTTACAGTTTCCTTCAATGAATTAACCGGAAGCTTTACCATTAGTTCAGGCTCAGGAAACTTCGACATCCTTTGGAGTCATGTGAACTCGACAGCTGAAGAGATTCTCGGTTTTAATAATATTGATGATACTGGAGCTTCAAGCTATAGTAGTGATCAGCACAGTCCTGGTTTTTATAAAAATATTATTGGTCTTTATGCAATCTCAGCTGACAACTTTACTCCAGGAGTCGACCCAGTCTCCGATATCTGTGAAAATGGAACACTTATTTCTGACTGGAAAAGAACTGATCCCAATGACCCTGATACTACGACCATCGGGCTTGAAGATGTCACTAACCTAACAGCTCTAACTGATAACCAAAATACGACGGCGAATGATCCACTAGTAGGTTCAGAAGGGACAGTCTTTACAAAAGATGGTCTTTACTACATTGGTCTTCGAATTGTTTCAGAAGATAATAGTAACTATGGAACACCTGAAAGAACTGAAGCTTCTCTAGATGCATCTGGCACTTGGAATGACGCTGATGGAAGAATTCCAAACAACTATGGATGTCTCAATCAATATCTTGTCTACAATATTGAAGCAACTCCAACTGTTGCAGATCTTCAAGACACGACAATTGATTCTCTTACAACAAATGTTGCAAGAACAGGTTTTGATGTCACCAATACAACATCTGGATCAGTGGCGTCTCCAAATAATAGCTTAAGAGCTTATTATACTCCTGGAACTCCTCCTACGAGTTTTACAAGTTGTGACACCGCTGTAATCACCGACTCTGAAGGCCCTTCAGATATCGAAAGAATTGAAGATGGGACAACTCTCATTAGGCTTGACTCTGGTGATCGCTTCCCAACTGATGGCCAATATACAGTTTATTTCAAGCAGTTTAACTCAAAAAGAACAAGTGCAGTAGGAACAACAGTTGCTGTTGCCACCGATGATTTTGCTTCAGACTGTATTGTCGATCCCAATGATCCTTTAGGAGATATCTTTACTTTCACTCTTGATGGAAAACCAAAAGATATTAGTAGTTCATTAAGTGCAAGTTTTCTAGGAAGAGACATTACATTTTCTAATTGGGATGCTGGAACAAATAACATTGAAGTCTATTATGATCCAAGTGGCCTTCAAAGATGTAATGGGACTATGATTGAGAACTTCACTCCTGCAGGAGTCACAGGTAACTCAAGTAGTGCCACAATTACGCTTTCAAATCTTACAGACTACGTAAATCTTAACGATGGAGAAATTAGGCTTTTCATCGATCAAGCTTTTTACAACGGTCTTACAAGAGAGTACCAAAGTAATTGTTCTGAAGCTGTCACATGGACAATTGATGGCAGCCTAGGGCTTAGCTTCGATGGTGATGCGAGTCCACTTGATCAGATCTATTCAGATACAGATCCTTCTCCTGAAATTACTGTTGATGCAACAAATCTTTTAGGAGCAGGTTTTGATGCGAACAATTCCATTCAAGTTTTCAAAGACAATAGTTGCGCTGGAGCTCCACTTGTCACAATTGACAATGCTTCGACTCCAACAATTGCCGCCGTTCGAGGAGGCGCTTCCATAGAACTTCCGGTTTTAGCGGGAGATGGAATTGCAAATTACTATATTCAACAAGTTTATAATGGAACAAATACTTATCGCTCAAGTTGTGAAGGCCCATACAAGTACACTCTCTTCTACCCACAAAATAATATTGTTTTAAATGATAATGTTAAACAATGGGAACCGACCGTTTCAATTACAGGTCTCACAACAGATATTGCAATCACAGCGACTCTTTATAAAGACAGCAATTGTACTGTTGCAGCTGATTATGTTGATGGAACAAATATCATCACCGACGGTGGTGGTAACGACGAAGATGGAGATGCAGGAGAAATCGCCGAAACTCTTTACTTCACATCAGATAGCTTCTCTCATCAAGTTTATGTTCAATTAACTGGACCAGGATATGCAAGTGAGTGTTTAACAAATCCAACGCTGATTCACTCCGTTAATCAAAGAATTATTAATCCGAGTCTAAGCGGAAGCTCTGACGTCGACAATAATCCTACACCGAGTCTCTATTTTGAAAATGTTATCAGTGATGCCAGTGAAACAATGATTCAGATTTACACCAAGTCTGGCTCAACAAATTGTGGAACTTTAGTAGATCAGGATTCTGCCTTAAGAGGCGGAACAACTCTGACAAGGGCCCTCGACTACGTTGGAGAGCCAGGACTTACAGAAGACGGAACTTACGAATTCTATTTTAAACAAGTTCATAATCTTGATGCAGACGCCACTCATGATGCCAATGAGTATGCTTCAAATTGTTCTTATGAAAAGGTGAACTATACTCTCGATGGAAGACCTAAGAACTTAGGCTACGCCACAGGAACAACTGCGACGGACAATGACACAACACCATCATTTACGATGAATAACATTTACGCCACAAATGTTGTCATTGCTTATAAGAGCTTAAGCGATTGTAATGCTGATCTCAACAGAATCACGACAACAAGAGACTCATCAACTCAGTTTACGGTTAATGCCGCAGGCCCAAACCAAATCGATGAAGACCGACTTTACACTCTCGCCTTCAGACAAGAAACTGCTGGTGGTGAATACGCTTCAACATGTAGCGAAGAAATTAATTATACTCTTGATAGGAGACCAACTGGTATTGCTCTTAATGCAAATGACGATTCTTATAACCCAGAGATTGATGTTGTAGGAACAATTGCTGGGTACACAGTTGAACTCTATACAATGGACCCTGACTATACGAGCACAATTAATATTACAAGCACGAATAAATATCTTGATTTTGTTGATGACGGTGTTGATCTTCAAATTTCAATCCAAGAAACAACTTATCAATCAATTGAAACCGTTTGCTCTACGATTGCAACAGAAATGAATCTCGCTTCAAACGCGGCTTCAAACAATAACACTTTCACCTGTACCTATAACTCTAAAACAAATAAGGTCAAACTCACCTCTGACGGAGCAGCCTTGACTCTCAAGTGGAACACAGGGGCCCAATCAGCAAATTCTTTGGCCTCAATTTTAATGTTTAGTGCCGCTACAGATGACACAGGTGCAACATCTTATGTTAGTGACAGCTACCTCAAAGATGGAAACGGTTGTGATGTCGTGAGAGGAAGAAATGTTTCAGCAGGAGGAACGACAAAAGTTAAGGTTGCTGACACAGATGGTGATGACGATGTAGATGACGCTTCCATGCTCCTTCCACTCGATGGAACTTATACATTCTTTGCAAGACAGTTCGATGATGCCAACGCCAATGGTGTACGAGATGAAGGCGAAGATATCTCTGAATGTACAACGGTGAGCTATGATCATACATTTAAGCGAGATCTTTTAAGCGCCAACTTCTCATTTGATGGTCTGCCAAGTGCTTCAGGACAAGATGTCACTCCTGATGTCAGTCTTACTGGAATTGTCGATGATGGAAAGATTGAACTCTTTTATATTGATGATCCTGAAACCGCTTTTGATGGGTTTACTGATGAAAGTGGTTGTCCGGTAGCCGCCGTTAATATCAGTGGTGGAACTATTGATCTTCCGGCAGCAACAACAAGTATTGCAGCCCAAACCCTCTCAGCTTTAAGTAACGCTGACCTTGACTTCATCTACCCAATCTATGGTTATCAAACTGATGACAGTGGAACTTATAAATCAAAATGTTATAAACTAGGTGAATACTTCCTTGATATTGCCCCTACTTTTGAAACAGCGGCTCCAATTTCTCCCTCTCATGGAAAAAGCCATCTTTTTGATCTTACAGTCGACAATATGGTGACTGGTGGAACACTCGAACTCTATTATGAGACTTGTGACAAGATTGCAGCGGATGCCTCTGTAGCGATCGCCGGGGCCAGTCAGCAAATTTCAGTGGATCTTTCAACACTTGCTGATTACAGCGACAATAAGTCTTATCGTATATATGCTCGTCAGAAGTTTACAGATGGATCAACCTACACATCTTCATGCTTCAATGCCAATAGTTTTAATTATAACCTTAAGGGAGCTCCCAAGGTTAGCGTGATTAATGATGTAAGCCCACGCTCAGATGTAAAACCAGAAGTCGTTCTTGATGAAGTTATTGCTGGCGGAACAGGAGTTAAAATCTATCTTGTTGAAGGATCAAATGATGTTTGTGACAACTCAAAGCTTGTCTTTGATGGAAATGTCAATGCTGTCGACTCAGGAGATGGAACAGGAACTCATACAATTACAGAACTCACAAACAGCATCCCTAATGACGGGGAATACTACCTTATTGCAACTCAAGAAATGGATCCAGGTGATGGTGACACTCATTCCGGTTGCTATAGATACGGATCACCGACAAAGACACTTGACTCTAAACTTCAGGTGACCATCACGCCAAATAACTACGGTGTTGGAAACCCTACTTTTGATTTTGTTGATAGCACTGTTCTTGAAAATGCCACAAGCTTTTCTCTTTATATGGGACCAAGCTGTCAGGGAACAGCGATTCCTTATATCGAGGGAACACCTCTTGATATCTCAAACCTTACGTTCTCATCAAATCATGTGGTCTTTAGTTTTAAACAACACATGGACCCCACTTATCCTCACCAAACAGTTTGTAGTGATGATGTAGTCTATGATTATAATGGTCTTACACTGGCAGTTCTTTCACTAAATCCAGGAGAAAGCCTCACACCAGTGATTCGAGTTTATAATGTCGCAGAAAATGAAGAAGCTTTTATCTATAGTGACTCTCAATGTTCAAGCCTTATGGGTAAAGGAATTGCGGGTAATCTAGGTTATGTCGATCTCATTTCTGACCCTGTTGAGCAAGATGGAATTCACAACTATTACGCAACAAAAAGAAGATTAGATGGTACTTTTACAGATTGTTCGAAAGCCTTTACCACTTACACTCTTGATATTGGCGCGGCGATGACAATGGCCCTCAACGCTAGCTACTCAGCAACGGACACGCAAAATGCCCCACAATTTGATATTGGTGGAGTTCTTGAGAATGCAGAAATCAAACTTTACTCAGATACAAACTGTTCTAACCTTGTTGGAATCGGCGCCACTGCTTATGGGCAGACATCAATTACAATCCAATCAGCTCCCCTTGAAACAAATGGAAGCTATACATTTAGAGTGAAGCAAAGAAAAGCAGGATTTAGTTCAACATGTTCTCATGTTTTTGCAAACTACACTTATGTGAATACACCTAGTAGCATAACTCTACTAGACCATTCTCCAAGTAAAAATGACCAACCAACCTTTAGAGTCAAAGGAACTATCGCCGGTGCAACAGTAAATCTTTATTACAAAAGAACAACAAACTGCGAGGTTCCATTAGGAACTGCTGTTGTTCCAGCTGGCAAAGACTTTGTTGATGTGACAGTGGACGATCTCGACCTGCTTGCTATCCCTGTTGTTTCTCCTCAAACAATTGAGGTTTATGCAACTCATACAATTGCAGCGAAAACAGGATCTTGTAGTAGTGCTAAAGCAAGCTATAGCTACGATACAACCAGTGAGGACTGGTACCTTATTCATGACACCATTGGTGAAACTCAAGGGACAGACCTAGGGCGAAGTATTGCAATGGAAAGTGGTCTCACGGTTGTTGGCGAACCAGGATTTGCAAGCAGCGGCAAGTCTAATCAAGGCAAGGTTACCGTTTATTATAACTCTGCAGGAGATACGATTGAGCTAAGAGAAGAAATCACTCTCAGTGATGCTGAAGCTGGTGATCAATTTGGTCATTCTGTTGATGTTCACTTCGATGCCCCTAACTACTTCATAGTCATTGGAGCTCCAGGAAAAGACCTCTTCACTCAAGGTGATGATATGGGTAGCGTCTTTGTTTACAAGTACCACTCAACTGGAGGCCTCACTCTCCTTAACTCAATCTATCCGTCGGACTCAGAAGCAGACGATCGATTTGGAGAAAACGTAAAAATTGATCAAAATGGCTTTGCTGTTGCTGCTCCATATAGAGCTGATAATACAGGTATCGTTTATTATTATGAAAATGCAGGAACTGAATATAACTTTTTAAGCGAAAAAAGTATTCCTTATCCAGAAGCGAATGGTGAAGACGCTCTCTTTGGTTCAGTGATGCAACTTGATGCCAATCGATTAATTCTTTCTTCAAAAGAAAAAGAGGCCTTCTGGATCGCTGATCTTCAAACTCTTCCAAATGCAACTCAGTATCAACTCTCCACAGTCAACGAGAGTGATGATTTTGGCTCATCTCTTTTTATGACTGGGGATCACCTCTTTGTTGGAGCTCCGGGGCATGATAATTCAAATGGGCGAATCTATTATTATGATCTTTCAGATCTTGATACAGCTCCAGTAGCGACAGATAATGACGACACAGATAACTATCAAGAGTTTGGTCTAAGTGTTGCCGTTCAAAGCAATGGTACAGATTCTCTTTTAGTTGGGGCAAAGGAAAAAGGGGTTGAAACTGGCGTTGCACTTCTTAGAGAAACGGCTGCTGATGACTTCTTTAGAATCACACCACATTCAACAGGGGCTGAGTCAGATGTCGGTCATGGAGTTGATGTAAGCTCTGATGGTAAAACAATTCTCATATCGGCACCCGCTCTTGAATCAAGTGTCGATTCACCTTCTGTTTATCTTTACAGAACTCCTTAACTTTCTCTAATACACGTATTCACTAATATGATTCCGAAGAGTCGGAAGATAAATTCCAAATTTAAAGAATGCCTTATACCAAGAGTCGTAATGAAGAGGTCCTTCTTTCAGGACTTTTTTCCCTGAGAAACCTTCTCCAAGAGAATGAGCAGAGAGCTCAACTCCCACATAATATCGATCACTAAGAAAGATATGATGTTTAAAGCCAAAGTTTAAAACGGAGCTCTCCCCTCCGCCCAAGTCTGTATTCAGTTCATTATCAACATTGGTGTAAGCAATTCCGAAGCCCAAAAAAAGTGTCGGCATGCCAAATGCCGTATTCCAAAAGGCGTTGCCATTAAAGATTAGCTGATAAACTTCAATGTTTGTCCGGTAGAGATTAGAGGCATCATCATTTCCTTCAACTCTCCAAGCATCAAGAGCGATCGCGGGACCAAAATAAAATCCCGCTTGCCAAGTATTATATTGATTGGGGTGATTAATCGACTCAAAGCCAATCGCCTGAACAATACTTGGAAAACTCTCGGGATGACTTTTAATTTCATAAGACTTTAAAGTTGGTTCCTCACTAAGAATTGGTCTTGTACTTGTGGAAAGAGTGATAGCGTTGGGAATTAAAGTAAAGCTTTTTAAAAGGACTGTTTTCCAAGAAAAAGAATCTTTTTTTACTCCTGTAAAATGATGAGAGGCATGGTTCTGTTCAATGTACTTCCTTTTAAAGACGTCATAAATTCGAAGTTTAACTTTGAGGCCTTTTTCATCATACTCTTTATCGAGATAAGCGATGTGGGTCATCTGGGTGATATAGCCTAGTTCTAAAAGAACTCTTTCATTGAATTCATGAGGTTTTTTTGAACTTGTAAAATGTGTTCCCTTAAGGCCAAGGAATTCCCATGGTTTTGAGACATTCAAGACTTTATAATTCGATTTCTTAAGGTTCACTGAAAACTTTTCTTTCCAGAGCTTTAAGATCTTTCTTCTTAACACAGGATCTTCCTCATTAAATGGTATGAGAAGTACCCTTTTTTGATAATTCTCTTGATCTTTGAAATCAAGATCAAGCTTTTTATGACAACGATAAAGAGAACCATTCCACCCATCAACCGAAAAGAAAACACCTGAAAGGATTGTCCCTACTGGAAAAAAAACAGCAGGAATAAGGTTTGGAATAATTGAATCTCGAAAATTATAAGAGCAGCGGTACTGATAAGTTTTAAGAACTTCTGATTCTTCATCAACAAGATAAAGCTTCTGCTTTCTTGCGGCTCGCATTTTATAAAAGCTTGGGGTCTCCCCTGTGTAACCAAACTCATCTTTAAATTCAGATTGATAAGACTTATTCGTGACCTGAATAATCGCCTCCTGAGACCTAAAAGACCCACAGGAAGCCAAAAGGAACACTAAAAGGAGTACTAATAAGTAACTAGCGCCACTTAAAATGAAGCTCTTCAATTTGTTTCTCGGCTGGAGCAGAAGGAGAACTTGCCATGAGATCCGTTGCCGATGTGGTTTTTGGAAAAGCAATCACGTCTCGAATCGAATCCGTCCCCACCACAAGCATGACCAGTCGATCAAGACCAAAGGCAAGGCCACCATGAGGAGGAGTACCATACTTTAAGGCCTCGACAAAAAAGCCAAATTGATGATTGATCTCTTCTTGATCCATTCCAAGAAGCTCAAACATTTTCTGCTGAACATCTCCTCTATGAATCCTAATGGAGCCACCTGCAAGTTCGTAACCATTGCAAACAAGGTCATAAGCTTCGGCTTTAATATTGAGAAGCTTTTCGATATTTTCTTCAGTATTTTCAAGAGTCGCATTTAAAAACTCATCAACTTGATTGATCTTAGGCATCGTAAAGGGATGGTGTCTTGCGACAACTCTTTCGTCTTCTTTTGCCCACTCAAAGAGTGGAAAGTCTTTAATCCAAACAAACTTTCTCTCATTTGAATGAAGCTTTAATTTCTCTGCAAGATGTCTTCGAACAGCATCAGCTGAGGCGTGAGAAACGGTTTTGTCTCCATCAGCAAAGAAAAGCCACGTTCCATCGCCTGATTCATTTAAGCCTGCATAAACTTGGTCAGTAATAAACTTTGAGATTCCTCCCGTTCGCTTCCCTGATTCAACTTTAAAGAAGGCAACCCCTTTTCCACCATAGGGCCTCACCACATCAGTAAGACCATCGAGCTCTTTTCTTGAAAATGTCCCTAAGCTCGCTTCGACAAAAATCGCTTTAATAAGACCTTTTGCTTCAACCACTGATTTGAAAACTCCAAAGTCAGTGGATGTAAAAAGATCAGTCACAATTCGATGCTCTAGTCCAAAGCGAAGATCAGGTTTGTCAGAACCATATTTTTCCATCGCCTCATCAAAAGTCATAATAGGAAGATCAACTTTTGATTCAAAAACATCTTCACAAAGACTAAGGGCAAGACTTTTTAAATAGTCTTGAGTAGCAAAAGAAACTTCAATATCAATTTGAGAAAACTCGGGTTGTCGATCAGCTCTTAAATCTTCATCTCTAAAACAGCGACAGATTTGAAAATACTTATCTGTTCCACCAATCATAAGAAGTTGTTTCAAAGTTTGAGGTGATTGTGGAAGAGCGTAAACTCTACCTGGATGAACACGACTAGGAACAAGATAATCCCTTGCCCCTTCAGGAGTTGATTTATAAAGAATGGGAGTTTCGACTTCTGTAAAATCCTCATTATAGAGAAAGTTTCTCGTCTTCTTCATCACATTAGATCTAATCGCTAAAATATTTTGCAAATGCTCACTTCTCAGATCAAGGTAGCGGTATTTCAAACGTTGATCTTCAGTCGCTTCTTTTTTTGCACTTGGAAGGATAGGGATATTATCAATATCGCATTCTGAGAGGACTTCGAAAGCCGTTACTTGAACTTCAACCTCTCCTGTCTTCATATCTTTATTAACAGCAGATTCTGGTCTTGCCCCAACTAATCCCGTAATTTTCACAACAGACTCAGTCGGACACTTTTTAACAGTATCAATATCAGCAGTGAAATTTTCAAAGCCAAGTTGAATAAGACCGTGCTTATCTCTAAGGTCAATAAACGTCAGTCCCCCAAGGTCTCTTTTTTTATTCACCCAACCACAAAGAGTTACTTCTTTGCCAGAGTCTTCCTTAGTGAGGCTTCCGCAATGATGAGTTTTAAGAAGCGCTGAGTTATCAACTTTTGATCCAGACATAATTTCCATTCTCTTTTTTAATAATATTAATGGGTTGATTGTTATTTTCAGCTAAATATCCATTTTCGAATAACACCCTATTCTGTAGAATATTGAATCATGAACTTAGCTCGCATTAATTTATCCACAGCTACAACATTTGGCCATTACCTTCTAGGTTTCGCCTTATTTTTTATCTCTGCTTGCCACAGTGCAGATAATACCTATGAAAGCAAGGACCCAAGGTTAAATGACCCGAAGCTCTACAAAGTAAAAGTTTCAGAAAATGAATTCGTTGTTCAGCTGGCAATAACATCAAAAGAGCAAAGTCTTGGCCTAAGTGGCATCAAGGGTCATCAGTGGAAAGATAATTGGGGAATGCTCTTTATCAATCAAAAAGAAAGTCCTAAGTCCTTTTGGATGCCAGATACCTATATGGATCTCGATATCTTCTTTCTTAATAAAAACCTTCAGGTTGTCCATATCGAAAGAAATATGAAGGCCCATCCAGGAAGACAAGAACCTCCGCCGATTATGCGTACACCAACGATTATTGCTCAATATATTTTGGAGCTGAAATCAAGTTCAGAGCTTTCAAAAAAAATAAAACTTTTAGATAAGCTTAATTGGCTTGATCGCCGCTCTCTTCAGAAAATACAACAAGATACTCATTCTCAGAAATAAACCCAAGGTTATCTCTTACAACTTTACGTTGATAATGAGCATCTTTTCGAATCAGAACGATTTCTCGTCGTAGCTCAAGATTTTCATTTTGAGTTTCAACAATCATCTCTTTTTTATGATCAATAAGGTCTTGAAGAGCAAAATAATCAAGGATGCCTCTTTCGGCGAAAATTAACCTTAGGGCAATTATCGCAAGAAATCCCCAGCTCACTTTATAAAAAAGATCAGTTCTTTTTTTACTAAGCTTTCTTTTTTTTCTTTGCTTTGTGGGAGTTGTTGATTTGGCCTTAACAGGAAGTTTATTAGCCTGAACTCGCCTCTTTGCTCTTTTGGGTCTTACGAACTCAGGTTCCATATTATGTGTGGCCACATGAGTTCGGCTGGCCGTTTTATTAGCTGAGAAGTTCATGGTTTGTTGTTTGTAGCCAGAACTTGAGTTCACTGTAGATTTAAGACTGCTGAGACCTGACTTTTTGGCCTGCTTTGCTCTATTTCTTTCAATGGCTTTTCTTAAACGATCACTTGAAATGGAATCTTGATTTGATGTTAATGGCACAACCCAATCCTTTAAATTGTCCTACTTAGACATTTTACCACAAGCTTTGAAAAATCCTATGAAAATGGCAGGGTTTACTGGACTTTCGTCGCGGTTGATAGCTTTTCTGTGGAAAAATTGATTTCTTTTTCAACTTCAAGCCAAAATCTTCGAACTAGTGCAATTTCTTCTAAGAAAAGCCTTAAAGTCGTATTCTTTTCAAGACTCGAATAGAGATCCCCACTTGAACTCCAAGCACCAGAGAGAAATAGATTCTTCAGTTCTTGAAAGATTGGAAGATGAGGCTTTGAACACTTCAACGACAAGCATTTCTCATCACAAGAAATTCCAAGAGAATCAATTTGATTCAATCTTTCAACAACTCTTTTAAAGCGGCTTTGAAAAATTGAAAGATCACTCAAAGGCCCTAGTCTTAAGTAATTCTTGGAACACTCAACACCATGACTTTTAAAATACACACTGACTGATGCTGGTTTTAAGTCTAGCCACCAGCTAAAGCCAGGATCTCCAATATTACAGAGAACATCTTCATCAATAGGAATTCGTCTATTACTAAAATGCTCTTTTAAAACTTCTGCTTGTTCAAATCGCTCAACCGGATAGTACTGAAGTTTTGAAAAATCAAAGTCCCCAGAGAGCTTTAATGATTTAAACTCTTTTGACTTTGGTTCATCCATTATTTTAGGCCAAACATTCTCAATAGAGTCTGTTGCAAGGGCCCTTAAAATAAATGTTCCCCCAGCAAGACTTAAGTGAAAGATAATCCCAGGCTTATTTGGTAACTCATGAACTTCAAGGTCAGAAGAAAGTTCGCTCTCTTCTAGAGCTTCTTCTCTGATCTCTTCTTCACAATGTTTCTCACAATGTTTTTCAACTTCTTCAGAGAAATCATGCAGATCTTCAATTTTAAACTCTGTATTATCTCTGAGCTTTTGACTCAAATGAATTGTTTCATTGGCAAGTTGGTCTAATGATAATTGTGTCATATCCATATGAACGTATATCCCCGAAATACTTTCTTGCTTAATTCTATCCAATAATTAACTAAAAGCGCAAATTAAAACAGAGCGACAAACAATCTAAGAACAACGATGGCAATCAAAGGAGAAAAATCAAAGGGAAAACGTGATGACATATCACTTGGAAGAAGTTTTCTAATGGGCTTGCATGTAAGGTCTGAAAGTTTTCGAACCGCAACAGCAGCCTGATGAGATTTGAATTGCGGGAGAAAACTTAAAACTGCATCTGCAAGTAAAACGTAAATATAAATTTCAATTATTAATCTTATAAGACCCATGAGAAATTTATACTAAAATTCTTTACAACTTTCTAGAGTCTTTTGTTTGAGATTAAAGCTCAGGCTTTTTTGACTTATAAAGATTGTAACTCTGGCAAGCCCTCTCATACTCATTCTCACAGCCAAACCGCCAAGCCTCAAGAGCATTAGACTTTTCACCATTTGAAAAATAATAGTCTCCTAGTAGGTGACAAGACGCAGAATTAGGTTCTTCGTAACAACTCCACTTGAGTATTTCTTCTTTATAGAATTGATAAATCACAAGAACAGAAAGCACGATAATGGTCAGGTTAAACCATCTTAAGGGCCAATTGATATTTCTTCTTACTTTCAAAGAACGTCCTTTAGCTTTAGTTGAGAGAGTCTATAAATCCACTGAGCGTTTACGGACTTCATACCAGATACCATCAGAGAGAAATCGATAGAGAATATAAAAACCGAATCCCTTAACCATGGCAACACCTGGCTGAAAAGAATTCTCACAAATGATATGAAAAATCTTTGTTGGCGCCCAAGCTTCAATAGGAAAAGTTACGGCAGCATAGCCAGCTGTAAAGATATTTTTGTCAATTCCCACATCACCGGTACTGAAAAGCCTTTCTTCAGAGGTCGCTTCATACTCTTCCATTATCATCAATAAGATCAAGAGATCTTTTAAGGTCTCGTCATCGAGTTCAAACTTTTCATCTATTTCTTTAATGATCTTAAAATTTTGCATGAGCTCCTCATGAGAAACTTTTGAAAAGATTATTTCTTTCCACTTCTCAAGCTCAAGCTTGAACTTCTGTCCCCAGCTAGGATTTTCATAAATTTTAATAAGGTTTTTCAGTTTTATTTTTTCTTCCGGGGAGCTCCACCTCTCCATTAACTTAGCTTCCATCTCCTTTTTATCTCCGCTGAAAAAAGCTGAAAAAACAGGGATATCGATAAGGGCAGAGCTTCGATAGACCAAGAAATAAGACTTAAGCCAATTTTTAAACATGTGGTTGTTAGTATTAGCAAATATCCTCGCCGAGAAAGTCGCAAGAATAGCGCCACGAGTGAGTTCATAACCAATCTGCCACCACTTCTGGCTGGTCATCTCACCATTTTGAGCTGAGGCAAAGGTCACTACAGAAACACCTGTTCCCATTCCCACCAAAAAGGGTGTGAAAATCTTTGCTGCCTTTTTCTTAAGATCATTAGAATGCTTTGAGCGGCATTGCATGGCCGCATTTCTAAAATTCCGGCTATTGAGCCTGATCTTTGCAAGGTCTCCAGAATAAGACTCTTGAAATTGGCCTTTTCTTTTCTCGACCTTTTCAACAATCTTTCGAAACCTTTTCATAAATGAGTTTTCACTAGTCTCAATTCGAGAAAGTTCACCAATAGCATCTAGAGCTTTGGTCTGCTTCACTTTTCTTTGTCCCTGAATGAACTCGAGATAATATCCTAGTAAGGGATGATCCCCTACTCTTATGAGGTCGCGATGAAACTTCTCCTTAGAAACCTTTTCAATTTCTAAGAGATTAATCTCTTTTAAAAAATCATACTTACTAACTTGTGGGTAGAAGTTTCGATCATAAACTATGCTTTCTTTAGAGGAACTTTTAAAAATGAGTTCTAAGCAATTGGCGTGAAGATCGACTGAGACAAGCAATACCGCTAAAAACATCCCCCACAAATGAATTCTACGCTCAATCATGAGAAATAAGCTAAGCTGTGTAACATGAACTGAGAAGGAGGCTCCATAGATTCTATAAGAATTACGTCTTTTTATAAGGTGATTTTTAACTTCTTCTTACATTCAAAATCTTTCCTTTGTGAAAATTGACAGCTCTCTTGTACCAACTATTAGATACTTAGCATCTTTAGGGTCGGCTATCTTTCTGATATTTCAATAAAAATGACTAAATGTCAGACGACTATGAAAGTCTCTCCTCAGCGATAGGTGAAATACCGATTAACGCATAGAATATAAAAAACTGACATTTATCAAGAAGCACTAAATACAAAAAAGGAATAAGTATGAATTTCGTCCCTTTAGAAAAATGGCCTGGATTTAATAACGATCTTTATAATATCGCTGGACCTTGTAGTGCTGAATCTCGTGAGCAGGTTTTAGAAACGGCAAGACTTATTTCTGAAAATGATTCGTCAGTTAAAATCTTTCGCGCTGGAGTGTGGAAACCAAGAACAAGACCGGGAACTTTTGAAGGGCGTGGAGAAGAGGCCCTACCATGGCTTCAAGAAGTTAAAGAAAAATATGGCTTTTTCACAACCTGTGAAGTTGCCAACGCCGAACATGTAGGCTTAGCGCTTAAATATGGGGTTGATATCCTCTGGATTGGAGCGAGAACTACTGCTAACCCATTTTCAGTTCAAGAAATTGCTGACCGACTAAGAGGAATTGATATTCCTGTTCTCGTCAAAAATCCTATTAGCCCTGACCTCGCTTTATGGATGGGCTCTATTGAAAGACTATACGCTGTTGGAATAACAAAAATCGGTGCAATCCACAGAGGCTTTGCTTCTGAATCTAAGGGACAATACCGAAACCGCCCTCTTTGGAGAATGCCAATTGAGCTTAAAAGACGCCACCCAGATCTTCCGATTATCTGTGACCCAAGTCACATTGGTGGAAAACGAGACCTTATTGCCAAAGTTTGCCAAAAGGCCATTGATGTCAACCTTGATGGTTTAATGGTTGAAACTCATATCAATCCTAATACCGCCTTAAGTGATGCGGCTCAACAGATCACTCCTACTCGCCTTGGTAAAATCTTTAAAGAACTGGATAGAAAATCAACTTTCTCGACAGACAAAGAATACGAAGAGCACCTTGACGAATTAAGATCTGAAATCGATCGTATTGACCAAGAACTTATTGATGCTCTTTCACATCGAATGGATGTTGCTAAAAAGATTGGAGACCTTAAGAGTAAAGCTCATGTCACTCCTCTTCAAATGGGAAGAATGGAAGACCTCATGAACAAGCGAATCAAGATTGCTGCTTCTCTGGGCCTTTCTGAAGATTACATTCGAGAGCTTTATCAGATCATTCACTCTGAATCAGTTAAAGTTCAAACGGAAATTATTGATCAGAAATAAGCTGATCTAAAAGGTTAAACCTTCCCATGAAAACTCAGATTTCTGACCGAGTACTTGAAATTGAAGAATCAAAGAGTATCGGTCTTGCGGCAGAAGTTCATAAACTTAAGCTTGAGGGAAAGAAAATACTTTCTTTAAACGTGGGAGAGCCTGAATTTTCAACTCATCCTGCGATTCTTAAGGCCACCATTGAAGCCTTAAATGAAGGGAAAACAAAGTATTCATTAGTTTCAGGAATTCATGATTTACGAGAGAAGATCGCCAAACGATGTGCTAAAAAATGGAACTTTAAACTTACAAGCAAGAACATTCTAGTAGGCTCAGGGTCAAAAAATATTCTTTACTCGGTTTTTCAAACAATTTTAAATCCGAGGGATGAAGTTCTTATCCCCGCTCCATTTTGGGTAACATTCCCTGAAAGTATCAAACTTGCAGGAGGCGTTCCTAAAGTTGTCCCAACTAATGAAAACCTTGATCTTGATATTGAGGAAATAAAAAAAGCAATCACTAAAAAAACCAAAGCGATCATTATCAACTCTCCTTGTAACCCCTCAGGTAGGGTTTATCATGAATCGAGTTTAAAAGAGCTTGCTAAAGTTGCCGATGAATACGATCTTATCGTCATTGCCGATGAAGCCTATGAAGGCATGGTCTATGATGGACATGAAATGACCCACTTTGCAGCTTTATCTGAAACTGCCTTTAAAAGAACTCTCACTGTTCAAAGCTTTTCAAAATCTTTTTGTATGACAGGCTTTCGAGTTGGTTACGTTGTGGCCTCAGAAGATGTCATTTCTATGATTAATAAATTCCAAGGTCACATGCTTGGAAACATTCCGGAGTTTTCTCAAGTGGGAGCCATTAAAGCTCTTGATTTTGAACAAGAGATTATAAGTGATCTTCAGGAAAAGATGCAAAAAAGAAAAGAGCTCACAGTGAAACTCTTCTCACAGATCTTTGATTTCCCTGAACCAGAGGGAGCTTTTTATATCTTTCCAGATGCCAGTGCCTATATCGGTAAATCAGTTGGAGAT
>JBMYPC010000016.1:0-32841 GCA_049599895.1 Bacteriovoracaceae bacterium | reverse complement strand
AGAGATCTCTTTTTAAAAATAATGCGCTCCTTAATCAAAAATTTTCTACCATCTTTAGAGAAACTCAAAAACTTGGTGAGATTCAAACCCAATGTGCAGGACTCGAGGATTCAACTCTTAAGATCGTTTTTGAGGAAGGATATTCAGAGCTTCGAAAGTTAAAAGACATATCCAGTGAAGTTGATAGTGAAAAATCCAAACAAGTTTTGAAACAACACTTTATTGACCTTGGGGTTGATAACTTAGAAAGAGCGCTTGATAACGGAATTTCAAGGTCTCAAATCCTTTTAGAAAAAAAGATGACCTTTCTTGCAAGTGTGGGCTCATCAGCTCCGTTTATCGGACTCCTCGGAACAGTCTGGGGAATCATGGACTCATTTTCTGCTTTTGCTAGCGGTGGAGCGACAATCGAAACCATCGCCCCTGGACTTGCAGAGGCTCTCATTGCCACGGCCATCGGTCTCGCGGTGGCTATTCCGGCGGTTTTATATTTCAATCATTATAGTTCCGTGGTGCAGGTCGAGCTTGAGCAGATGAAAAACTTTAAGCGCGATTTCATCAATATGGTTGAGAGAACATTGATATAAAAAAGGGGGCTGAGTTTGGCATTTTCAGGAAACAAAGGACTATTTAACGACATCAACGTGACTCCTTTTGTAGACGTCATGTTAGTACTTCTTGTTATTTTTATGATTACCGCCCCTCTTATGTTTAATGGGATTCAACTGAACCTTCCCAAGACAAGGGAGGTCAATCCCATAAATCTGAACTCTGAGCAGATCGTTCTTTCCTATACGCAATCGCAAGAGTTTTATGTCGGGAAAAAGAAAATTCTTAAAGATGAACTCATTCAATATCTTCAAAGTGAACTTAAAAGAACTGGGACAGAAGTCGTTTTTTTAAGAGCTGATGAAACTTTGAAGTATGGATTTGTTGCTAAGCTAATGTCATTTTTAAAGAAAAATGGCTTTTCACAAATTGCTTTGGTGACAGAAATTGAAAAATCTCCAAAATAAGAGGGGTTTGAAAGTTCATGATAAACGATTCTGAAATCAACATTAAAAAATCTCTTGGGCTTCATGCCCTTGTTCTTCTTTTGATGATTGGTTATCAGATGAAGGGGACAGATAAAAAAAGCCTCAATCTTTCAAATACAAAACTTGTTAAAAATTCGATACGGGTCGATGTTGTGGGAATGCCAAAACATACACTTCAAGAGCTTAAGGCTTTATCAAAACTGTCTCAGGGCGGAGGCGGAGAAGTTGTTGAGACGCAAAAAGAAAAGGCTCCTACGAAAGTCCAGCCTCCTAGCGAGAATGATTTTTTAAAAGCAAAAAAGAAGACATCTTTTCAGGATCTTATTAAGAACCTGAGTCAGAAAAAAGTGAAGGTCAATAAACAGAAAAAGAGCCCAAAGAAGACTAAGAAAAAGACAAGTTCCAATAGTTCTTCGCCAATAAATTCTAAAATTCGTAATCAGTTAAAGGGACTTATCCTTGAAGGAAATAAGATTAGTAAAGGGACTTCTCTTGTCGGTGGGGAAGCCACTGATGCACTTGAATCCGAATTTAATAACTATATTCTTCAAGTTCCCGATGTTGTCAAAATTAACTGGAAGCTTCCATCCTATCTCATTGATAAGGGACTTCAATGTCGAATACAAGTCTTTATTAATGCTGCTGGTGAAGTGATTAATTTAAAAGTTATCGAAAGTAGCGGCAACGCCGATTACGACAAAAAAGCAATAGAGGCGATTTGGAGATCTTCACTACCTGGACCAGGCAAGGAGATTGTTTATCGTCTGATTAGAGGGGACCTCATACTAGGCTTTCCTCTTTAGAGTTTTGAATTTAAAAGGATTTTTCCATGAAACGTTATACAATATTTTTTTTCATTTCTTTTTTGAGCCTTCAAGTTTTTGCTAATACAGAGAAGTCCATTATTGCAGTTGGTGAGGCTGAACTTGAAAAGCTGCAAGTTTTTATCTCTGGTCCTTTTAACTCTGAAGGGAAGAGCCTAAGTCATCAAAAATGGTTAAGAGAAACCTTTGTTTCAAATTTTAAATTTTATCAAAAATATTTTGAAGTCTCTTCTTCTGATTTTGACCTTGTAAAGCCAGAAGGCTTCAAGGGGACATTCATCAAAATTGAAGTGAATAACTCAAATCAACTTCAAGTTTTATTCCATCAAGAGAATGGAGAAAAGTTTCAAATCACTTCTGAGCAGGTCCTTTCGCAAAATTCAGAGAGTGATCGAAGTTATGTGCATGAAATTTCTCATGATATTTATAAAAGACTAACGGGAAAGAGCTCTATCTTTAAGTCTCGAATCTTTTCAGTTTGTGAAACTAAAAAGGTAGGAAGAGATGCTATTAAAGAACTCTTTGTCATGGACTTTGATGGAAAACGAAGAAGACAACTAACAAGACATAACGGTCTTGTTATTTCTCCGGCTGCCTCTGTGGATGGTCGCAAGGTGATTTATAGTTTAATTAATGATCAGGCCAAAAGAAGAAATATTAATCTTCACCTCTTTGATCTTAAAACAAGAAAATCTGAAATCATCTCAAGCCGTAAAGGTATCAACTCTGGAGCTGTTTTTCTCCCCGGTGGAAAAGAAATCTACCTGACATTAAGCCATAGAGGTAATGCAGATATTTTTAAACTTAATTTGGCCACAAAGAACCTTACTCCAATTACAGGACATTACGCACTTGATGTTGACCCTTCGATTTCCTACGATGGAAGGTTAATAACTTTTCTTTCTGATAGACCAGGAAAACCAATGATTTACACGATGGATCCTTCAATGAAGGAAAAAAATGTAAAAAGAATCAGCTTTGTTGGAAAGTACAATGCTACCCCCAGGTTCTCCCCAGATGGTAAAGAAATCGTCTTTTCCTCCTGGCTGGATAGCCGGTTTGATTTATTTCGAATCGGTAGCGATGGATCAAACCTTGTTCGGCTTACCAAGGACTTTGGTTCCAATGAGGACCCGACTTATTCCGTGGATGGAGAGTTTATCGCTTTCTCATCTCAACGGGTTATCACCTCTAGAAAAGCTGTCCAAGTTTTATACATAATGGACCGAGATGGAAAAATTATAGGGAATATTACCCCTAATGATGAAAATTGTATCAGTCCTAGATGGACTAACTAGCTAGATTTGCGAAGACCCTGTCTTTTTTTTATTATCCGACAAAAAAACTCTTGTAAAAACTTCAGACGCACTGTATTATAAAAACAGCTTGACGCACACGGTTAAAAATCAAATTTAAAACTTAGCATTTTTTGAAACAAGTGAGTGGTTTCAAAAAAAACGAAATTGCTTTAGAGAAGCTGCTGGCACCGGTTTATCTAAAAGCAATGGAAAGGAGAAGATCATGTCTGGAATTCTGGCCAAAGCTTCAATGGAAATTCAAGAGCTTACATCATTGTTACTTTCAACGTTAGATGAGTCATTATTCTTTAACGAATTATCTAAATTTTTGGCCCAGTGCGTAATTTGTGACCGAGTAATGGTTTACAAGGTTCTTGATGACCAATCGACACAACTTATTGCTTGTAACGGATCAATTGTAAAAGATGGAAAACAACTAGATAAAGGCCAAGGTCCTACTGGTCACGTTATCCGTACTAAAAAATCATACTTCAGCAACAATGTTTCAAGAGATCCACTCTTTGTAAGTGAGTCTAAAGATGGAGTTCAATCAGAACTTTGTATTCCAGTAGTTGTTGATAACTTTGCGATCGCGACAATTCACTTTCAGTCATTTAATGGTGAGCGAAAATTTGAAAGAATGGATATCAGCAATGTTATTGAAATTCTTGAAGTGATTAAAAGCCCACTTCTTAATATGAAGATGTACCTTTCTGCAAAGCACTTAAATGAATCTCTTCTCAAAAGAATTGAAGAAAAAGAAAATGAACTTAGTAAAAGACAATCTGTTGGACAATTCAACTCAGCATTTAAAATCTCTGATAAAGATATCATTGGGAACTCTGATCAAATGGTAAGACTTAAGAGTATCCTTGAGAAAGTTTCAAAGACAAATGCCAACGCTCTTATCATTGGAGAGAATGGATGTGGGAAAGAGCTTTCTGCCAGAAAAATCCACTGCCAATCAGAAAGAAAAGATTACAGTTTCTTAACGGTCGACTGTAGTGCACTTCCTGAAGACAAACTAGAAGAAGAAATCTTTGGGGTTGAAATTGTTGAAGCGACTGGGACAACAAGAGTTCGAAACGGAGTTCTTGAAAAAGCAAACGGCGGAACAGTTCTTATTAAGAGCATTTCAAAACTTCCAGCAAACCTTCAATCAAAACTTATTCTTTATATCAACCAGGGAATGGCATTTAGAGTAAATGGTCAGATGCCATACCAAGCCGACGTAAGAATTCTTGCTTCAACGGTTAAGAACCTAGAAGAAGAAGTAGAAAAGAACGCTTTTAGAGAAGATCTCTTTTACGCTCTTAATACAGTCAACATTAATGTTCCTGCATTAAAAGAAAGAACTGATGATATCGCTCTTCTCGCGACTTTCTTTCTCAACGAAGGAAAAGAGAGAGATTCTCAAAAGTCTTTTTCTCCAGGTGTTATCAAGGCCTTTAGAGAGTACCAATGGCCAGGAAATGTAAGAGAACTTCAAAACGTTGTTGAAAGAGCTTATATCCTTTCTGACGGTCCAATTGTTGAAAAGAACCACATTAGCGAGTCGATTTTTAGAGAAAATGTTGAAGCTGAGCAATCAAATGAAGAAGACTTCAACTACCATGAAATGACACTTGATGAACTAGAGAAAAAGCACATCTGCCGAACTCTTGATCACCTAGGTGGAAACAAAACAAAAACAGCTAAGATGCTTGGGATTACAGTGAAGACTCTTTACAACAAGCTTCATAGTTACGGAATGATTGGAAACAGAGAATAATCTAACGCATAATAAAGATAAAAAGGGTGATACCGCATCACCCTTCTTATTTCGAGTTTTATGTTCTATGATTATTTTTTTCTTAAGAACTAAATAAAATTGAAAATATAAGGAGCCCCAAATGGCAACAACCACAACAACAAATGCTGCTACAGATGGAACAAAGGGTGTAAGAAACTTTAAGCAAACATCTGACGTAGAGAACTTCTACAGATTTGTTTACGAAAGCAAATTCAGAAGAGAAGCTTTGATCATGATGAAAGTTATCCACGGTCAAATCGCTGCAGCAAATAAAAAGAAAAAATCTAAATCTAAAAAAGTACTACAATAAAAAACAATAGCCTGAGATCCATGCTCGGGCTTTCTTTTTTTCTTAATTTTTTCAGTCATTTATATTACTTTCTCAAATACCCCGATTCTACAGAGTGGCTTGATCTGACCATACTATTAAGGTATTATTTCTTGACTGATAAGAGGGTCCTTATCAGTCAGGGATGACACTCAAGTTTTCAATACTTAATCCCTTTTGCGAATATGGATTTTTGCATCGGATAATCAATGAATCGAACTTTATCTAAAAAAGCTCCTTCAACTTTATTTTGCTTACGCGAAGTTTCTAAGAAATATGGCCTAAAAAAGCAGGCCCTGCAAAAGGTCAGCTTTGAAATGGGACGTGGTGAATTTATTTTCCTCACCGGAGCTTCAGGTGCAGGGAAGTCCACTTTAATGAAGCTGATCTATGGCGAACTTTCTCCAACAAATGGAAAGCTCATCCAGCAATTAGAGGAAACGGAAATGGCACTCTTGTTTCAGGATGTTCGCTGTTTGCAGTCAATGACTGTTGAAGACAACCTTTCCTATGCTGATACTGGGCTACTTGGACAAAAAAAGTTTCAAGCTCTTATGAATGAGTATCTTAACTTTTTTAGCTTAAAGCCTGCCCTTGACTCTAGAGTCTCAGAGTTGAGTGGGGGAGAGCAGCAGTTAGTGGCCCTTATTCGAACACTATTAACAAAACCTGAATTAGCACTCCTTGATGAACCAACAAGTGCAATGGATGAGGCGAAAACAACAAAAGTGTATGACCTTATTAGCTATCTTTCTAATAAAGAGAAACTTGCAATTCTTTGGGCCACTCATGATCAAGCCCTTGCAAGAAAACATTTTGGAAGAACAATTCATCTTGAAAAAGGAAGAATGATCCACGCGGGAAGGGCATGTTTTATTTAAAGTTATATCTTGATCTTTTTAAAAAGTTTTTTGTACTGAGAGCTCTTTCTTTAGTACTTCCTTTGATGATTTTTAATTTCTTTCTTTATTATAAGACCGAAAGCACACCAAACCTGTTGCCATCTTTTCAAGTTGTCGCACCGACAAGTTTCGATTCAAAGGTGCTAAAGCAGAAGCTTATTAATCTTCCTGGCATTGAACGAATTGATTTCTCTAATGCTGAAGCAATTAAAGATGGTCTTAAAAGTCTCCTTGGCAGTGTTGAAATGAACGATACTGAAATCGAATCTTTAGTAGATTATTTTGGCTTTGAGGTTTTCTTTTCTCCAAAGCTTGGCTCTGATTCACAGTCGATGCTTCAAAGTTATATCAAAAGACTCACTCGCAATGAGGCTGAAATAGGTAATATTCGATGGCCAGAAAAAATCACAGAGTTTTCTCTTGGAAACTTTCTGGTTCAAAACAAAATGAATTTGAGTTATGGATTTCTGACTTTGTTTATAATTGTTCTTGGCTTCTTTCTTGTACGTTCTGAAAGTAATACCTTTTTTGTAATCCGCCATTATGCTAAAAGAACCTATCCTGGAATAAAGATTCATATACTTCATTCTTTGAGTTTTCTCATGTTGCTTGCTCTCTCTTATGGGCTTGCTGTTGCAGCTTTTCAAATGAAGCCTCATCACTTACCACTTCAGTATTTTGGCATAGCCTTTGGTATTTTTCTTTTTATGGGTCTATTGATGAACAGCTCGAAGTTAAGCTGGAAAAGATTTTAAGAGACGCATGAAGAACTTAAGACCTTTATTTTTTCTTTTTTTTATGAGCATTTTAGCTCAACCCGTACATGCATCAAAAGAAACGCTGAAAACATTAAGACAAAAGGTGAATCTTTCCTCTCTTGAAGTTCGAAAAATGCGCTCAGAGGTTTCAAATATGGGTTCGAAACTTAAGAGTCAAAATCAAAAACTCCTTGATCTTTTGCAAACTAAAAATGAACTTGAAGTTGATCTTGCTGTTCATCGAGATGAACTTAAGCTTTTAACTGCAGCTTCTGTAGAGCTTAAATCAGATCTTGATAATAAATTAAAAAAAGTCTTGATTGAACAAAAACAACTTTCAAGTGATCCCTCTGGACTTCTTGTAAAAAAGATCATGAGAAAACACTTTAAAAAGAAATTTCTTGAGCTTAAAGATCTTCAAACAGAAATCAAGCGCTCACAGGGTGATGTTGAGATGATTGAAGCCAAGCTTGATGGTCTTTCAGAATTTGAGAGAGGACTGAATTTAAAAATTTTAGCGCTTGAAGAAAAACTGCAAAATCAATCAAAGTCATTAGGTTCAAGGCTTCAGTCTCATAAAGGATTAAAAAAGAAACTGGGCTTATCAAAGAAAAAAAGATCAAAGGTTTTCGGTCCACTTTTTAAACCTCCTGTTAAGCAGTTTTCAAAATATACTCATAAGAAAAAAGGTGTTTATTTTCAGATAAAAGGAAGAACAGAAGTCATTAACTCAAGACCTGGAAAAGTGATTTATGTGGGGAGTATGTCTGGCTTTGGAAACATTGTTATGGTGAAACATAAGCATTCTAAAATTTCTGTTTTTCTTGGTCCATTTCTCCCAAGAGTTTCCTTAAATGAGGAACTCGAGGCAAGCGATTTGGTCGGTTACACAAACCTAAAGCCTGGTGAGAATGGAAGTCTCTATTTTGAAGTCAGAAACAAGAATCTTGTCCAAAACACGATTCATTTGATTGATAGACGACTCTTATACTAAAACCGGAGGTTTTAGGCGTCGCAGACCGGTTTGCGGTAAAGGGTGCCAGTGGCACGCTTTAAAGCACCAAGCGGAAAACCATTTGTCCGCTGGATGCACAAAAACTTGCCTTGTGGCAACTTTTTTTGCACACCGGGGAAGCGTTAGCGCCCGGTCTTCACAAAGTTGATTACTTGAAATTTAAACCTCTAGGACTATATAATGTTCAAATTACAACTAGTTAGTGTGTTTGTTATCACTTTTAATTTATTCAGTTTGAGGAGAAGTCCGTGAAGATTTCGAGAATTTTACTAATCGCTCTATTTGTTTGTTTTTCTGCTAATGCTGAAGATAAAAAGTCCTCAAATAAAAAATCAAGATTTGAGAAACTCGAACAGTTTAACAAGGTTCTCTTTCTTATTGAATCTCAATATTACAGACCTGTGGATACACAAAAACTAATTCAAGGGGCGATTAATGGAATGCTTAATACCCTTGATCCTCACTCTGCCTATCTTGATGAAGAAATTCTCAAGAAGATGAATGAAGACACTGAGGGACAATTCGGTGGTCTTGGCATTGAAGTAACTCAAAAAGATGGAGTGATTCTTGTGATTACTCCAATTGAGGATTCTCCTGCTCATAAAGCTGGAATCCAACCTGGTGATAAAATTGTCGAAATTAATCATGAATCAATGATTGGTTTATCACTTGCTCAAGTCATCAAAAAAATGCGCGGAAAATCAGGGTCGAAAATTGTCATCGGTGTTTTAAGAGATGGTGTTAAGGGAATTAAGCAGTATTCACTAAAAAGAAAAATTATTAAAACTCAAACTGTAAAATCAGATATTGTTGAAGAAGATGTGATCTACGTTCGACTCACTCAGTTTTCTAAAGGTTCAGCAAAACAAATTTCTAATGCGATTAAGAAGCATCGAAAGAAAGTGAAAAAGCCCAAAGGGATTATTCTCGATTTAAGATTCAACCCAGGTGGATTATTGGATGAGGCCGTTAATGTCTCGTCGATTTTTCTTGAAGATGGTGTCGTTGTTTCAACTGAGGGTCGAGATCCAAAAAATAAAGATATCCGTTATGTGAGAAAAACGGGTTATAAAGAGACAGAGCTTCCCGTGGTTGTTCTCATCAACAGTTCTTCAGCTTCGGCTTCTGAAATTGTTGCAGGAGCATTACAAGACACTAGCCGAGCGATCATTATGGGTGAAACATCTTTTGGAAAAGGCTCTGTTCAAACCATTGCTAAGATTGATGACAAAACTGGTGTGAAAATGACGATTGCTCAGTATATGACTCCTTCAGGAAAGAAAATTCAGGCCATTGGTATTAAGCCTGATATTGAAATTACTGATGTTGAAGGTGATTGGCTTGAAACTAAAAAGACCAAAAAGAGGCAAGTCAGAGAAAAAGATCTTCGTAATCACTTAACAGCAACAATTGAAACTGAAGAAGAGAAAAAGAGAAGACTTCAAGAAGAAAAAGAAAGAATTGCTCAAAAGAGAAAAGAATTCAAAATGAATAAATCTAAAAAAGCTAAGTCTGTGAGTTCAAGCTTTGTTCCCCATAGCGATTATCTTGTTCATTTAAGCGCTGGCTATATTAAATCATTTAAAACTGTTCAAAAGATCATAAGAAAGTAGTTTATGTCAGCAGCAACTGTTTCAAGCGTTTCAGAAGTTGTCTCTGCTATAAAGTTAAAGCTTGAATCTCAGTTTCAAAGAGTCTCAGTTATTGGGGAGGTCTCAAACTTAAGACCTTCGATGGCCGGACATATATACTTTAATCTCTCTGATCAAAACTCATCAATTTCTTGTGTGATTTTTAAGTCAGATGCACTTAGAAATCCGGAAGTCAAAAAAATCAAAGATGGTGATGAGATCTTCTGCTCTGGTGGACTTTCAGTCTATAACAAAAAGGGCACCTTCCAGCTTGTTTGCCGAGTGATCAAGGCAAAGGGGAGTGGGGCCCTCATGGCCCAATATGAAATCTTAAAGGAGCGGCTTCAAAAAGAAGGACTTTTTTCTCTTGAAGCTAAAAAAGCAATCCCTCCCTACGCTGATCGAATTGCCGTTATTACCTCTGAGCATGGAGCTGCTGTTAAAGATTTTATTGAAGTCTATTCAAGAAGGTGCCTTTGGATGAATTTGATCATTGTTCCAGCGGTGGTTCAGGGAAAAGAAGCTCCCAAAAGTTTAAGAAAGGCATTGCTTGAAACTCTTAAATATCATCAAAATCATAAACCGATTGATGTGATCGTGATGACTCGTGGTGGGGGAAGTATTGAAGACCTTTGCGCTTTTAATGACGAAGGTTTAGCCTATGATGTTTTCAATAGCCCTGTGCCAATCGTTTCGGCTATTGGTCATGAAAGAGATTATACGATTCTTGATTATGTCGCTGACAAAAGGCTTGAGACTCCAAGTGCTGCAGCAGAAGATCTTACTAAAGCTCAAGTTCTTCTTAAAAAAGAGCTTCAAGTTTTTCAATCATATTTTAATCATTGGCCTTTAAAAAGACTTTCTCCCATTCGTGAAAAGCTGAACCGTTTAAACCCGAAAATTGGTGTTGAAAAAATGAAAGGTGAGATTAGTCTTCTCATTCAACGTTTTAAGGGACTCAATCTCGAAAATGCCATTGACCTTTCGGAGAAAGAAATAGAGGTTGATGAGTTAGGTGAAAGATTAGTAAACGGCATGAAACAAAACCTTGAAGGTCTTGATAAATCTTTAGGACAAATTGAAGTCAATATTAAGGCCCTCTCTCCTAAAAATGTGCTTGAGAGAGGATACTGTTTTTTATCTCAAGATGATGATGTCGTTCCTTCATTTTCGGAGTTTGAGAGATGCCCTGAAGAGAACTTTGAAATCCATTTTCATGATGGAACAGCAAATGTGAGAAAATCTTAATCAATATGCAAACGGAAGCTTTTTTACTCAATTCACCGAGATCATTAAAAGAGAAAGTTGGATCTTTTTCCACAAACTCTTGTTTAATTTTTTGCTGTGATTATGAAATTGAAAAATTGATTAAAGAAGAAAACTCTCAGAAGCTCTTTGTTATTTTAGACTTAAGAAAAGTAAACCTTTCAAAGTTTGATGTTGATTATATTAAAGTCGATGTCTTAGATAGTAAAAATCTCGAAGCAATAGCCCATGAAATTGAATTCTGGCTCAGTCGCGAGCAAGTCAACACTTGGTTGTTGAATCAATTAGAGTTTAATTATAAAGATGACCTTGAAGTTTTTTTTGATTCTTTAAGAAATGATGATTCTTTCTCAAAACTGATTCTTGAGGAGTTTTCAAAACTCATGGGGCCAACGAATACAAGTAGCAACCTTCATCTCAATGAGAACGCTTTTTCGGGAGAGTTTTCAAGTCTAAAATTGAGTGAAAGCTTAAACACACAGAGACTTCACTTTCCTTCTGTAAAAGAAAAAAGAGTTTTTGAGCACAAAGAAAACCATTCAAGAGAAGTGAAAGCAATCAGCTATCTTTGGTGGTGTCTTATCAATGATCAAAAGAATCATCCAAAAAAGTTTGAGCTTCCGGAGGAATTTCAAGAAATCGCTTGCTGCATCGTTGAAGATCATAAAAATTTAATCTATTCAAATCTTTATTTTAATCAACTCTCAATTCCTTTGTCAGAACTTGAAACTCTTCAAAATGAGCAGGTGATCAAGCTAAGTGGGTTTTATTATCTTTTTAAACGCTATGAGAAGAGCAATTTCAAAGAACAACTCCTGACTCTTGAAAGATTAACGAAAGATCAATACGACTCAATGATGGAAAGCTCTAACGAAGAACTTGGAATTGTCTGTAGCTCTATTGCCCATGAACTCAATAATCCCATTGGTGGAATTTTAAACTCTATTCAAGTTCTTGAGATCCTTGAAAGCTTTGCTGCTGATGAAGTAGAACTTCTTAAAGAGATGAAAGATTCCATGAATCGTTGTCGAGATTTGGTTGAACTTTTTCTTGGCTTTGTAAAAAAGAACATTCAATCAAAAGAAGACGTGAACATTGAAAATGGTATTGAAAAGGCCTTAGAGCTTTTGAGACCGAGGATGATTAATGATGGTCTTCACCTTAGTGTTCGAATCGAAGGACCGCAATCATCAATTCACAATGTTAACCACGCGGTTATGGTTATTATCTTTTATTTAATTCTTAGTGAGATTCTCACAAAAGCTTCCCGAAGAGATCTCATTAATGAAGGTATTAAAACTCATGGTCTTGAGTTGAAAGCTAAGCTTGAAGAGCAGAATTTAATTTTTGAATACCAAGGTCTTGAACAGTTTGACCTTGAAATTGGAGATTCAAGCCTTTTTCGATATCTTTTAAATTCGCAAAGATTAAAGTTTGATTTTAAAGGCGATAGGATGACTCTTTATGCTTAAACAAGTTCTTTTTGTCTTTCTTGGGGGAGGAATAGGAGCAAGTCTTCGTTACCTTGTTTCACTTTTATTTTTATCAAAACCATTTCTTGGCACTGTAATTGTCAATGTTGTAGGTAGTCTTATTATCATTGCCTTAAATGAATATTTTAAAAGTACATCAGAGTCGGTTCGATCTTTTTTTAGAATCGGTCTTCTTGGCGGGCTAACGACGTTTAGTACACTTTCTTATGAAGTGGTCCATTCTTTTCACTCTGGAAAAGTTCTTCTTGCGGGATCAATTCTGGGGTTAAATATATTCTTTGGGATAATTGTAATGATATTTATTTTTCGCTGAGAAAATCTCAAACTGCTTATAGAAATGCTCTGGTGTTTTTAAAGCGAGATCCTTATCAAAAATAAAGAATTCATCACTTTTATTAAAATGGTAGCGAATGGTATTTTGAATAAGATCTTTTAGTTGAGGAGCATAATGGGCCTTCTTTGCTTTTGCCGAATGACCCTTTGAGGACCTTGATTGGATGTATTGAAGAAGTTTCTTTTTATGTCCTGGATAGCGAAAAATTAATCCCGATTTAGCATGAAGTGACTTTATTGGAAAAATAATAAACTGTTCAGGAACAAGATGTTGAGCGATGACAAAATCTCCAACTTTTCTTTTAGAGAGAATTTCTTCAGAAACTTCCTGAAGTCGATATTCTTTTGTATGAAAGCCTCTTAGTTTAGAGACGACTTCCTTTTTCATTTGAATATCCATCTTATTAAAAAGATTGTTGAACTGGATAAAAGATTCGAGGAACGATCCAAACAGTCTTATGGTGACAGATTCCCAATCAAAAGAATTAATTTTATCCATCACAAAGCTAATTTGTTCTTTTGTGCTTAAAGAAGGAAAAGAATAGAGGATAACACCATTATGCCCTTTAATTGTGAGAAGAAAGGGAGTCTTGATTTTTTGAATACTGGCCCTGTTAGCTTCAAACTCATCTTTTGATCTTAAATGAAGACGATCGAGTTCATATTTATTCCGTGGATAGTAAAGATGATTAATCTTTTTAATATCTTTGTGGATAAAAATATTGATGTAATTAAGAAGAAGTTCTGCTGCGGCAAGAGCATCATCGAGAGCACGATGGGCCTTATTATGTTTGATTCCAAAGACCTTACTCATATAGTTTAGGTTACTATTGAGAAGATTGGGAATCAGATAACGAGTCATAAGGTTCGTGCAAAGACTTCGGTTTTCGAGTTGAGGCTTGCCTAGTCTTGCAAGAACCGAATTGAAAAATGGCACATCAAAAGAGGTGTTGTGGGCCACAAGAACCTTGTCTCCCATAAACTCAACAATTTCATCAACAACTTCTTCTATTAAAGGAGCGTCTTTAACATCGTCCTGAGAAATAGAGGTCAACTTTTGAATGAAATCTGGAATTTTAATTTGCGGATTGATGAGAAAATGTTTTTTATCAACAACTTCTAAGCCTTCGATATTGACTAAGCCGATTTCAATGACTTTGTCATTCTGTTGATTTCCACCAGTGGTTTCGAGGTCAAAAACACAAAATTTAAGATTTTTAATTTGGTCGCTAAGAGATTCTTTTGTCATGGTCTTTTTTCCGAACATTCGCTCGAGATATTTATTTATCTTAAGTTTAATCTTAACTGGCTTTTAGGTTTTTGGGAAAGGCAAAAAATATTTTCCTATTCAACTAAAGTGTTAGTTCTGTCATTTAATTGCGGTTACAACATCCAATAAAAGCTGGCTAAAATTGTCCATTACCTTGAGGGCCTGCTCTTTAATGTCAGCGTGATCAAGTTTTTCGGCTTCAATACCAGCGGCCATATTGGTCACACAAGAAATTCCGGCGACTTTTACACCCAGATGGTTTGCAGCAATACATTCAGGAACAGTACTCATTCCCACCATGTCAGCTCCAATTGTTCTCAGCATATGGATTTCAGCAGGTGTTTCGTAAGTTGGACCTAAGACTCCGGCGTAAACACCTTCTTTAACATCAATAGAATGGTTTTTTGCAGAATTAAGAATAAGTTCTCTAAGTTCTGGAGCATAGGCACTCGTCATATCAGGAAAGCGAGGACCTTTTTCATTGTTGTTTGGACCAACTAAGGGATTTCTTCCCATTAAGTTAATGTGATCTCTGATACAAACAAGGTTTCCAGCCGAGTAATCGAGATTGATTCCACCCGAAGCATTGGTGAGAATAAGAGATTCGATTCCTAATGTGGCCATTACTCTTACAGGAAGAACCACTTCTTCCATTGGATGACCTTCATAAGCATGGAGTCTTCCTTGTTGAATAATAACTTCTGTGTCTCCAATTTTTCCGAGAATCAATCGGCCTTCATGTCCTTCAACAGTTGTGTCATGGAAATGAGGGATGTCTTTATAAGGAATGATTGTTGGTGATTCAATTCGATCAACAAAAGCCCCGAGCCCTGATCCTAGAACAATTCCCACTTTTGGGTGTGAAGGTTTACTATTTTGGATCGCTTGTGCTGATTCACCAATTTTATCGTACATCTTTTCCTCCGCAATGATTGCGATTAATCAATAACATGTTTTATGAGTTCTAACTTCTTAGTTTTTTGTTTAGAAAACTTTAGAGTTTCCGTTTTAATTCGTCTTGCAATGTCATCCGCAAGATCTTGTTGGTCTTTATGATGGTGAATGATGGCCATGGGATCTTTAGGGTTCAAGCTATCACCAGCTTTCTTCAAAAACGTAATCCCTGTGGAGAGATCAAGTGTTTCCCCAGGGACTTTCCTCCCACCTTTTAGCTCTATGAGATAATTGCCAAGACTCGTAGTCGCCACAGACTTCAGATAACTTTTGCTTTCAGGATAAACCATTGTCTTTTCGGTCGCGATCTTAAGCTTACTGGGATCATCAATAGGATCCAGTTTCCCACCTTGATAAGCGATTAGTTCGCGAAACTTCTCAAAGGCCTTGCCATTTTTAATTGAGGCTTTTGCAAGTTTTCTTGCAGAGGTTAAAGACTTTGCTTTGCCGGCAATGTGGATCATCGCAGCAGCGAACTCAATAGAAAGATCTGAGAGGTCTTTAGGTCCTTTACCTTTTAAGACATCAATTGATTCTTTTATTTCGAGAGCATTACCAATTTCAAATCCTAGAGGCTGGTTCATGTCGGTAAGATAAGCAGCCGCTTTACGGTCAAACTTTTTAGCGGTGCTAATCAGTGAGCGGGCAAGTTTTTTCGCTTCTGTTAAGTTTGTCATAAAGGCGCCATTGCCGACTTTAATGTCAAAGACATAGCCATTGGCACCCTCTGCAAGCTTTTTACTCATAATTGATCCGGTAATAAGGGGGATCGAATCAATTGTCGCAGTAACGTCTCTTAAAGAATAAAGCTTTTTGTCAGCGGGAGCGATATCTCCCGTTTGTCCGATCAGAACGATTCCGATATCTTCAAGCTGCTCCTTAAATTGTTCGGGAGTTCTTGATGTTTGAAAGCCAGGGATACATTCGATTTTATCAACGGTTCCACCTGTATGGCCTAAACCTCGTCCTGCAATCATAGGAACCTTGACTCCACAACTTGCCGCAATCGGACCGAGGATAAAAGAAGTCTTATCGCCGATGCCACCAGTAGAATGTTTATCGACATAATCAGATCCATCAAACTTGAAGACCTGACCTGATTCCATCATTGCTCGAGTTAACCAAAAGGTTTCATCCTTATCCATTCCCATCAGAAAGGTCGCCATAAGAAAGGCCCCAAGTTGAGAATCATGGATCTCTTCTGAAGAGATGTAGTCAACTATACATTGAATTTCAGACTCACTGAGTTTGTGTCCATCGCGCTTTTTTTTGATAATTAAATAGGGGCTCAGCATCATAATATTCATTTTTTGTGGAATTTTGCCTGTGGGAGCATAA
Source organism: Bacteriovoracaceae bacterium (assembly GCA_049599895.1). GTDB lineage: Bacteria > Bdellovibrionota > Bacteriovoracia > Bacteriovoracales > Bacteriovoracaceae > JBMYPC01. The sequence goes on along the minus strand of JBMYPC010000016.1, from coordinate 16,602 downwards.
TCCGGTTAAGTTTCCTGAAGAAATAGTGGAAAAATTATAGAGGTAATGCCATCCTATAAACAAGGAAATAGTGCATGAGAAACAAGCGAATTGATATTTGTCATTTAAAATTTTGCCAAGCGGCGTTAATGAGCTTTGCGTTAGCTCTTTTTTCAACCCAAAGTATGGCCCAAGATAATGATGCAACTAGTGGAACAGATGCCGTTTTGGCAGATTCATTAGAGAGTGTTTATATCGTTGGTGGCATGATGGGAGCTGGGGCAATCCTTGGACTATCAACCTTATCTTTCTACGAAGAGCCAGGAGATCACCTTAAGAATATTGTCACAGGTGGTGCAATCGGGATCATTATTGGCGTTGGGATTGTCGGTTATCTGCAAGCGACCAAGAGCCAAGAAAGCGTAGAAGATAACCTAAGTTATAAAAGAAATCATTGGCGATATGAAGCACCTCAAACTCAAGGGGAGCTAAGTTTTAACTGGAATAAAAATTCTAAAGTAAGTGCGATGAAAAATGGCACGTTTCTTTCCGTCCCGATTTCTTTTTAGTTTTTTAGCGATTCACAAAATTTTTACTTGAGGTTTCGAAATGGAAAGATTGATTTCGTTCGTGGGATTAGCGGCCTGTATTGCTCTCGCTTATGCTTTATCCAGTAATAGAAAGTCTATTAATTGGAAAACGGTTGTCACAGGAGTTTTAGCGCAGCTCTTTTTTGCCATTATTATTCTCAAAACAGACCTTGGTCAAAGTGCTTTTGCCAGTGCAAGAGATACAGTCAAAAGCTTTCTTGATTATTCATTAGTCGGGGCAGAGTTTATTTTTGGAAGCCTGGCCAGTTATGAAAAGATGGGTTTTGTTTTCTTTTCCATGGTCCTTCCCACAATTATTTTCTTTAGCAGTTTTATGAGTGTTCTCTATCACTTGGGGGTGATGCAGTTTTTCATTAAAGTCATGGCCTGGTTCATGGTGAAAATAATGGGAACATCGGGAACTGAAAGTTTAGCGGCTGCAGCGAACGTCTTTGCTGGGCAAACCGAAGCACCACTTGTGATCAAGCCCTATCTTAAATCAATGACCCGATCAGAGCTAATGGCGATGATGTCAGGGGGGATGGCCACTGTCGCAGGTGGAGTTCTTGTGACTTATGTGGGAATGGGAATTGATGCTGGACATTTACTTGCTGCTTCTGTGATGTCGGCTCCTGCTGCTCTTGTATGTGCGAAACTGATGGTTCCAGAAGTTGAAGCTTCTAATACTAAAGGCAATGTTTCCATTGATCTTAAAGTTAAATCGGTCAATGTCATTGATGCCGCTTCTCAAGGAGCTGCAGAAGGATTGAAGCTCGCCCTTAATGTTGCAGCGATGCTTGTGGCCTTTATTGCATTGGTTGCCTTTTTAAACGGATTACTTGGGTTCGTTGGGGGGCTTTTTGGTTATTCAGAGTTAAGCTTCGAGCTTATTATGGGCTATCTTTTTTCTCCCGTGGCCTTTCTTTTAGGAGCACCTTGGAAAGACTGTTTTATTGTTGGAGGATTGCTTGGAAAGAAACTTGTTCTTAACGAATTTGTTGCTTACCTTGATCTTCAAAATCAAATGGCCAACCTTTCACCAAGAAGTGTGATCATTTCCACATATGCTCTTTGTGGTTTTGCAAACTTTAGTTCTATTGCAATTCAAATTGGCGGAATTGGTGCCCTAGAAGAATCAAAGAGAACGGTTCTCGCCGAACTTGGGATGAGGTCGTTAATTGCAGGAACTCTTGCGTGTTTTATGACAGCTTCCATTGCAGGAATTTTACTTTAAAGAATAAAAAAATTTAAGGATATATCATGACAAAACAATTAATTATCAATCAGACCTTTAACGAGTGTCGTGCGGCTTTGCTTGAAAATGAAGAAATTATCGATTTTCTCATTGATCGAGAAGTTGTTGGTGACAGAGACCGCCCTGAAGTAGGAAACATTTATAAAGGTAAAATTTTAAGAATTCTTCCTGGGATGCAATCAGCATTTGTCGACATTGGTTGGGAGAAAGCGGCTTTTCTTTATGTGGACGATGCTTATCTTCCAAGTCTTGAAGAGCAACGTGAGATGGCCGAAAAGGCCAGAAAGATGAATGAAGAAAAAGAGAGAGTTGGAGAAGTCATTCCTGATGAATTCAGCACTTTGTCTGAAAGTGTGAATATGAAGTTTCGTCCTAACACTGCTTCAATCGAGTCTTTCTTAAAGGAAGGCCAAGAAATTTTAGTTCAGGTGGCAAAAGAGCCGATCTCAACCAAAGGACCTCGAGTGACAAGACATGTCACTCTTGCGGGAAGGCATGTGGTTTTTATGCCTTTTATTGAACACACAGGTGTTTCAAGAAGAATTGAAAATGATGAAGAACGTGATCGCTTAAAGGAAATTCTTGATACCGTAAGACCAGAGGGGACAGGGATTATCGCGAGAACTGTCGCTGAAGGTCAGTCTTATAAAACTCTTAAAGCTGATTACAATATGCTGGTTAAAATCTGGAAAGAAGTTGAGAAGAAAGTGAAAGACTCAAAGCCAGCGTCGTTAATTCATAAAGATCTCAATTTTATTCAAAGAATTCTAAGGGACATTACCGATGAAGATGTTCAAGAGATTGTGGTAGATACGGCTGAAAATGCTAAAGAAGTTGAAAAGTTTGTTTCAAAGTTTCTTCCAGGCCTTAAAGGCAAGTGTGAAAACTACGAAGGTGAGGTCCCTCTCTTTGAAAAAATGGGCGTGGACATGGAAATTGAACGGGCCCTTTCAAATAAGGTTTATCTTAGAAGTGGTGGATCTCTTAATATAGATCAGACTGAGGCCCTGGTTTCAATTGATGTGAATACAGGAAAGTTTGTCGGGAGAAAGAACCTTGAAGAAACAATTCTCAGAAATAACCTTGAAGCAGTAAAAGAGATTGCTTATCAGCTGCGACTTAGAAATTGTGGTGGGATCATCATTATCGATTTCATTGATATGGAAAAAGAAGAAAACCGCGAAGCTGTTTATCAAAGCTTACTTGATGCTCTTAAGAAGGATCGCGCAAAAACCAATGTGATGCCTATTTCGGGACTTGGTCTTGTCGAGATGACCCGAAAAAGAACCAGAGACACTCTAACAAGAATCCTTTGTGATCATTGTTCTTATTGTGAAGGCACTGGACGAATTAAATCAACCCTCACTGTTTGCTATGAACTTGTCAGGGAGCTAACAAAAACTCTTTCTAAGTCTAAAGGAAAGAAAGTCTTTATTTATGCTCATCCCAAAGTAACTGCGAGGCTTTGTGATAGTGAATACAATATGATTGAAGAACTTGAGGAGAAGTATTCTAAGAGCCTTCAGATTCGTTCAGAGAACTCTTATCACTTAGAGCAATATGAAATTTTTCCACAAGACTACTAAGAGTGCTTTAAATAATCAGTCATCAGCTTTTTTATAAGGGTTTGGTAGGGGATGTTTTCAAGTTGAGCTTTATTTTTGAAAGCGTTAAGAAGATTTTGAGGAACTTTCATACTAATAAGCTTTGATTTTTTGATTTCGTCTGAATGGCCATGGAGCAGTCTAAAGTCCTCTAAAAAAGATAAGACTTGCTCCGGACTTAATGTTCTCGCATTTTTTAAATATTCATCACTAAATTTCTGTAATGCTTTAGATTTCATCGAGTCTCTCCAGAGCTTCTATATCAAGAAGGTCTTGCTTTCGAGCTGAGATCTTTTTCATCCTTATAAGATCTTTTTTTGAGATGACATTATAAGTTTCATTTTGAATCTTTATTTTTTTAACAGAAGCATTGGTTAAGTCGAAGTTAATAACAAGATCAATTTGCTCAGAAGGATCACTTGCGTTTGTGAAGTTCCAGGCAATAAGGTTTCGATTTTTAATGTATTCGTCTTTAAAGTTAAAAAGATCATCCGCAGTAATGGGAAGTCTTGATTGCAGACCAATATCATTAAGTGCCTTTTCAAAAGCGTTTAGGTTCTTCAAGCTCCATTTTATGATGAAATCAATATCAATCGTTCCACGAACCGCACCATGGAGGGCGACGGCATGACCACCTACTATAGCGTAGGGGACTTTGTGTTTCTTAAATGATTGAATGACTTTTCTTAGTAGCATATATACTAGTATATATCCTGGCAGTTTTCAGTTCAAGAGAGATATGTGACTGTGTTGACACCATTCAAAAGGGACATTTTGCATCCAGTCCTTTTCGAAAAGGCTAAAGTGATCCCAAAAACTGTCTAAAAAGTTGGCAAAGCATTTGCTCTAAGGCTCCCCATATAAAATTTCACTCGATGGATCGGGACGGAAGTTTCAATCAAAATTATGTAAGGGAGCATAACATGCAAGCATTTAAAAAATTATCAATCATCGCATTATCATCGGCATTTTGTTTCAACCTATACTGAAACCGGTTGAGGTTTCAGGCTTTCACTGAGCAGCAAAAGTGTCCAGCGGACAGTTTTGATGACCAGGGAATCTCTTAAAGCGTCAGCGCCCGGTCTTCACAAAGTTGAGTACTGGAAATTTAAACCAGTACGACTCTATACGCAGGGTCACTCGTTGACGACGCTGAAATTCTAAAATCTTCTGCTGAAAAAATTTCAAAGATTTCTCATCGAATGGAGTACGGAAATACTGGCCCTCGAGCAGAAAAGTGAATGAAAAGTGAATTAAAAAGAATGAAGCTTGTGATTAAAGATATGCTTCAAAAACTTCCTGGTGGAGGCATAGGTCCTGGACCAAGACCTGGACCACACCCAATTCCAAGTCTTTATCTTACTCAGGTGAATGTCATATCGATAACGATAGCCACTTAACTTATAACGAAACAGTTCCGGGAACAGTGATAGGAAACAGTATCACTGAGCTCAATGCGGAATGTACTGATATCTCCCAAGCGACCTTTGGTTCATTTGGAAGTAGTGGACTAAGAAATATTCAGTATTAAGTAGTTAATAATAAAGACCTTTGCAAAGCCCCCCTTAAAGTTAACAGGGGCTTTTTTATTTTAACCTAGAAAGTTTACTTGATTTGTGCTTTGAGTTATGTACAAGCTGAGTCAGTCTTGCTAAAAACGACAAACATTTTAAACCTCGCTTATTTCAAGTATAGGAAAATAGGCAATACCCAGGAGGATCTATGATCTACGAATTAGCAATCGCTAACGCTGATGATGCTGGTGAAGACAACATCAAAAAATCCATTGAGAACATTAAAGGTGCTATCACTGAAACAGGTGGTGAAGTACTTATCGAAGATGATTGGGGACGAGTTCGTTTTGCCCAAGCTACTGCTGACAAAAAAGAAACTGCAAGGTTTTTCGTTCTTGTTTACTCAGCTCCTGCTGATACAAACTTTGAAGTCAACAGACGTCTTGGAATTTCTGAAGTTGTTCTTAAGCACCTTATTATTAAATGTCCTAAGCTTAAGGCTGAAGACGTTGTTAAGACTTACAGAAGTCCATATTCTAAAAAATACTCTGGATCAGCTCTTGATGAAATGGAAGAGAAAGGTTCAGACATGGCAAAATCGAGAAGAAAGTTTGCTAAGAGAAGAACTTGTTGGTTTACAGCTAAAAAAGTAAGAGCGGACTGGAAAGATCCTCAAACTTTTAACTGGCTTATTAACGAGTTTGGAAAAATCTCTGCTGCAAGAGTTTCAGGTGTTAGCCGTAAGCACCAAAGATTTGCAACAACTGCGATTAAAAGAGCAAGAGCAATTGGTATCGCAAGTTCAATCTCAAACTACACGGCAAAAAGCTTATAAGAAAAATCTAAGCAAATATTTTAGGCCAGGGCATGTCTCTGGCCTTTTTTTTTGATATGTACTGAAAATGATTGATCAAGAAAATCTCACAAACGGTAAACTTCTTTTCCTCGGGCTTACTGCGATGGCACTTTGTGCTTTTGGCCCGCTTTCATTGTTTGCCAGTGTCCCTCTGACCATTGCGGTTCTTCTTTATGGAAGACAAAAATCCTTAGTTCTCGTTCTTGGCTTTATGCTTTTTTCTGTCGCTTTATCAATGTACATGCTTGCGCTTTCCTATATGCCTTTTGCTTACTTCTTTTCGGCTGTTATTGGGGTTCTCAATGCTGAAGTCATTTTAAGGAAATGGCATCCCGTAAAGGGCCTTCTGACATTTGGCCTTGCTGTTGTGGGCGTGATCTTTGTCCTTCTTCTAGGAGTTGTTATCCTTGAAGGTGGCTCCATTACAGGCCTTGTTGAAGCAAAGGTCCTAGAACTTTTTGAGCAAATGAAACTTCAAAACAAAGAACTCATCTCTGCTGGCGGAGAACAGGCACGGCTTCTTGAGGACTTTCTCAGTGATCCAAAGGCCTTTGCAAAAGATATTATCAATTGGATGCCCTCTGTGATTTTTATCACGATCTTTTTTACTTTCTGGGCAACATTATTTTTAGTTTTACGTAATTCTCTTCTTTGGAAGATCCGTCACGCCTATCCTTATACCGTAAAAGAGTTAGTTCATTTTAAAGTTCCCGATGTCATGCTTTGGCCTTTAATTCTTGCCCTCACTCTAAGGGTTGCTGGGGACTATATTTGGGGTGACGCTCTTATTGTTTTAGGAAGCAACCTTCTTTATGGAATTGGATTATTTTATTTCTTCCAAGGCTTTGGACTTTATATAACTTTATTGGACTACCTACGGATTCGAAGCTTCTTAAGAACCTTTTTAGTGCTGCTGACTGTTACGATGGCGTGGCAGATTGTGGTGCTTTTTGGGGTTTTTGATGGATGGATTAATTTTAGAAAATTTTTAAGGCCAAAAACTGGCCCAGAAACTTGATTTCTCATTTGATTTCCATGAGGAATGTGATATCAAACGGAAAGAAAATAATCAAATGACGCTGTGTGATATATGCTGGAGGACCTGAAATGAAAGTTATTCTTACTGAGAGAGTTCAATCCCTTGGAAACGTTGGTGATATTGTAAATGTTTCGCCTGGATACGGGAGAAATTATTTATTACCAAGAAACCTTGCGGTCTTCGCAGATGAATCAAATAAAAAAGTTCTTGAGAATCAACAAAAGAAACTTGCTAAGAAAATCGATGAGCAAAAATCTTATGCTAAAGATGTTAGCTCTAAGCTTAATGGACACCAAGTTGATATTGTAAGAAGAGTTTCTACAGGTGGAAAACTTTTTGGAACAGTTACTTCAACTGAACTTAGTAAACTTCTTAACGATGCTGGATTTGATGTTGAGAAAAGACATCTCGTTATTGCTAACCCAATCAAAGCTCTTGGAACATTCGATATTAAAGTGAAGTTTTTTCAAGGTGTAGAAGCTGAATTTAAAGTTAGCGTTACTCAAGATCCTAAGCAGATTGAAGAAATCAAAAAACGTGAAGAAGAAATGAAAAAAGCTAAGGTTCTTGAAGAAAAAGAAGCCAAAGAAGCTAGCGAGGCAAAAGCTGAGGAATCTGCAGAAGGTGAGGGAGAAGCTAAGGCAGCAACTCCAGCTGAAAAAACTGAAGATCAAAGACTTAGTGAAGAAGCTGCAAAGATTCTTAAAGGTTATTAATTAATCTCATCTTGAAATTCATCTTTATGCATCTAGAGGGCAAATGAACCAACCGACTCAATCAGGGCCTAGAGAGCTACCGCACGATCTTTTGGCCGAGAAGTCGCTTTTAGGTTGCCTCATTATCGATAATTCTGCTTTTGATGAAATCGCTGATCTTAAGTTAGTGGCGGAAGATTTTTATCATCCTGCCTATGGAAAGATTTTTGATGCGATTCAAGATCTCGTGCTTGCCAATAAGCCTATTGATTACGTCACTCTTTGTTCAAAGCTTTCTGAAAGAGGCCAGCTTGAATCCTTAGGCGGACAATCATTTATCATCGAAATCGTCGAAGAGCAGGCTTCAGCCGCTCATATCTATGATTACGCAAAAATTGTTAAAGAAAAATCAAGTCTAAGGGATATCGTAAAGACAGCTCAAAGAGTTGCAGACCTTGGGAAAACTTTTTCTGGAAAAACAGAAGACTTTATTCAAGAAGTTGAAGCTTCATTTTTTAAACTCACTAACGAAGCCAAAAGTGGGGGGATGATCAAGCTTAACTCAACTCTTAGAGCAAACCTTAAAAAGCTTGAGGACACTTCTCGAAAACCTGGTGAGATTGCTGGAATTCCCACTAACTATACTGACCTTGATAAGATTCTTCTTGGTCTTCAACCTGGTCAACTTATTGTTCTTGCTGCTCGTCCCGCGATGGGGAAAACAGCTCTTGCTCTAAACTTTGGAGTTAATGCAGTTGAGACCACTGGTCTTCCAATTGCGATCTTTTCTCTAGAGATGATGGCCGAAGAACTTTCCATGAGGATTTTAACCTCAACAGCCAAAGTTCCAGCGGCAAAAGTTCGAATGAAAGATTTCAACGATACTGATCTTCGAAATATTGGAACAGCTGTGCAAAAGCTTTCCAATTTTCCAATTTATATTAATGATAATGGTGGTACGACTGTTCTTGATATCCTCAGCCAATGTCGAAAAATTAAAGCTGAAGAAGGTCTTGGTATGATTATCATCGACTACCTTCAGCTCATGAAATCTCATACCGGAAACCCTTCAAGAGAGCAGCAGATTGCAGAAATTTCAAGAAGCTTAAAGTCTATGGCCAAAGAACTTGAATGTCCTGTCATTGCCTTATCTCAGCTTAACCGTGGGGTTGAATCAAGACCGAATAAACGTCCTAATACATCCGATCTTCGTGAATCTGGTGCCATTGAGCAGGATGCGGATATTGTGATGTTTATTTACCGAGATGAATATTATAACCAAGACACTAAAGAGCCTGGTGTTGCTGAAGTGATCCTTGGGAAAAACCGTGCTGGTTCAACAGGGACAGTGAAACTTGCATTCATTGGTGCCTACACAAGTTTTGAGCCTCTTTCTCAAAGAGAGGATGCTCCCTCAAATCAATAGTCTCATTTATGTGGACGATCATTCCCTATAAAGAAAAGTTTCTTAAGTTTAAAAATCCTCTGAATGCGAAGTTGTATACATCTCGACATGTTGAAGACCTTCTTTCTTCAACTATATCTTCTCGCCAAGAAGGAGATTTAAAATCAGAGTTTCAAAGTCTAAGTTCAAAAACGTATCAAGTTTTTATTGTTTTTTATGATTACTTAAATGAACTCTTACATCACGATAAAAAGCTATTTGAAGATGAGCGAAATTATGTTCTTAAAATTGAATATCAAGACTTTGAAGCAATAAAAAACCTCGGTGATGGGGACGATTTTGAATTAACTGAATTGGCTTCCCCTCAATTTTCTCAATACGAAGAGCTTTTTCAAAAGGTCTATGACAATCTCTTAAAGGGAAATTGTTATCAGATTAATCTTACGAGACCCTTTGAATTTGGTCTTAGAAATAAAACCACTGGTAAAGATCTTGAAGCTTTTTCTCTTGTCTCTAAACTATGGCAACAAAAAGAAAATATTGGGGCTTATGCTAACGCAACTTTTATTCCATCAAAAGATAAGCTTTATCTTTCCAATTCTCCCGAATGCTTGTTTCGAATTGAAGGTCGAAATGAAAGTCGCATGATTAAAACTTTTCCCATCAAGGGGACTGCGAAGTTCTCTTCAAAGGACAATTTTCAGAAGGTCTGGCATGAATTAGTAAATTGCCCTAAGAATCAAGCCGAGCTTGATATGATTACAGACCTCATGAGAAATGACTTAAGTTCAATCGGAGGGGATTTTTCAGAAGTGATTTCTCGTTCGGTACCCTTGAGAGTTCCTGGAATTTTACATCAGTTCTCTATTGTCCAAAAACAGCTTAAGCTTAATCATGATCTCTGGGATGTGGTGAAGCGGTTGTTTCCAGGAGGAAGTATCACTGGAGCTCCGAAAGAGAGAGTGAGTGAAATGATCCATCAAATTGAAGGTTATTCCCGTGGGTTTTATTGTGGATCAACAATAATCAGTCATGGAAACTATGCTTGTGGCTCAATCAATATTAGAAGTTCTGAAGTTGAGCTCAAAAAAGGAAACCTCTTTTATGGTGCAGGAGGAGGAATAACCTTACAAAGCCAGTCCCAGTCAGAGTTTGAAGAGATGCTCCGAAAAGTTAGAAGTTTCAGTGCTTTATTAGATTCAGGTTATAAAAAGACTCAAGATTAGGGCTAAGCACCTAATAAAAACTTACATCTTAAGTCAGGCCCTTTCTGCGGTTTGACATTGAACAGTATGGCCAGATAAGATTTTACAAGACCACAGGACAGAGGTATATCATCGCAGATTTTAAACACTTAGGGATTAAGTGTCGCGGTGAGTAGGCACGCAAAGGAGTGTTATATGAGTGTAGCAGGAGAGGGGACCACCTCTACATGGACGCAAAGCTCACATCAGGACAATTCAAATCGACAATCGGTAATTGAAACTCGTTCTGATGCCCATAACATTGAAAATCATTCTGAAGAATCAAATGTTTCTTTAGATACAATTTCAGACATTACAGGATTTCCTGTTGATTATATTAAAAAAGAACTTCTTCTTGAGTCAGATTATGTGACTCTAGGAAATCTTAGAAAGGTAATGCTTAATTATTTAGATAAGACCATGAAGGAAGAGTAGTCGTTTTCACGGATGAAATTGACCTCATGGGATACAAAATGGGTCTACGGACAGACCCTATTCCCATGGGGAAGTACTCATAAACTTTCTCGTCTTTTCTCTCGATTCAATAGCACTTTCTCGCTACAATAACTCCATGAAAATAATCTTTTTTCTCATCCTGACAATGACAGATGTAATGGCTTCAAATGAAGTGTTCAAAAAATTTGGCAGTGCCATTGATAACGCTGAGTATGAAAGACTTTACCAATTAAGCCTTGATCATAAAGGTGTTGATGTTAAGTCAGAAAAGATTGAACAGACACCACTTCTTTATGCGTGTGCCTTGGGAGATAAAAAGGCCTTTGATGAGCTTCTTGCCCTCGGCGCTGATGCTTATTACGAAGACAATAAAGGCCTTGATTGCCTGTCATACGCGGCTCTCAACAATGAGGAACAATTTGTTCTTGATGTTTTTACTCCTTACTATCTTCTGCCTAAGAAATCTTCGATGCCCATCGCCTCAGCTATCCTTGTCGGTAATACAAATCTTGTTAAGTTTTTTCTTAAAAGAAGGTTTCCTTTAAATACACCAACTAAAGAAGGCTTTTATCCTCTGTCACTTGCTTTAAGCAAAAAGCCAATTGATCACAAGCTCATAAGACTATTGCTAAAAAACGGTGCGGATCCAAGTGTTATAAACCTTTCTCGACTTAAGCCAAAAGAAAAGTCTGATATTCAAATCGTCAATGAAATGAAAGCTGCTGTGAAAGACGAATATTATCGAAACATAAGGCAACTGCTTCGAAACATCGATATCGTAAGTGAAAAGCAAATCAATGGTATCGAGAGAATTATTCTTAAGACTTACGATCAGGAAAAGTATAAAAGATTGAATCCTCTACAAAAATTTAATCTTCAATATGAAACTCATCGCCTGATGCTTTGTCGAAATAAGATCATCAAAAAAGAATGCGATTCACTTAAAGACTATTACCGTGCTGTACTAGAGCGAAATAAAGTGAACTTTTTCTTTCAAGAGATTAAGGCCCGCCAGAAAAAAGGAGAGAGGCTTCTTCAGACATTTAATTCCGAGTTTGAAAAAGTAATGGCGCTTTCGATGTTTAAAAAAAACAAACTTTCTCATAATATCGGGATTCTTAAAGAGTGTGTGCAGGGGACTAAGCTTAAGTACAGTTCTCATCAGTTTAAAGGGATGGCAAAGCCTGATTCTGATGTGCTTCGTTTTTTAACGACACCCAAGAGTTGCTCTCGGGCTTCAAAAGAGTCTCTCTATGCTCTCAAGAAAGATAAAAACAGCTCTCTTCTTGATATTGTTTTTTTTAGAGGAGCTGATGCTTCTGTAATTCTGCTTCAGGATGGAGTAGACTTTCCTGTCTTTGAATAAGGTTTTTTAGGCAAATTTTTCCTTTTCGTTCTATCTACCTAAATTCACTTTCTAGGGTACCGAAAAACAATACGATATCTCTATAAATTGATAATTTGTGATCTCTTTTGAGGTCTATTTGGGGGAATTATGGATATCGCTACGGTCATTGGCCTCGTCCTCTGTGTTGGAGCGGTTGTAGGTTCAATCTTTGCAGGTGGTGACTTCGCTGCATTTATCGACGTTCCATCACTCATTGTTGTTGGGCTTGGGGTGATTGGAGCAACCTTTATTAAATGGCCTTTAGAGGTTGTTAAAAAGGTTGTGGGGATTGCGATGAAGGCCTTGTTCTTTTCTCCAGCTGATCCCAAGGCCACAATTGAAGAGATTGGAAACCTTGCTGAAACAGCAAGAAGAGAGTCGGTATTTGCCCTTGAAAAAGTACCTATTGATGACCCGTTTCTTAAAAAAGCGATGACACTCGCAGCGGACAACCGACCACCAGAGGTGATTAGTTCTATCCTTCAACTTGAAATTGATGCTCTTGTTGAAAGACATAAGGTAGGAAGTACTCTTTTTGGTGAAATTGCTAACGATGGTCCAGCTTTTGGGATGATCGGGACCCTGATTGGTCTGGTTATCATGCTTGGGAACCTAACGGATCAGGCTGCCATTGGTCCCGCCATGGCCGTTGCCCTTTTAACAACATTCTATGGTGCATGTATCGCAAACATTGTTGCCAATCCTTTTAAAACAAAACTTGAAACTCGCTCAAAAATGGAAGTGACTAAAATGTCCATTATCATTGCGGGGACTCTTGGAATTGTCGCCGGTGAGAACCCAAGACTTATTAAAGAAAAACTAGGATCTTTTCTACCACCAGCAGAGAGACCAGCTGCTGATGAAGGTGGGGACGAATAATAAAGGGAAAAGAGCGTGGCCGACGAAACACCAGCAGAACCCGAATGTCCCAAATGTGAGGAATGTGTTCCTGGCCTTCCGGGCTGGATGGGGACTTTTTCTGACCTTGTGACACTGCTTCTGACATTTTTCGTTCTTCTTCTTTCGTTTGCGAAAACGGAATCTGCTAAATATGAAGCAGCACTAGGCTCGATTCGAAATGCTTTTGGTGGAAATGTTTTAAAGCATGGAAAAGTTATTCAAAGAGGGAAGTCTCCTGATGATAGTCCGACAATGCTCGATAGTTCTGAGCCAATCAAACCATTTCCCATTGAGTTTTTAACCACAGAAGGTCTTCTTGATAAACATGAAATTAATCGGGCTTCAGATGAAGATTTAAAAGAGATGAAAAATGATCTGAGTCAATTTCAGTTAAGTGATAATGCTGAAATTGAAGAACTTCCTGAAGGGGTAAAGGTCACAATTAAAGATAAGATTATTTTTGAAGAGGGGTCCATTGGAAAAAGTGATGTGGCGATTCCTGTTTTTGAAAGAATTGTGCAAATGATGAGAGCGAAAGAGTGGAAAGTCTTTGTGCAAGGTCATGCTTCAGTTAATGAGCAATCAAAAGATGGAAGTCTTGGGCCTTATGAACTTTCTAGTTTAAGGGCGACAGGCGTGACTCGAGCACTGATCAAAAGAGGAGTGAATCCAGAGAGGATTACCACTGTCTTTTATGGAGACACAAGACCTATCAAAATACCCGGTCAGTCAGAAGCCGATAATCAAAAAGCTTCAAGAAGAGTTGAGTTTCTTCTTAGAAAAACTGATCTCATGAGTGATGGCTTCAAAGTCCAATCAAGATAAAAAAACCTTTCTTTGTTTTACACAAAGTTATAGCTCTCTTGATGAGGCATTAATGAGGCTTGGTTTCTCTAAGCAATCTCTTAAAAAGAATCTCTCAAAAAAACAAAGAACTATTTCGGTGGAAGCATTCCAAGAAAAAGAAGTTCTCTTTGATGTTTTAAACTTTGGAAGAATCAATCCTGAGTTTATAGGGCCTCTCCCCAAGATTATCTTTGAAAATGAAGACTTTCTTATTTTGAACAAACCTTCAGGAGTCCAGTGTGAGGCCAGAGGATATAGTGATAAAGAAAACCTTCTTTCCTACCTGAGGTCTATTGGTAGAGGAAGCCTTTTGATAAATCATCAGCAACACCTCGATCGTGGACTTTTAAATCGTCTCGATGGGGAGACTTCAGGATTAGTTCTTTATTCAAAAAAGAAAGTCGAAAAGAAAAAAGAGACACTTTTTAAAGTATTAAAAAAGAAGGTTTATCTCTGTCTTGTTCAAGGAGAGATTAAAAAGCGTGGAGTTGTCAAAGCTCTTTTCTCTCACAAAGGAGAAAAGGCTTCACAAACAATTGTCGTTTCTGAGGGGGGGCGTGAAGGTTGCCTTAAAATTATTCAATCTTTTTATCTTCCTGATCAAGACATAAGTCTTGTTTGTATAGAACTTGATACTGGAATTCGACATCAAATTAGGGCCTATATGAAGGCTTTAGGCCATCCTATAGTTGGGGACTCTCTTTATGGAGCTTTTGATCAAGATGAGATACTTCAACTTCATGCTTGGAGATATGAGCTTCAAAAAGATGTCATTGAGGCCGATCCCAAAAATATTCAAAATTTAGTTGGGAACTTCTTGGACTTGGACAGTTGCTTGGATGTGTTTCGTAATCAACTTAGGGTCGGTGAGTGAGTAGAGTTTTGAGAGAAAGCGTCCCTCGGTGACTGCGTTGATTGTGAGTTTTTCAAGTTTCATTCTGACTCTGACAACATCGGTTTTTTGCATATTATCCTCTGGAGAATTTTTAGCAATAAAACTTAGACTGTTGGCAAGTTCACGGTAGGCAAATTGTCTGATTTCATTTTGTTTTTGAATTTTTTTAGGAATTTCGAGTGAGTATTCCACAGCAAGGTTGTTTTCCTCACAATGAGCTTTCCAGTGGGCCGGAAGACGGCGCTCGAGTTTGACCATTAGTGCTCGGCAAGAAGTGGGAGTGAGATTGGTTTTATATTCTTGCATAAACTTCTTTCCATGAGTCATGAGAAAGATCGACATAAAAAGAATACCAATCATCAGTATGGGATTTTTAAGTAGAGATTTATAGAGCATAGAATCCTTCATTTTCGATGAGTAATTTCAAGCTGTTAGATTATTATTTCATGTTCCTGGCCAAAAATCACTAAAGTTTGCCCCCTATATACCCGACTAGTTTGCACTGGCATAAAGCTAATTGAACAGAGTTAGAGGTTCGTAAATGCTTGATAATTCATTGTTAGAGCAGAGATATTTTTGGCAATTCTTAGATTTTCTCCAAAGGTATCAGATCAAACAGGTATCCTTAGAGGAAGTGAAGCTTCAGCTTGGACTTAATGAAGACCAGCTCATCCGAATTGTGTCCTTCTGTCATAAGTGCGATTTTCCGATTTCCATCGAAAAGGACATTTTGGGAAGAAGCTTTCTTCGGGTTATTGATTACAATGCAAGAGTAAAAGTTGATATGAGTTTCAATGAATGGATGGCACTGCAATCAACGATGATGTCAGCAAGCGATGAAACTAAAAGAACAAATTATTTTCAAACCCTAGATCAAAAAATTCAAACTGTTTTAGGGGAAACCAATAAACATAATCTCTATTCAGTCATTGAAAGAGAGAAGCAAAAACAGAATATGTTTTTAAGAATTAATGGAACAAGTTCTGCAGAGTTGATCTCAAAACTCGAGGACGCTATTGAGAACTCAATTGCTCTCTATGCTCGTTTAGAAGACAATCGAATTTTAGAAATCTATCCTTTAAGAGTTGTTGTGATTGAAGGTGAACTTTCCCTTGTTGCAGAAGACTGTCTCGAGAAGTGTCTTGTTTATTTTCAAATGAGCGAGATCGTCGAAATAAAGCCAAATATTACAGGTGCATATGAAGTAAATTTCACCAAGGTTGAAATAGAAGATTTTATTGTCGCCATGAGAAGAGTGATGGGGACAGAAGAAAGGTTGGTTCTCAAACTACTTCATCAATCAAAACTTGATTTAACCCCAAGTTTTCAACATTTTGGAAGACCTTTTATTACCTCTAATCAAGAGGGAGAGGTTATTTGGGCCGGTTCAGTAGAAAGATCGAAACATCTTTATGATTGGCTCTATCAAAATAAAGAGCAGATCGTCATTCTCGATCCGCAGGTGATTGTGACAGAGTTTTCTGATTATTGTGCTGAAAGAGAAAAGTTAAAGCATTCCGCTTAATCGTATTTAACCTTTTCTTATTCTTTTGTAAGATCCAATAATCTTAATTTCTTTAGTGTCTTTTTCAAGTTCTTTTAAAACGACTTGAGTCTCGGGCATATCAATAGACCCTCTAAAGTCCACATAGAAGATGTACTCAAAAGGGTTGTGAGGAATTGGGCGAGACTCAATTTTAGTAAGATTGATGAAGTTCTTTGAAAATTCTGTGAGACAGTTTACAAGGGCCCCTGGATGGTGCTTTGTCATAAAGGCAAGAGTGGTATGGTCTTTGGCTTCAATTTCGGGGTTATTTTCCTTTAGGCCAAATGAGAAAAACCTTGTGAAGTTATCTTTTACGTTTTGAATGTTTTGTGCCAAAAGCTTAAGGTCGTAGTACTTCTCACACAGAGAGCTGCAGATAGCCGCTTCATGT
>JBMYPC010000015.1:0-34236 GCA_049599895.1 Bacteriovoracaceae bacterium | reverse complement strand
ACCTCCGACCTTCGGGTTATGAGCCCGACGAGCTACCAGACTGCTCCATCCCGCGCTAAGTGTTTGATTTCTTAATCAAATTGAAGGTGAGTATATGGGATCTAATTAAACTTGTCCAGAACTCCTTTACAAAAACTGATCGAAGTATTGTGGTCCGACATAAATATCTAATATTTCGTAGAGAACCGGCGATAAGAATATTGAGCGTGATAATGAATCATCAAAATGAGGTCAATAATTATGAGTTTAATTAAAGAATCACAGAAAATGCTAGAAGTATCAATTGAAGAGTATGATCTAACTCCCGCCCAGGTTCGATTAATGAAATCACTTAACGCTCTTATGCTTGAAGCGATGAGTACTCCAGATGAGCACCAGTTTTTTGATAGCTGTGCTGAAATCATGAGAGTCTGCGCTGGAATGATTAAGCAATCGAGTTTTCCTAGAAATCAAAACTCAAACATTCCCTACGCAAAACAAGCTATAGAGTTCTCGATGGATATTCTCCAAGAACATCTCGAGAAAAAATCAGTTGTTCGCTACGATAACTAACTTCTTACAAAATCAATAACAGACTATTTAGTTTGGGATCATTGAGGCACCAGTATTAATGGTGCCTTTTTTTTAGTGTAGTTTTTGCCTTTACTAACTTCTTCTCATTCACCAAAAATCCTTTGATACAATAGACAAGCGATTGGAGTCGCACTTAAAAAAGGAATTTTTAGGTGAATATGATTATAAAAAGTTTAGTAGGCTTTTTTGTTTTTTCGACCTTCCTAATAAAAACAAGCTTTGCCGCCCCCAAAGAAGAAATTCGCTCTTTTGGTCACAATCTTTCTCATACCGATTACACCTTCAATGAAGCTCGCTGTACACTTGGTTTTCAAATTACAGCTTGTGGAGGTAACGATTATATTGTGGGAACCAGTCCTTTTCTGATTTCTTTTTATAATATGAACAATGCCTATCTTAGAAAGAACGTTTACAAGAGCGGCAAAACAACTCATTCTTTAGAGCTTGCCTATTTTCAAACTTATGCTGATGAGTACACCGGCTTTAAAATGAACTCATTTTGGACTTATTATATTTACTCTCGAAAAGTCAGTGCCAATTATAAGTTTCACTTCAATATTATCGGTAGCTATTATTCAGACGATCAGTTTCCCTTTTCCTTGAGAAGGCCTACTGTTAACAACACCCCCTATCAATTTAATATCTCAACTCTACACGAAGTAAAGATAAGTAAAGGCATTTCAGTCTTAGGTGAAGTCGGAGTTCTTCACGTCTCCGATGTTTACCCTCGAATTCATGTTGGAACTTCATTTGTTTTTAAAGGCGACAACTTTCTCGCTCAGATTGGATTCTCTATGAGCTCAACTTACGATGGGATTATAGTTGATCTAGAAAATAGTGAGAGAAATGATTATCAACAGGAGCTTTTAAGCACTCGGGAAGGCTATGACCAAGAACTTAATGAAGAGAAAATCAGAACAGACTTCTCTCTTCATCCTGAACTTGCTTTTCAATATTTTTTCTAAGATTTTGCTTTAGACTGCTTGTAAGCTTCTCTTTCTGCCTTTCTTTCCATTTTTTCTTTTAGGGCCTGCTTCTCCTTAAATGCCTCATAGGCTTTTAGAGAATCATAGTAAGCTTCTTTTTTGTATCGCCCATACTTTTCTTGATTTGCAAGCTTTTCCTGACTCACACGATGTTCTTTAATTTTGACAGTCTTTTTAGCAGAAAAGAAACCTTGCTTACTTGCTTTAAACTCACCTGATTCATTGATTCCAATGGCCTTAAGAAGTTGTTTCTTTGAATACATGTCATATGACCCTGGCTTAATTCCTTGAATGGAAAGATTTCCAATCGCGACTCTTTTAAGTTTATCGATTGTGATATTAAAAGCATCACAGAGTCTTCGAATCTCACGGTTCTTTCCTTCCATAAGGCGAATCTCAAGCCAAGTTTTAGAAGGAAGCTGCTTAATGACTCGAACAGATTCGGGTCTAATCTTTCCAACTTCTGTTTGCACACCTTTTTTCATGGCCTTTAAAAGACTAAGATCAACATGTCCAAAGACTTTCACTTCATAAACCTTTGGAACTCGATAACTTGGATGAGAAATCTGTTGAGCAAGCTCTCCATCATTCGTCATAAGAAGAAGACCTTCTGAAAGATAATCAAGCCTTCCTACCGGATAAATTCTCGATGTGATATTGCTAACAAAATCGAGAACCGTCTTTCTTCCTTCTGGATCAGAAACAGAAGTAATAACGCCTCTAGGCTTATGAAAAACAAGGTAGACTTTCTCATTAAGCCTTGGATCAATGGGATCTCCATCAACACAAACAGCGTCTGTCTGAGGATTAATCTTTGATCCAAGCTGAGTCCACTTTTTTCCATTAACAGTCACTCTTCCTTCAAGCATAAGCTCTTCAGCTTTTCTTCTTGAAGTTATTCCTGAATCTGCGATGTATTTTTGAAGTCGAATAAGAGATTGCTTGTCATCTGACATTTGCATGGAGATATCCTTTGATCTGCCTCACGGCGGTTCGTAAAAAGTATTGATTATTTAGCGAGGATGGAGCTATTCGTCAACAGAGTCTAGAAGACTTTCATCAGAAGGCTGATCTGTTTCTAATGACTTAGCGATCATAGCCGCATCAACTTCATCAAAACTGTCTTCATTCTCATTCTTATTTTCAGACTCTTCAGATTCTCCGTCTTCAAATGCCATGAACTTCTCATCAAGAACATCAGAAAGTTCATCCTCACTCATATCTGAAAAGAGGGCCTCTTCTTCAACCTCTGGGCTTTCTTCAGCACTTAAAGTTTCCTCTTGAGCAAGAAGCTCTTCATCTTCTTTCTCAAGTTCTTCAAGTTTATTGGGAAGCTCTTGGATCTCTTTAAACTTTTGCTCTAGCTGCTCTCTTTCAGGGATCTCTTCATAAAGATCTCCATCAGAAACAGGAGCTGCTGTTTCAAGGTCATTAAGATCTAAACCCTCTTCCGGAATATTATAATCATTCTCACCCTGAGGATTTGAAATAATCTCAACATCAGTAACTGCTGTAAAAAGCTCACTTTCCATCGCTTTTTGATTTTCAGTGGAAATCTGCTCTTGGTTAAGAAAGTCTTCAATAATTTCAAAAGGTGAAAGAGCTTTTGCCCCCACACCTTCTTCATCTTTTTTAGGTTTTTGCTTAAGAAGCTTTGTGAATTCCGTATCGGAAGCAATCTCTTTAATTTCACTTGCAAGTTGATCAAGCTCATCAATATCGTCGAAAGAGAACTCTCCCTCACCGGTCTTCTTCACAAGATCTTTGATATCTGAAATTTCGCCAACTCCACTTGCAGTCATTTCTTTGAGTTCTTCTTCATCAGGAAGATCACTTAAGTCAGCAAGATTAAAAAACTCTAAAAACTCAGGAGTTGTTTTAAAAGTTGTTGGTCTCCCTAACTCATCAGACCGACCAGCAATTGCCACAAGTCTTTTATCCATAAGTGCTCTTACGATATGAGAACTATCAACACCTCTTAGACGATCAATTTCAGTTCTTGAAATTGGTTGTCTATAAGCAATGATCGCAAGAACTTCTAATGCGGTTGGGGTTAATGTAAATGAATTCGACTTATGAACAGTTTCAACATAATTAGCGTAATTGAGTTTGGTTCGGAATTGATAACCTTCAGCAACCTCAACCAGACGAATTCCATGGGTTGGCTCTTCGTATTTAGCCTGAAGTTCTGAAAGGGCTGTATAGATTGGCCTTAATGGCATTTCTGAGTTAATGGCCTTTTTAATCTTTTCAATTGAAACAGGCTTTTCACTCATAAAGACAATTGTCTCGATCGCAGCAAGAATTGTAACCTCGTTGAGCCCCGTTTTCTCTTTCCACTCTTTTTCTTTTTGTTTTTCTTCATCAAGAAAATTAAGTTCAAGTGAAAACTCTTCGGTCTCATCTGCACTTTGTGTTTCTTGAACTTCTTGAGCGTCTTGAGCGTCTTTTGCCTCTTGCACTTCTAAAGTTTCTTGAGCCTGTTCTGTGTGGTTCTCTGTCTCCATAACTCTCTCCGTCTTAATCCAACTACTGCATTAAAGGACTTGCGACATTATCTTCAATGTTGGCTTGCTGAACAACATCGCTATTCTCTTCCTGAGAAAGTGCTATTTGTTCTTGTTCGCTATTTTCTTTATTTTCTTCTGTGTTTTCTTGCTCATTTTCATCTTCAAAACCATTGGCAGATGCAAGGTCAAGATCATCAAGTTCTTTTACAACTTTAAAATAAACACTTCCTCTATCTTCATTTTGGAAAACTTCAATTCGTTTTAATCTTGCAAGCTCAAGTAAAGAAATGAAGTTAATCACAACATTTGTAATAGTGCCGTCATTCTGAACGCCAATAATTTCATCTAAAGTTTTTGTTTCACCGACATTAAGAAGGTTCTTTAAGAAAACCAGCTTTTCCTTAATCGAAAGCCTGTCTCTTTTAACAACCTTATACTTGCGACTTTCACGAACGAGGTAATCCATCATCGAAAGAGTCAGCTCTTCCACATCAATACGCTTTAAAAATGATGAGAAATGATACTTCTTATTAAGTCTTGGTCTGGTGAAAATATCTTCACCCTTCTTGGGAAGTTTCCACAGAAGCTGGCCAAGTTTCTGATATCTTTGAAGGTCTTCAAGGCGCTGAATAAGCTCAGCTTGAGACTCAATGACGAGTTTATCAGAGCCAGCTTCAAACTGACCTAAGGCCTCTTTGTCCTGTTCTGTAAGACATTCTTTTGATTTTAAATAAATAAGAGTCGCAGCGAGGTAGAGATAGTCTCCTGCGATATTGAAGTTCAACTCTTGCATTCGATCGAGATACTCAAGGTACTGTTCAGTGATCTTTGTTAAACTAAGATCGCGAATCTCTACTTGCTCTTTTTGAATAAGCATCAGTAGTAGAGAAAGAGGTCCATCGAACCGATCTGTTTTAATTTGAATTGATGTATCTAACATTAACGTAATCTCTCTAAGTGTGTGTGTGTGTCCGTTAACTTAATAAAGCTCCAAATAAGTGAATTACGCCGTTTGCGGCCATCATGGCCGGAGACATAACATAACTTAAAATATTGGTTTGCCATAAAATAATAAAAAATAAGAGGCTGAAGCGCTGAAGCTCCTCATACTTTCTCGCTTGATTGTAATCGAGAAATGTCGCCACCATTTTTGAACCATCAAGAGGTGGCCAAGGGATCAAATTAAAAACCGCTAGGATGATATTGATATAAACTGATGACTCTAGCATCTTTCTTAAAACGTCATAGAGGTAAAAATCTGGCGAAACCTTTAAAGCGCAGACAACCAGAGCAAAAGCACTAATGATTGCAAGGGCAACGTTTGCGAGAGGTCCAGCGAAACTCACCCAGAAGATTCCCCACTTTACGTTTTTAAGATTTCTCGGATCAACCGGAACAGGCTTTGCGTAACCAAAAATCCCCCATCCCAACACAATGAAGAAGATTGGCATAATAATGGTTCCCACCAAGTCCCAATGAACCGCTGGATTAAGACTCAATCTTCCTTGGAGCTTAGCAGTTGGATCACCGAAACGCAGGGCCACATAAGCATGGGCAGCTTCGTGAAATACAATTGCTAATAAAAACCCCGGAATAGACACAGCGAGTCTAAAGATAATATCTTCCATAAGATTAATTCATATCATTTGGGACACGTTGTAACAATCGAGTGTCACAGTAAAATCCTATGGTTTTTTCATTAAATGAGTCCTTTTATTTAGCCTCAGGTCAAATATAATAGAGATATGTCATTGAAATATTATTTACACAGCAACGCATTGGCCCTGGCCCTAGTTTTTACTCCCAATCTCGTACTGGCCCAAACTCAGAAGACAAGCACCAAACCCTCCATTGATAAAGAGTCACTGCTCTATCTCAAAAAAGCAGAATCTAATATTCGAAGAGCTCAAAATCATCACATAAAAAGAGTTTCACCACCGGACACTTTAGAAAAAAATTCTTTTCCCGCCTACAAGGCCCATATCAAAAGAAATACCGTGATCTACTCACTAGATATGAAAGAGTCTTGGAGAGCGAAAAGAGAAGCGATTGTTTACGCCAACGAAATTATCAAGGGTGGAGAAAGAGCTTATATCTATAATAAAAAACAAGTCCCAGTTTATATCGTCTTTTCAAAAGACTTAACAAAAGTGGAGGACGTTGTTGATCTCGACCTTAAAGTCGATACGAATAAAAGTTGGAAAAGAAAAGACTTCGAACACAATAGCTTCGATACCCACCTTCAACTTGAACACACCTTAAGTTTTCACCTTGAAAACATTCGAGCAGTTTACTTCTCTGATATTTTCGAACAGGAGTCCACCGGTGGTAGGGCCAATCGACTCGAATGGAAATCTTATCTTCCTCTAGGACTCCCTGTGCACTTTGGACTGGCCACAAGCTATCAAGATGGTAGGTGGAATAACTTTGAAGGGGGAAGTGAGCTTGCTTGGAATGCTGCTTACCTTGGCCCACGAATTAGAACCAACCTTTTTAGAGCTGACAATTGGCGGTTTAATACAGAAATCGGGCTTGATAAAAGTTTATTTTTTGACGTTGAAAAAAGCTTTCAACTTTCAAGTAATACTTGGCTTGCCATGAGTGAGCTTGAGATTGATTTTGCAAAAAATACTTATGTTTTTACTTTAGGCTATAGACTCTTAAGAGGTCATATTAAAAAAAGTAGCATCGGCACGATAGAGCAAAGTTCAGACCGAAGAGAAATTACGAGTATCAATTTTTCTTTTGGTTATCGATTCGATCAATGGCTCTAGGGAAAGCAATATGAAAAGAATAATCACCCTATTTAATTTTCTTTTTTTCTCAACATTTGCGTTTTCAAATGTGATGGAAAATGAACTTTATAAACAAGTCTACTATGCCGAGGTCGTTGTTCTTGAAACGCCTCTTCTTCTCGAACCAAAACTTTCAGCTCCTGTCAGTCAGTTAAAAAGAAAAGGCGATAAAATTCGAGTTCGCCTTAGAAATGTCGGAATCAGTCCTCATGAGATCTCCTACGAAGCAAGCTCTGAAACACCAAGCTTTGCAAGAGACTCAGAAGGAAATGATTTTTATGAAAGCATCGATTCTATAGGAAGAACAGTTTACATCCCAAGAAAACACCTGCGAGTCATCCATGATGACGGACGAGATAACGAGCACAAGTTCATCACTCAAGACGATACCGATTACAGAATTTATGAGCCGATCACTGAGGAATACCCTTTCTATGATCAAGAAAAAAGAAAACTTTTTTGGTCTTATGGACTTGGCTCAGCTCATCAAACCAATTACACTTATCCCAGAAAAATTCAAAGAGAGACAGTAAACTTCCGTCATCAAGTTGATTTGGCCTATATGAAAAAGGTCCCTTTCGATCCCCTCGATCGTTTCTATTACGGATTTTACCTTCATCTCCATGGAGACTCAGCAACCTTTGTTCTTGAGGATGGGATTACTGCGAATGAAGCAAGAGGACAATTGGGAATCGGACCTATTTTATCCTATGAGTTTTTTAGAAGAGGAAATATTGGAATCACTCTTTGGGGTTCACTCACTGTGAACTACGATCGAATGTTTATTCATCAAATCTCTGATAACGGAGAATCTGAAGAGAGAATTTTTCAAGGTTTTGGGCTAACACCAAAACTTGCGACTCAATTTCACTTAAAAGAAATCATTCCTTGGGGAGATATTGTTCTTGGTGTTCAAACTCAGTTCAATATTGCTTATGAACTCTCCTCTTCTTCTGGAATATCCAATGCAGACCTTTGGAATGAAGATGATGACAACTACAACTACCCGCTTGGTGGTGTTTATACCTTCTTTTTTGGGACTCAGTCGGAGTATTAAGCGGCAGATATTGCCTCCCAAAAGAAAACCTTAAAATTCATTCTTGGGCCTGTCGATGAGTAGTTAAATCATCTAGTTCCAGGAGGGAATCATGCAAAAATCAAATCAAATTAATGAAGCCGAAGTACTTTTCCAAAAATTAGGAAATACATGGTTTGTCTTTACTGAAGTTGAAAATGATTTTATCTATTCTGCTCTTCCAGCAGGGATTGATCCAAGAACAACAAAGCTTGAGCTTTACGACATCATTGAAGAACACCTTGATAAAGTTGCTGACAAGTCGATCAGAAAGCCAGTTGCTGCCGCATAGCACCGAACTCGTCGCGCCATGAAACATAAAGGCTCTGGGGCAAGAAAGCTCCCAAAAAACTCGAGTCATTCGGTTGGTCAAAAGTCGAAAAACCCACGACTTGAAAAACAGGAAATCGAGAGACTGCAAACACTTATCTCCCAGAAAATAAAAGATAAGAGTGCAGCCAAAAAAGCCGCACTGATCATAGAGGAACTCTTAAAGGGATTAAAATAGGCTCTACGAGTTTTCAAAAACTTAAACAAATATCTACGTGACAAAACTCTAAGGGAGTTCTACCTTTAGAGCATGATTAAATATATTGATTTTGACTCCCTTCATAACGAAAACCTAAGAACTGAAGCATTAGAAATTTTTTCTGAAATCATGAAAAATAATTCTTTTGTTGATGGACCCTATAATAAGCAATTCGAAAATGACTTCGCGAAACTTCAAGGAGCAAAGATCTGTCGGCTTGTCGCCAATGGAACTGATGCCTTAGAAATTTCTTTATTAGTTCATGGAATTGAAAGAGGTGATCATGTTGCTGTTCCTGGAATTACTTTCTATGCGACAGCGGAAGCCATTCTCAATGTTGGCGCAGTTCCGGTCTTTGTCGATGTCGATCCTGAAACAGGACTCGCTTGTCCCGAATCGTTTAAAAAAATTTGTGATCGCTTCGAAATCAAGGCCTTCATGTCTGTCCATATATATGGACTTCCAGCAGATATTCCGACACTTAATAAAATTGCTGTCGAAAAAGATATTCCCGTTATTGAAGATGCCGCTCAAGCTTGTGGAGCATTTATCAATGGGAAACCCATTGGTGCCAGTGGCAACCTAACAACTTTTAGTTTTTATCCTACAAAAAATTTAGGTGCCATGGGTGATGCTGGAGCCATTCTTTGTGAAACAGAAGAACAAGCTCATAAAATTGACCAAATCCGAAATCATGGCAGAGGCAGCGATGGAAAAGTCATGGGGAGAAACAGTCGCTGTGATCATTTTCAAGCAGCTGTTCTTTGTCTTAAGATGAAACAAATCGAAGCTCAAAATGATCAAAGAAAAGCAGCTGCTAAAAGATATCATGAGGGTCTTTCTAGAAATGAAATCTTTAAGCTTCTTCCTTCAAAGTATCTCGAAACTTCTTCTTTTCATATCTACCCTATTCGCTTTGAAACAAGTGAGTTAAGACAAAAATTTCAAGATCATATGAAAGAAGTTGGAATTGGTACGAGCAATTTCTATATGAAAGCTCTTTCCCAAGAACCTGCCCTCAGTCATTTTCAAGGTGAAAAAGAAAACGCAGAGAAGTTTGCCACTACTGTAGCCGGTCTTCCAATGCATGCCTTTTTAACTGAAGAGCATACCAATGAAGTCATTCAGCACGCTCTAAGTTTTAAAGCTTAAGATTTTTCCAATAGTTTACGTCGTGAAGAGTGACGACATCATCTTCTTTTGAAGCTGGAGCTCTTGTTGGCTCGACCGTCTGCTCTCTATCGAAGAGAATTTCAAGGGCGAGCAGAGACTCATCCACGATAATCGGGTTCGAATGATCAAGCATCGAGATTAGTGTGCGCATATCATCCATTGAGCCAGAGGCTCCGAGTCCCCAAACGCCAATTGTCTGGTTCCATTCAAAGTCATCTTTGATGGCCATATTAAAAAGAGTTTGAAAGTTTTGTTTTTCTTCAGCAGTTAATTTCTCTTTCACTTTAAATCGAGCAATATTGAGAACAGTAAACCTTTTCCACTGATCACCTTTTGCTGATTCATAAACAGAAACAAGAGTTTTTCCATTAATAAAGGGATAAAGATTTTTGAGGTCTGTTGGTAATGCCCCAAATTCACGGACTGGTCTATCGATGACATTATCACCGATCACCACATCAGGATTTTGCGTCGATGGGTTGAGTGTACATCCTGTAACAATTAAAAATGAAATGCAGAGAATAAAATTTTTCATCATGTGTTTTTTCCTTCCGTAGAAAATACCTAAAGATGCCAAAGATCTTTCGAGCCTCATTGCTCGAACCATAATATTGTACCTAAACTTAGCGGATTTTTCATCAAAGGAAAAATTGACCGACTTAATAGGTTAAGTTCCTGAAATTGCAATCTCCGAGTTCACGACTTCTTGCCATAGAGAGCTTTTTCGTCCAACTAACCCCTTAATATTGCAAAGCAGTGTCGATTCTGTTAGAACCCAAGGACCCTAAATTGAATGCAACCCACTTGGAATTTACGAAGTTACTATGTATGAGCAAGCAAACCAACGATCAAGCTTATCAAAAAGATTTTGTCTACACTCACAAAAATCCCTATCACGATCGTCTCGCAGCTTTCGACAAGTTTGTTCTCAGAGACCTTGAGGCTGAAGAGTTCAAGACCAAATGGAATGAATCTGTTTTTGAGCGAGAGGCCCCTCTCTGTGTTGAGATTGGAAGTGGTTACGGTCACTTCATGCTCGAGTTTTGCAGTAACAATCCAGATGTCAACTTCGTGGGGATTGACTACCGCTTCAAACGTTCTTTCAATCTCGCTAAAAAACTAGAAAAACTAGGGGCACCGCACTTGCGCTACCTGCGAGCAAAAGGTGAACGACTTGGGTTTCTTTTTGGAGAAAATGAGATTGAAAAGCTCTTCTACTTTTTTCCAGACCCTTGGCCTAAGAAACGTCACCAAAAAAAGAGACTTTTTCAAACTCATTTCCTCGATGAAGTAAAAAGAGTCTTAAAAACTGATGGCATCATGTTCATCAAAACTGACCACGATGATTATTTTGACCATATGAGAAAAGTCGTAGAAGAACACAAGGGTTTTGAAGTTCTCTATGAAACTTTTGACCTTTGGGAAAATAAAGAAATTCTCGACAAATCCTCGAAAGAAGAAAGCTTTTTTAAAGGTTTTATGACAAAATTTGAAAAGCTTTTCATTTCGAAAAATATCAACATTAAGGCCATGGCAATCAGGCCAAAGATATAGTGAATGTCGATTGAAGTACTGAAAAATCAAATTAAAGAGACGCCCATCTCCCATATTATTGGGCGCTATATCGATGTGACTAAGAAAGGCCAATACTTTGTTGCTCACTGTCCCTTTCACAACGACACAAATCCTTCCCTTCATATCAATGATCAAAAAGGTCTCTATATGTGCTTTGTTGATCAAATTGGAGGAGATGCTATTCACTTTGTCATGCATTACCTCAAATGTTCTTTTATGGAGGCCCTTGAAGACCTCTGTTCAAAAATGGGCTGGGACTTTGAAAGTTATAAAGACAAAAAAAATATTAATCCCAAGCTCACTCTTGCAAGAAAGCTTCTTCATACCGCAGCAGTAATTTATAATAAAATAGGGACTCAGGGACAAGCTAAAGAGTTTAAAGAATTTCTCAGTAAAAGGAGTCTCACAAAAGAGACCGTCGAAAATTATAACTTAGGGCATTCGCCTAAACACAATGTCTTTTACAATTATCTTCTTTCTATTAAGGACAATTCTGAAAAACAAAAAGCAATTGAAATCGCCAAAGAAATTGGCCTCATTAAAACCTATAATGGTGAAGAGTGGATTGATACTTTTCGAGAAAGGATCATGTTTCCCATTCAAGATCAATCAGGTCATGTGATCGGTTTTACCAGTAGGGCAACCAAAGATTATCAAAAAGCGAAGTACTTAAACTCAAAAGAATCTTTTGTGTTTAATAAGAAGGCACTTCTTTACGGAATTCATATTGCAAAAAAAATCATAAGAGAAAAAGATCGAATTATTGTCACCGAAGGGAATATGGACCAGATCTCAATTGCTCAAAATGGTTTTAGAGAATCTGTTGCCATTATGGGTGTCGCCATGAGTGAAAGTAGCGCAAAAATTTTAAGCTCATACACTAAAAATGTTTACCTTGCTCTTGATAATGATGAAGCGGGAATGAAGGCTGCTGAAAGAGTGAACACTCTCTTTACATCAATGGGAATTCTCCCCTCCTATGTTGACCTGTCTCCTTACAAAGATCCCGATGAGTTTGTCGTCAATCTCGGAAGTCTTGCTTTTGAAGAGAGACTGACCAATGCCAAGAAAATGCTCGATCTTCTTATTGACTTAGCGCTCCCTGAAAAAATCCCTGAAGTGATCGACAGAAAAATTGAACTTTTAGAGAAACTTTTTGAAATTGTCTCACCTCTTAAAATGGATCTTAAAGCGACTGAAAGACTTAACGCAGCAGCCAAGAAACTTGGTCTTAGTCTTACGAGCGGACAAATTCTCAAAAGTTACGAAGAATATCTTGAATCTCATAAGCGAAGAGATTATTCACAAAGATCCACGCCTGCTCCTAAAAAACCTGCAATTTCAAATAGTTCTGAGATAACACCTGTCTATGATGAAGCTCCTCCTTACTTTGAAGAGCAGGACCATCTGCCCCATCCAGATGAACAGCCTTCAATGGAGTCAAGCCTTAGCCATTGGGACAAAGTTCTCCTTGAAATTATCATCACCAAACCAGAGCTTTTCGAGAAGTCTGAATTCAAGGAAATACTTGAAAATATTAACAATTCTGAGGTAAAACAGGTAATCTTGGAACTTAAAAATCTCTACTTCGAAATAGATGAAAAAAACTATGAGAAGTATCTGCTTGAACTTGTTCATAAAGACGAACTTTCTAGCAAGATCAGAGAAGGAATAAGTCTAAGTTTATTTAAAAAAGACGATAAGAAATTATCACAAGAAGATTTGGACTTAGATCAAATGTTAAAAATGGCCACAGAAGACCGACTCAAAAAAAAGAAGCTCGAATTAAAATCGAAGCATCTCAAGGCCAATAATCGAGACGAAGCTGAAACAATTCTTTCAGAGCTCATTCAAGTGGAAAGAAGTTTAAGTGAACTAAAATTTAAAATTTCAAAAAAAGATACTAGCAATATTTAAGCGCTTTATTTAAAGGGAGACGCAATGTCAGTCGTTACTGCGTTCATTAACTCAAGAGAATTCTCAAAGCTTATCCTCAAGGGAAAAGATCAATCGTATCTCACACCAGAAGAGATCAATGATGCGATTCCTGCAGGGATTGTTGAGCCTGATTCAGTGGATGAAATTATTCTAAAAATCGCTGAAGCAAGAATTGAAATTCAAAACCAACAAGTTGAAGAAGACGAAGAAGGAATCAAGCTTGATGGTACAGAAGTTATTGAAGAGGCCCTTTCAAAAGAAGAAAAAGCCGAGCTTCGTTCAGCTTCGACAGACCCAGTAAAGCTTTACCTTAAAAGAATGGGTTCAGTTGCCCTTCTTACAAGAGAAGGTGAAGTTCATATCGCTAAAGAAATTGAAGAAGGTGAAAGAGAAATCGTTCTTTCTGCTATTTCTTCAACTCACGCGATTAAAGAAATTATTAAACTTAAAGAAAGAGTTGAAACTCAAGATAATCAAGCAGAATTTGTAAAAGAACTTGTTCGTGGCCTTGATGATGAATCAAGTCCAGCAGATATTAAGAAAACGCAAGAAACGATTTATAAAGTCTGTGATGACCTTGAGTCTATTCTTAAAGAAGTTGAGCTTGAAGACGGAACAATGAAAAAGTTTGATGAAGCTCAAAAGAAAAGAATGGACGAGTTTGGACTCACTCTTGCCGATCTGACTTTCAACAGAAAAATCATCAACAGCTTTGTTGATCCTGTTAAGAAGTACTATTTAAAATTTAAAGATCTCTATGGACAACAAGATCGTATTTTTAAGTTTCTTGAAGTCCCTAATATCGAAGAGTATCGCCAACTTTACGACAAAGTAATGGATGACGATAACTACAAAAGAACTCTTGCAAAAGACCTTTTCACATCTGATGCAAAGATCGAGCAGCTTATCAGAAACCAAGAAGACATTTTAAGACGCCTTAGACGCCTTGAAATTGACGCTGGAATGGAATTCGCTGACATCGAAAAAGTTTATAAGATTATTCTTAAGGGTGAAGAAAAAGCCGATAAAGCCAAGGCCCAACTTGTTGAAGCCAACCTTCGTCTTGTTGTTTCAATTGCTAAAAAATATACAAACCGTGGACTTCAATTCCTTGATCTCATTCAAGAAGGAAACATTGGTCTTATGAAAGCGGTTGATAAGTTTGAGTACCGTCGTGGTTATAAATTCTCAACATATGCCACGTGGTGGATTCGTCAGGCGATTACAAGAGCCATTGCTGACCAAGCAAGAACAATTCGTATCCCTGTCCACATGATCGAAACCATCAACAAAATGGTAAGAACTTCAAGACAACTCATTCAAGAACTTGGACGAGAGCCAACTCCAGAAGAAATTGCTGAGAGAATGGAACTTCCAGTTGAGAAAGTTAAAAAAGTTCAAAAGATTTCAAAAGAGCCTATCTCTCTTGAAACTCCAATTGGTGAAGAAGAAGATTCATCACTCGGAGATTTTATCGAAGATAAAAAAATCATCTCACCTCAAGACGCTGTCATGAGCATCACACTGAGTGAGGCCACCAGAAGTGTCCTTTCAACCCTAACTCCACGTGAGGAAAAAGTTTTAAGAATGCGCTTTGGAATCGGTGAAAAATCTGACCACACTCTCGAGGAAGTTGGTCAAGATTTCTTCGTTACAAGAGAACGTATCAGGCAGATTGAAGCCAAGGCGCTAAGAAAGCTTAGACATCCTAGTCGTGCGAAACAGCTTAAAAGCTACATCGATAACTGACTCGCATCAAAAGTGTCCAGTGGACACTTTTGAAGCGAGGCAGACAAGCAAGCGAGTAAGCGTCAGCGCACGGAAAGCGCGCGATATGAGCGCAAGCGAATTAAAAAACTTCTTATAAAATACTACTCTTAGTTTTATCTGATCTCTGAACGAGATCATCTGTCCGCTCGATGCTTCAAAGCGTGCCACTGGCACCCTTTGCTGCAGACCGGTCATTGACATTTTTGACAAGCCTTGGGATTAAACTTTGAACAATCCATACAATTTAGCTGAACAAATGAGTTTCCCTCGTATTGGTATTTCCCCTCTCCCCAAAACTCTATGGTTTTTTTTAAGCTAAAGATTCGAGCTCTCATCCATATTGCACTTCCTGGATGAAATGGGAATACCGCAAACTCTAAACTTCCATCCCCGTCTAAATCCTCAAAATACTTTTGCTTTCTAACCCTCACGAAAGGAACCATGGTCCAATAAGCATCACCATCTTTTCTAAGTTTTATTTTCTCAACAACTTTTCCATCCTTATACCTTAAGAGCTCTTGATATCCATATTTGTAAGGGTCTTCAGAGTTTTTATTAGTAATAACAAAATGAATTATTAGCTTTTCTCTCGAATTAATATCTAGTTTATTTCTTATGCAAGGCAGATCCCCGACTTCGTAATATTCAATTTTGCCAGCCGAAGTGCATCTTACACTTTGCTTAGTTTGTTCCTCTTTACCAATCATGCTCTCACTCTCAGCATGATCTTCATTTTCAATTTGAGTCAATTGCGAACAGGATAAACTTAAAAATAGTAAAGCTAAACTATTTAGACTTATTATATAAGTCCAAAACTTTTCTAGCATATTCCTCTCCATCTGAATCCCATGAATGATAGTATTTTACCCCTCCAAAGATCCTATCTTTTTTTGAAGACTTTCTTTTCCAAGGGGATGTAGTTATTTTGTAAATCAGCCAACGAACTCCTGCTGCAATGTTGGGATTTGCCTCTTTTGCTTCATTTTGAGTAATGTCGATATTAAATTTTCTTATTTCAGTTCCAAGTTTTTTTGCAAGTATTCTCATTGTTGTCTTCGTAATCTGCATTAAGCCTGTAGCTGTACTATTTGAAATATTTGTAATAACTTTTTCTCTGAAGCTAGACTCAACTGCGATAATTGCCTTAATTAGCAAAGGATCAATATCTTCTTTGATAAGACCTTGGTCTTTCCAATATTTAAACCAGAACTGGACTAATTCATCATACTGACCTTTATCTTGAGAAAATCCTTTAATTCTTTTCAGGTTTTTATATTTATACTTATTTCTAAAGTTTTCGTAGATGTAGTTTAAATTAGACCTGTAAAGGAAACTCTTTTTAGACTTTGAGTTTTTACGACAATGAGCCTCAACAATATGTTTAACCCCATTCTTGCTTATTCTGATATGCCTTTTGACAAAATGACTTCCAGGCCTACATCTCATTTGCCTTTTCCTTTAAAAACAACTCCAAGTTTGTGACATAAGTATTATTTTGAATCTCATAAGAATCATCAACCATTGAGATGACAAATTTATCTGTAGCATTAATATCATTGCAAGCTGTCCAAAACCCTCTGGCTAACTTTGGTGCCTTAGATGCCTTGATCTCTATTGCAAGTCTCCGGTTTCCTTTAGACATAATTAGATCTATTTCGGCTCCACTCTTATTTCTATAGTAGTGGAACTTCCATCTTGGAAAGATTTGCATTAAGTTCTCTATAACAAAACCTTCAAATGAAGACCCAAACACCTGATGCCCTAAGAGATCATCAAATGACTCAAGATTAAGAAATGTATGCAAAAGGCCGGTATCTCTCAAATAAACTTTTGGAGATTTAATATATTGTTTCTTAATATTAGGTTCAAACGCTCTTAATGATTTAACGAGAAACGTTTGCTCCAAAATATCAATATAAGAATTAACCGTATGTGAACTAACTCCAAGCGAGCTAGCAATTTTTGATGAATTTAAAGTTTGCCCATGAGAATGGGCCAACATTCTCCACAATCTCTCAATTGATTTTGCAGGAATATTAAAGCCCAATTGTGGAATATCTCTTTCAAGGTATGTTCTAATATAGTTCTCTCTCCACTTTGAACTTTTCTCATTATTTGCAGCGAGAAAACTTTTAGGAAACCCTCCTCTGACCCAAAGTTTTTCAAAGTTTTCAACACCAACTTCTAAAATATTAAAGGGCATAATTTCCAAATAAGAAATCCTTCCCGCCAACGATTCACTACTCTGTCTAAGTAAATCCCTTGAAGCACTCCCTAAAATTAAAAACTGAGAATTTTTTTTATTTTTGTCGACAGTCCCTCTAATCGTTTTGAAAATTTCAGGTGCAAGTTGAATTTCATCCAAACAAATTAAGGAATCAACATGACGGTCAAAGAAAATTTCTGGCTCAGATAGTTTTCTGATCTCACTACTAAGTTCCAGATCTAAATAAACCTTTGACTCAACCTCCAGTAAATCTCTTACTAAAGTTGATTTCCCAACTTGCCTAGGCCCTAAAATTGCGACAACGGGGTAGTCTTCTAGAGATTCTTCCAGTTCTTTGTAAATTAACCTTTTTAAATAACTGTCCATATTTGAATAACAATATCAAAAAAAGACAGTTAATTCAAGGGTTTTAACATATTTTCAATACCTTATATCAAGTCGAATTAAATAACGTAGAAATTAGGCCCTATTTTTGTAAACCCAATACTGCTTAAGGTTCACATTGTTGCCGTATCTTAATGACTTATAAAGATTAATAGCCGGCAAATTTTCCTCTTTAACCTTTAAAGACATTTTCTTATAACCTTGTCGAAATCCCCACTTCTCAATGCTTTCTAAAAGACGCTTTGCATATCCCTGTTTTTTGCACTCAGGCCTTGTGGCAATCTCGGTAAGCTCAATCGTATCTTGGTCAAACTTTACCCATGCCGCCGAAACAATTTGATTATTAATCTTTAAGCTCTTCAAAATTAATATGCTCAAGAATATCAATTAAAAACTCTCCTCCCCACGGAGGCTGAATTAAACTTATCTTTGGGTTTTCCCACATGCGAAGAAAGTCTTCAGCTCTTGCCTTACTATCAGCATTCACAGACAAGTTGTCCTCCCTAAGACACTCTCCTTCAGTGACCTCAAAACCATTCTCCTTATGCTGATCGCGCACTAAATTAAACCGACTATTAAAAACATCATTTCCAAGACCACTTGAAGGAGCGGTTACACCGATGTGTTTTTCAGAATTTGATTTGGGATAGATAATTTTCATTTTTCTCTCTAGACACTGATTTTATCCTTCGAATTTTAGCACAAACGCGCAATCAAAATAAAACCCAACAAGAATAATCAAGATTGCAGCCCATTCTTCCTCATCTAGAAAGAATAAAACTTATCCCCTACAGTATTCCAAATCTCAATTTAACTGCGAAAACAGACAGGTCCGTGTATAATAGAAACTTTGAACACAGGTACAAGGTCAAAGCTAAATCATGGAAATCTCTGAAAATCTCATCAATATAGCAAAGAGCTACTTTGACCAAAGATTTGTGCAAACAGCACTCAGGTTAGTCTCCACAAAAAGAGTCACTACTTCATTTGTTAAAGGTGATATGGACTCTTATCTGATCTGTTCGGGGATCGTAAGAGACGGCAACACTCATGAGTGTAAATTCACTTACAAGGCAAAAGAAAAAGACTCTGAAGCTGGGCCTTTAAAAACAACTTGTAATTGTAGTGCCCATAAAGAATTTGGAAGATGTTCTCATACAGCAACTCTGTTTCTTTATTATCTCATTGGAAATCAAAAGCATTCTACTAACGATAACAATCTCTTTCCTACTTCGAACTATGCTTTTTCAAATGACCATGCTGTTTACGTTGAAGAGTTTGGGACAATCCTCGCAGGACCCGGAAGCCTTGAAGGAGCGAACTCGGGAAACACCTATTCGACTCTGAGTTACTTACTCACAAACCGTAAAGTTATTCATTTCCCAAGTCCTGTTCCTTTTCGAGGAAAACTTTCCTTAAACATCATCACCAGCTTAGAAGGTGAAGATGGTGAGATTAATTACCTAAAAGTTCCAATGATTCGCTTTTCTTATATTGGAGAAGACGGAAAAGAAGTTCGAGAAGTCTCACTTTTTGAGAATCTCTATATCTTTAACTGGTCAGATGGGACAGCCTATAATATTCCTCGAGAGCTTAAAGACATTATTCAAAAACTTCGTTTTTCAAAGAGGTTTCACTCCCCTGATGAGCTCGTAAACTTTTGTACTCAAGAAAAGCTCGAGGAAACTCTTATTCTTAGAATTGACGGGGTTCTCTTATCTGAAGTTCCTATTGCACAGGTTAATAGCCGATTGTCAGTAAAGCCTTCGGAAAAGAAAGGCTTTCTCACTATCACCTTAAACTTTCATGACGCAAACGAAGTGGTTCGAAAACCACCAAAGGTTTTAAAAGAGCTCACTTTTACTAATGGCTTCTTTGGAAGCTTTAGAAGAAAAAAAGACGCTTACGACTTTATGAAAGATCTTTCAATTGATCTTATGGAAGAAACAGAGATTTCGAAACGTCATCTTCATCAGATAACGAACAAAGAGAGACTTGGGTTATTCTTTGAAGATGTCTTTTCAAAAAATGATCAAAAGCTTTATGATGAGAGAAGAAAGCAAATTCATATTATCGACTATCAATTCATAAAAAGTTTTATTTGCAGATTCGTCGAGTCTTTCTCTGAAACGAGTTTTCGTTTTTCTGAATATTACGATGATCGCCAAGAACTTGAATACGTAATCCCCACGAATACTTTTTTAAATGGTATCTCGGGGTTCTATCAAACCCTTAACCACCTAGGACTCTCTCTTTATTACGATAAAATTGAAGTTCGAAAGTGGAACTCAAGAATTCGCTTTGAGAGAAAGACTGGGACAACAAAATGGTTTGACCTCGACCTTAAAATCTCAAAAGAAGATCTTGAAGTTATTACCAGCGCTGACCTTGAACAAGGGACTGTTCTTACCAAAAATGGGCTCATTCTTCTTTCTCAAGAGCAAAAAGATCTCATTCGCTTCATGAAGAAGTATACAAAGTTTGAAGGAAAAGAAGAAAATCAAGACGAGGCACCGGAAGAAGAAAAAGAAGAATTTAAGCGTTTTTCTCTTCCCTTTCAACGAGCACGAATTTTTGAACTTTTCGAACTTAAAAAGCTTGGAATTGAAGGGGCCTTAACAGAAGAGGAAGAAGAGCTTTGTCATAAGTTTGCCAGTCTTGAGAAAATGCCAGAGTTTCCACTTCCGGACAAACTTAAAGATGTTCTTCGTCCCTATCAACAAACAGGCTATCAATGGCTCAACTTTCTCTACGAATATCGCCTTGGAGCATGTCTTGCCGATGATATGGGTCTTGGTAAGACACTTCAAGCAATTGCCTTTATTGAAAAAAACTATGACCAATTTGAGAAGGTTCTCATCGTTTGCCCCGTTTCTATTCTTCTAAACTGGGAAAAAGAATTCCAAAAGTTTTCAAATGTCGATATTTCAATTTATCACGGTGGCGCAAGAAAAATTGATCCCGAGAAAAAAGTCATCTTGACGAGTTACGGGGTGATGAAAAAAGAACACGATACGACCTTTAAAGATTATCATTTTGATGTCTTGATTCTTGATGAAGTTCAGCACTTAAAAAACATCCGCTCTCTTGGCGCTTATGCCGCGAGATCAATTAATGCTGACTTTAGAATTTGTCTCACTGGTACACCTGTTGAAAACGATCTTTCTGAATTTTATAACATTCTCGATCTCTGTGTCCCTGGTGTTTGGGGAAATCTTGAGTTTGTAAGAACGGTCTCTAATAAAAAGTCACGTTTGCTCGCAAGGAAAACCGCAAGGCCTTTTATTTTAAGAAGAACAAAATCTCAAGTTCTTACCGAACTTCCGCCAAAGTCTGAAAATAATGTTTTTCTTTCATTTAATAATGACGAACAGAAAAACTACCAAGATCTTCTTAAGGGCATTAAAAGTAAGATTATCCTCTCTCCTTCGAATAAGAAATATGGAGAGATCCTTAAAGGGATTCTGGAGTTAAGAAAGAACTGTCTTTGGCAAAAATCACAAGCGATTCATCAAGTGACAAGACAGCCTATTCAGTCAACCAAGATTGATTTTCTTATCGAGAACCTCAATCAAATAAAAGAAGAAGGTCACAAGGCCATTGTCTTTTCTCAGTTCACAACTTATTTGGATCATATTCAACGTTCTCTTCATGAGCTTCATTATAAAATTGCCAGAATCGATGGAAGTCAGTCCATCAAGAAGAGACAAGAGCAAGTGGATTATTTTCAAGATGGTGAAGCCGAGGTTTTCCTCATCTCATTAAAAGCCGGCGGTGTTGGTCTTAACTTAACTGCCGCAAGCTATGTCTTTCTTATGGACCCTTGGTGGAACCCTGCTGTTGAATCTCAGGCAATTGATCGGGCCCATAGAATCGGTCAAAAGAATACCCTCACGGTTTATCGACCAATTATTCAAGGTTCAGTTGAAGAAAAAGTTCTTGAGCTTCAAAGAATCAAACGAGAACTCTTTCTTGATCTTTTACCAGATACAGAAGACCAAAGTTATTTCACAGGGAAACTGACCATGAAAGACTTTGAACAGTTGTTAGAATAAAACAATGATTAAAAGTTTAGAGAGAAGCGTTAAATATCTCTTCGGTCTACGAGTCTTCTTCTGGCTTACAGGAGCCTTTGTCGCTCTTACGGGACCTCATGTGTGGCGCCAGTACGATACTCTTGGGGTAACTCTTCGCTATTTTAACCGTTGGTCAAATGAAGGATTTCAAGGCTTTAAGTCATTACTCCCCGCGATTCTCCAATCGGGGAATGCTTACGGGATTAACGCGATGGAATTTCCCATCCTCAACCTCGTCCTTGCTCCAGTATTTTTCCTAGGTCCTATCTGGGGAAAAAGCCTAGCAAGTCTTATCCTGATAACCCTTAACCTTTCACTGACTTGGTGGGCCTACCAGATTTACAAAAAACAAAAGTTCTTTGGATTTGAATTTGGAGTCTCGCCTCTTCTTCTTATTCTTTTAAGTTTCTCCCATCCCTACTTTGGGAAATTCATGCCTGATTATTTCAGCATGATCTCCATCTTTGTAGGAGTCGGATTAATTAGAGCGCAAAGAAAGCTTATTGTCGCAATTGCCTTAATTGCCATTGGAGGTATGCTTAAGCCCACCAATCTCAATCTTTTTATTCTGTTTCTCCCTATGCTTTCCTTGAAATACAAAAAAGAGCTCTTTTTGGGGGCAGTATCTGTGGCCCTAGCGGGAGTCTATTTTATCTGGGGAGTGGATTTTATTAACTCTCATTCAGATATTTCCTCAATGTTTTCAACTAAACCAAAGAGCCTAACACTTGCAATAAGCCAAATCTTTTCAGACTTTATTCAGTTCTTTCACATCTTTCACAAAAGGCTTTTTCTTCCTTTTCTTTGGATTATTCCTCTTCTTTATTTTTTTACAATTGGAAGATCAAGATTTAAAAATTACATCCCCCTTATTCTTTGTCTTTTGATTCAAATAATCTTCGTTAATCTTGTTACAGGAAACCATGCTTTCTGGCATACCTATTATTATCTAGGAGTCGCTCCTCTCGCGTGCCTTCTCTTTGGCCAGGTCTTGAATAGCCTTCCCGATAAGTTTCTTAAAGTAAGTCTCGCAGCCCTTCTTGTATTCAATTTGATTGAGAGTTTCTATGGGATCAAACCTTTATTTAAATCTCATAAAAAAAGAGAGTGGCGAATCGCTGCTCAATGTAAGGATCTAAAAAATTCAACTCCTGAATTTCCTTGGAATCGAGAATATCCCTTTCGCTCCCCAGATGAATCTTATCCCATACTTGGAACATGCTTTGGTGAAAAACAAGGCTCTGTCAGATCTGGGTACGGTCTTTTCTATAAAGAGAATCCGATTCCAAAAGACTGTCTAAAAGTTAAAGAAAGCCAAGATCTTGTTCTTGTTCGCTGTGATTAATTATTTTTTCTTAAAAACCGCAAGAACTAATGGCCCAAAAGGAAAAGACCATTTTCTTGGTGTGATCACACCTGAAAGCCTTTGAGAAAAGTCATAGCTTAGTGGGGCTAGAAATGGAGTTAACGTATGAGTTGAAGTCTTAAACTCAAGATCATACTTCTCTTTAAAAAGTGGAGAGATATTTCCAAGCTTTTTATCAAAGTTAAAATAGGTAAACTTTGTAATATGCTGCTCTTCATAGGTGATATCGGCAAAATGATTCAGATAATACTCGAGTAAAGGCCAGATACTTAAGTAATTTGGCGTGGTCATAATCAACTGACCACCCGGCTTGAGATTCACATCTACAAATTGAATGAGATCGCGAATTTCTTGAAGATGAAGATGCTCAATCACTTCAATAACTGTAATGAAGTCAAAGGGCCTATCTGAAATAGGCTTATCAAGAACTTGTTTAAAATCTGGGATGCATTGAAAAGTTCGCTTTTCATGGCCATGGGTTTCACTAGCGTAATCAATTTGATTCTGAAGAATATCGACACCATGGAGCTTTTCAAAATGATCAAGGTTGAGAGTTTTAAGAAACGAGCCAGCAAAGCAGCCAATATCCAATAAAGTTCC
The DNA here is from genome assembly GCA_049599895.1 of Bacteriovoracaceae bacterium. GTDB lineage: Bacteria > Bdellovibrionota > Bacteriovoracia > Bacteriovoracales > Bacteriovoracaceae > JBMYPC01. The sequence continues at coordinate 10,659 of JBMYPC010000015.1, read as the reverse complement.
AGGAGCTTCTTTTTGCCTGGCCTCAACAACTTTTTCAACAGAATTAAACTTAAGCCAATGCCAAAACTTTCTTATCGGAGAGCCATTCTCGAGAATGTCATCGTAATAGCCAACAGGGATAGAATCGTAATCAAAGTCACTCATTTTCAGTGTTCCTAAACTTAAAATACAGGATGCTTAATCCAAGAATTCCAAGAATATAACAGAAAATCAGAAGATTAAAAAACCCAGGTCTGTATTTAACGCTTAGAGTAGTAGACGGGGCCACTTCAACTATAAATTCACCGTTGTCATTTTGGGATATGGCCCCCTCACCTGAACTGATGAAGTGCTCAGAATAGCCCATATTAAAGCGAGAAGACTGCTTCATCTTGGTTTTATTTTCTATATTGATCTCTGAAAATGAAAAATGATTAATATCTAAATTCTCATTTTCAAGAACTCCGTAATACTCCTTGTCAAAAGATGAGTATATTTTATGTTCTCTCATTGCTGGTTCGTAGCACTTCAGGCTGTTGATTCCATCAGTGAAATAAATCTCAGGCTTTTTCACTTTTTGGGCCATCTCTTTGTAAGTTGTTCGTGTAATCGAGACAGAGTAAGGATTTTCAAGAGGACGTTTTTTATATGTTGAATATGAGGTGTAAATTCTGACAAAGAAAGATTCAAACATTAAGACAAGAATGAAAAGAAACTTTTTATTGTCGGCCCATTTAAACTTCTCGAGACCAAGGCCTAAGAAAATAAGAAAATAGAGATAAAAAATAATGAGATATCTGGTTTGAACGTGGGCATTGTTTACGATAGGGATAAACTCTAATAATGAATAGGGATTTCCCTCTTTAAAAATTCCTGTCCCTATAACAAGAAACAGTCCCCCAACCCAAAGCATATTCTTTTTACTTGGAATTTTTGCCCTAAAAAGACCGTAGAGAAAAAATGAGAATCCAATCACTCCCAAATAACAACCAATCTCATGAAAGTTCACCACATGCTTTAGAATCGGATCCATGGTCCGTTGAAAGGGAGAGAAAAATGATTTTAAAAGATCTGGCAAACGAATAATAATCGAATCGAGAATCGGTTCTCTTGCATGATGTTCTAGAATCGAAGGGAAGAGCTTCGCCGAAGCAATCAAAACAGAAGATCCCATTACCGCTGCAATGAAGAGAAGATTCTTTTTTATAAACAGCATATGTTCTTTAAATGAAATCTGTCTGAATAAAAAAGACGCCATTGTCCATACAAAGGCAAAAACAAATGCATACATTCCCCCATCAAGAATAAAAAGAGAAAGAAGAGCAAAGATCGAGATGTAACTCTTTTTTGAGGGACGATCGAGAATAAAGGAAAGAAGAAAAGGAAGAAAACAAAAAGTTCGATAAGGAACATGTCCCGCATAGAGATGAAGGCCAATCCAACTTGAATTCACAAATAAAAATGAGCACAGAATGATTGTGGCATCGGTTTTTAGAAATTTTCCAAAAAATCTCTTTGCCCCCAAGAAGCCGATAACAGCACAAATGATCCACGAAATAAGATTTGAAAAAATAGGAGGAAATAAAAAAGTAAGTAAGATAAAGGGTGAGAACAACCAACTTTGAGGGTTAGCAAGAATTGATTGCCCACCGCAAATAAAGGGATCGAAAAGAGGAAACTCTCCAAAGTTTAAAAGAGACGATCTCTTTACAAGAGCGAGACTATCAAAATAATCCCAATCGTGACCAAGGCTTATATTAAAGAAATAAAGACTTGTTCCAAAGCTTAGAACAATAAGAACGATTGAAAATAATGATAATTTTTTTGTCTTAAACATTAAAACCTTTAAAAATGAACTCTTCTTTTTTCAACGAGTTCAATACATCGTCCTCCAACTTGATGAAAGACAATAAAATATTCACTTTCAAAAACGACTCCCTCTGACGATTCTTTGCAGGCAGGAATAAACTCGCTTTCAATATCATTTTCATGAAGAGGATAAACGAGTCCTCCTCGCTTTCTTTCAAAGATAACATAATCATAAAAATCTAAAGCCTTTGAGAAATAGGCCATTTGATAGATTTTCATACCTGGTCGATAGAGATCAGGAACAAGCCCGCCAGTGACTAGAACGGTCTCATTGTTCTTAATTCTTGACCTTACAAATTCACGAAGCTGTTCATTTTCAAAACGCTTTTCAGGTGTAGGAAGGCAGTTTTTTCGATTAATTCGAAGTGCTGCACGGACATTTTTAGAGATCGATCCCATCCCCGTTAAAATGAAAACAAGACAAAGGGCAACTAAGCGCCTCTTGTTATCAAAAAAGACTGATTTAAACTTTGGAAGAAGGATAAGCCCTATAAGAGGTGCCACAATCTGCGCTCCATACTGATAATGAAACTCCTCTCTAAGGTACTGAATTCCAAATACAGGAATGACAAAAAAATGAGTTTTAATCACAGTTGGGTCTTTCCACTTCTTGTCTTTAATTAAAAACCCATAAATAAAGAGAAAGGGTAAAAACATTTTGAAAATGGCTTTATAATTTTGTCCTAAGATAAAATCAATGACATTAAAATTGGGATCATTCGTAAACTTTGAGAATGTCCCCGCATAAGCCTTTGTCTCACCAAAAAGAATCCCTCGAAAATGAAAGTTAAAGACATTCATAGCGATACAAAAAGCAAGAAGCCCAAAGAAAAGTTTTCTTCTTTTAAAAAACACTAAACTTAAACACATTAAAACTAGTGGCATTGTCTCTTTAAAAAGACTTGTGAGGACAAAGAAGCCAATAATTTCTTTTGGTCGATCACGCTCAATTATCCATGGCAAAAGAAATCCAGGAAGCATAATCCAAGTCGTTGGATGAATGGGAAAATTCAAACCACTTAAGATTCCTTTTGTAAAAAGGATCATCAAAACGGCGGATAGTCTTTGATTTAAAGTTAAATGTTTACAATAAAAAAGAGTGAGAGCAATAAGTGCTGTAAAAAAAAGATACTCAAAAAGAAAGTATGATCCAGGCCAGTAATTAAAGAGTTTCACAAAAGGAGCCGCTAATAAAATAATGGGATCAAAATGATCGTTAAAGATCTTCATGTCCCTGACTGTAAGATACGGATTAAGGTTCCCAGTATTTGCGATCTCTCCTATTGCTTGTTGGTAAATTGAAAAATCAACTGCGTGGGTGCAATGGGTGAAAATATTATTGATTTGCCCAATAGGAATCACCAAGTAGATCAATAAAAGAAAAAGACAAGAGCCCTTAAAATGCAAACTCTTCATTTTCTTTCTCTCAATTCAAAGTCAAGAATTCTCACTTTGAGATTTGTTTCGTTTGTAATGGCCTTGGCACAAGTTGGGTTATGGTTATAGTCATCACTCAAAATAAAATAGCGATACTTCTCAACATCTTCAATTGATTGGCAATTGGTGTAAAGGCTCGCAGTAGGTGTTGTAGGATAATGATCGAGAATCACATTATCAGGGCCATAAAAGATCTGAGCAAACTTATCAGAGAAGATATAATGAGGAGCTTTATCATCCAAAGTCACAAAATTCCAAATTTTTGACTGAGGGATCTTCTCTTCTCGAATCACGACTCTTTCTTTCTTAAAATACTCGCCAACAAAAGAGACTCGTTTGATACTCTTATCAACTTTTGAATCAATAAAAATGAGAATCAAGATTGGCCATACTTGAGTTGGCTTAATTTTAAGCTTTTCAAATGCAAGTCCCAATATCGCAAACTCTATAAAAACGATGGGAAAAAGAAACCTTTCGCTAAAGACTCCGCCATTAACAATAAGATAGAGAACATAGGAAAGAATGGTTAACCCATAAAAAGTATTTAAGACTCGAAGTTCTCTTCGCCTTATGAATAAAAGTGGCGGCAACAAAAGAAGAATCCACTTGGCCTTCATCACCACAAGTGTATTTTTCACAAAAGTTTCCATTCTTAGTGGAGCATTTGTGAACTCATTAAAGCTTGTGATTGTTTCAGAAGGAAGGTTTCCAGGGAAAAGGTTTAAAAGTGAAGGATAAAAATAAGCTCCACCTAAATAGATATGCTTAATCAAAAGAACAGGTGAATACACGAAAAGAGATACGCCAATAATTGTAAGAGCCGATCTCATAAGACTCTTAGAGTTAAGAGCAAGATAAACAAAGAGTGGAATCAGAACAAAAACCCCAGAAAGTTTAATCGCCGGCACGATCCCAAAAAGAAGTCCTAATCCAATAAGAGGATATTCTTTTTGTTCTCGGTTTTTATGAATAATAAAAAAGATCCAAAGACAGAGGGAGGCCACGACTCCGTCATTCTTTGCATAGAGAAGAAAATCCCCACCCATAGCGATCGTAAGAAACATGAGACTGGTTAAAATCGCACTTCGTTTGTCTTTAATATATTTAAAACTTAAAAAGACTGCGAGTCCGGCTGAGAAAAGAAAATGAATCAATTGACCAGCGAGTTGTGCCCAAAGTGTATTTTTGAACAAAAACACAGGAATAAAATAAATAAGTTCAAAATAGCCAGCAAGGTAAACGGGAAAGAAATACTGAAAGACATAATTCCAGTCATAGGCCATGACGAGTTTTGCAATCACAAGGTGATAATTAAGAGCATCACCATGTGAAAATGGATAAAGACATTCGAGCAACTTAAGGGCAAGAATAATCCAAAAGATGACCATTAGAGTCTTTTGTGTCTTTTTTAAGGCCTTTTCTTTAAGCTGATCCAATCTACTTTCCGTTCGACAAGTTGTGTAAAAATAAAGTACGCTTTTTGTGAAGCAAACCAATAATTTACGGGGTCATACTGCACTTCATTATGACTAATTTAAAAGACAAAATAAATAGCTTTCTTGAGAAGCTTTACCAACAAAGTTTCAAATCAAAAGCTGCTAATACTGCAGTGTTCCTCTTCTTTTTTGCCACATTCACCAATATGGCAAGAGAGATCTATCGAAGAATCCTCGCCAAGGGACTTATCCCCTACGACGGTTACGATTGGTCAAAAAATTTAAAATATCTTTCGACAATCAAAGAGGCTTTTGAAACGAAAACTCTCCCCTGGTTTACAGTAGAGTTCTTTCAAGGATCCCAAAGCTTTCTTGCAAACCCTGAAGTGACCTTTACCCCACTCACTCCCTTTATTCATTATTTTAAAACACCTGGAAACTTTGATCATATCAATACGGTCTTTATTCTCTTTATTGGCTTCCTTGGAACACTTCTTTTAAAAAGACAGTTCAAACTCAATTGGCTGAGTTATGCCATTTTGTTTCTTCTGTTTTTCTTTAACGGGCAAATTATCGCAAGGATGCATCGAGGACATTTGATGTGGTACGGATATTTTCTTTTACCTTATCTTTACTGCTTTTTTGAGAATCTAAGATTATCTCCGAAGAAATTTACAATTCACGACCTCTATCTTGTTTTCACTCTTAGTGTGCTGATCTTTTTTGGAAGTCTTCACATACTTTTAATCTTCACTCTTTTTTATATGCTTTACGCTCTTTTCAATAAGTTTTGCCCAAAGAAAGTTCTCGTGAGCTATGGACTTCTGGCCGGACTTTCAGCAATACGAACAATCCCTGCCGTTTTTGAATTTCTTGGAAAAAGAAAAGACGGGAATTTTCTTCATCCCTTTAGAAGTATTGATCAACTCTTTCACGGTCTACTCGTCGCTGAAAAACCAAGCTATCACAATCCTTGGGGTGGAGAATGGGTTGAACATAATTTCTATATTGGTTTTATTGGCTTTGGCTTTCTTCTCTATTTTGTTTATAGACACCGAAACGAAGCCTATATCAAAAACTACTTTCTTCCCTTTATCGTTCTCACACTGATCTCAATTGGCCCAATTTATAAATTAGTTCAAAGCCTTCACATACCGGTCTATTCAGGGATCAGAGTTAGTACGAGGTTTCTCACGATCCCTCTCATTTTCTTTATCTTCCAAGCAGTAAGAAGCTTTGAAGATCATCAAAAAACCTTTAAAGCCAAAGTTCCTTACTTCATCCTTGGCTCAATTGGGCTCTATCTTTTAAAGTCTGATCTCTATTCTCACGCAAAACTTTACTTCCTCGATCGTTCTTCGCGACCACTTGGCTTTTTAAGTGGGAATCTTCTTGATAAGCCAAGTACTTATGACAATCTCTTTTATTTTTCTTCTTATACGACTGGATTTAGTCTGCTTCTGATGATGCTCTTGATTTTTAGGTTCAGATCGAAAAGATCTTAGCTGTCTTTTTTGTAATCACCTCGTGAGAGCCATTTCTCAATAACCGGTCTGCGGCAAAGGGTGCCAGTGGCACGCTTTGAAGCATCGAGCGGACAGATGATCTCGTCTAGAGATCAGATAAAACTAAGAGCTTTCGTTTATAATAAAACAATTTGCCAAAGCTAAAGATAAGCACCAAGAGGAAGAAAGACCCAGCTAGGAATCCTTTTTATAATCCCCTCGTGAGAGCCATTTCTCGATGAAACAATAAATCACAATAAACAAATACCGACTTCCCATCTCTTTAATCTTAAGCTTTGAAACCCCTGTCGTTCGATTGGTCCAGCTGTTGGGAATCACAGCATAGGAATACCCTCGAACAATCGCTTTAAGAGGAAGTTCAACAGTAAGATTAAAATGGTGACTTAAAAATGGCCTAAGTCCATCCATCACAGGCTTTCGGTACATTTTAAAAGCGTTAGTCGTATCTTGATAACGAATTTGAAAAATAAGACTTATAAAGTAATTAAAACCTCGGTTAAGAACAAGCTTAAACCATGGATAATCATAAACTCGACCTTCTTTGGCCCAACGATTACCAAAGACGCAGTCATAACCTTCTTCAAGCTTTCTGAAAAACTTCACCACATCGTTTGGATCATCAGAGGCATCGGCCATATAAACAGCGACTGCATCCCCAGTGAAGCTTTCAAGGCCTCTTCTTACAGCGAAACCAAATCCGTTAGGGGGCTGGTTGTTAATATAATTTATTGATGAAGATTCATCTTTAAGACTTTTTAAAATTTCTTCTGTTCGATCAGAGCTATTATCATTGATCACAAGAATCTCATGCTCAATACTCTCCCCTTTAAGCTTTTCATGAAGAGCTCTTACGGTAGATTCAATACAACCTTCTTCATTATGGGCGGGAATGACGATTGAGAGTTTCAAAGAGCGATCCTAGTTTCTTTCTCGTTCAATTGTCGCTTCGACAATTTCTTTAAGAATTGTTTCGATATCATATTTAAAATCCCAATTAGGATAATGAGATTTAAATTTATTCACATCACTGATCCACCAAATATGGTCACCAATTCGGTTGTCATCACTTAAAGTGTAATCAAGCTTTCGATCCGCAAAGTTCTCAGACATGGTGATCGCTTCAAGCATTGAGCAGTTTGAAAAACGACTTCCGCCAATATTATAGACTTCACCAGAGCGAGGCTTTTCTGAAAATTCCCAAAAAGCTGATACAAGATCAAAACTATGAATATTGTCTCTTACCTGCTTTCCTTTATAACCAAAGATTGTGTACTTCTTTCCCGTGACCACACATTTTACAAGATAAGCGAGAAAGCCATGAAGTTCAGCTCCAGAGTGAGCAGGACCCGTAAGACAACCACCTCGAAAGGTTCCGGTCTTAAGACCAAAGTATCGTCCGTATTCCTGAACCATTAAGTCTGCAGCCGCTTTTGAAGCACCAAAAAGACTGTGCTTACATTGGTCAATAGACATGGACTCATCAATTCCATCTTTAAAATAGGCGTGAGCCTCATCCACTTCATAACGAGTTTCTTTTTCAACGAGTGGAAGAAAATTTGGAGTATCTCCATAGACTTTATTGGTTGAAGTAAAAATAAAAGCAGCGTCTGGGCAAATCTCTCGAGTTGCCTCAAGAAGGTTCATCGTTCCGGTTGCGTTAACACTGTAATCAGTTAATGGCTCTCTCGCTGCCCAGTCATGGGAAGGCTGAGCCGCTGTATGGATGACCGTTTTAATATCCGATCCATACTTTTTAAAAATATTTTGAACGTCTTCAAGGTTTCTAATATCAATTGAATGATGAGTATAGCGAGGAAGCCCCTCTTCAAGTTTTTTCCGGTTCCATGAAGTTGAGGCGTCATCACCAAAGAAATACTTTCTTAAATCGTTATCAATCCCAACAACATCAAAACCTTTTTCGTGAAAGAATTTAACAGCTTCACTTCCAATTAGGCCTGCTGATCCAGTTACAATTACCACTGCCATTTTATTTATCCTTTAAGGGTCTAATTAAATACTTTACTTACAAGGGCTTCGTTCTCATTCATCCACGTAAAAATATCTTGAACGATCGCCTTTGAATCATAGCTGACTTTCCAATCAAAATCTTTTTCAGCTTTATCAGTGTTGGTCACATAATAAGGAATATCCACTTTGGCTGTTTCAGGAGCTGAAGCGATCTCAATTTTATTTCCAGTGATTTCTTCAGCAAGCTTAGTGTATTCCAGAAGAGATGTTGAACAGTTTAAACCACCGCCAACATTGTAAACCTCTCCATTCCAACTATGATTGGATTTCACTTGAGCAAGAATAAGATTGTAAAGGTCTCGAGGGTGAAGAAGGTCGCGAACCTGTAATCCTTTTCCACCAAAGCCCATATATTTTAATGATTTTTTAAAGTAATGATTGGCAACCCAAAGAGTGAAAACTCCTTGATCAACTTTTCCAAATTGCCCTGGCCCAGCAATCACTCCACAGCGATTAATGATGGCCTTAAGACCAAAGGTCTCGACATATTCTTGAATAAAATATTCTGAAGATAATTTTGTGGTCCCATAAAATGATCTAAATCTTGAAACATCAAAGTTTTCTAGGATTCCGCCATCTCTAAGACCGAGATAATCAATCCCCTCTTTGACCTGAAAACGAGTTTCATTCTCTTCAAGTTCAATTTCTCTTAGGGCATCAATTGAATAAACTCTTGAAGTGGAAAGAAAAAGAGTTTTCTCACATCTTTCTCTTGCAAAACGAAGACAGTTTAAGGTTCCCGAAAGATTAGTATCGACAAGATAACTTAAGCCCCCTGAAATTCCACTATGAACAGATGGTTCAGCCGAGGCCTCAATTAAAAGATCAAAATCACCATTTAGATTCTCAAAGTCTGAATAATCTCGAATATCTCCATGGACAAAATTGATTCCAAGTTCAGCAAAGGTTGGAAGATTAAGCTCCGATCCACGGCGCTTAAGATTATCAAGAACCCAGACCTCAGATTGAGGATTATCTGCTTTAATCATTTTCGCTAGGCTTGAACCGACAAAGCCAGCTCCACCAGTGATAAGAACTCGTTTCACGAATACCTTTTAATAGTCGAATTATTAACGAGGTATCCTACCACTAATGAAATTGATCTCCAAGAAGGCCTTTAGCGTGAGCGGTGCACAATCACGATCCCTTTCGACTCGTTTATGATGGTCCTTCATGAAAACGAACACTCTTTCAAAGATTCTCCTGGGAACGTTGTTTCTCACCCTTTTTATTATGCCGCTCATTGGCAATATTGTTCGTTTAAATAATAGCTGTATCCATGCAACGGACTTCTCAATCTACCAGCAGGCCATCTATGACATAGCAGATGGTGTAAGCCTTAATCCCTATATTACGATTCGAAACGTCAAAATCTTCAACGATCATTTTGATCCCGTGATTCTTATCGCGGCGGTCTTTACTAAGATCTTTCAATATTCACCAGAGTCATTGCTCGTTTTTGAATATCTTTGGTTTTTTGGTTTTTTGGCTTTGGTATGGAAAAGCTCAAAGGCCCTTCCCTTAAAGACTAGGATAACTCTTTTATTTTGTGGATTATTTTTAAAAGGAATCCTTTCCGGTCTTCAATATCCCATTCATCCTACAACCTGGAGTTTGTTTCCAGCAGCTCTTTTAGTTCTCTTTATTTATAAAAACTCTTTTCTTGGAATTGCCCTTTCAGGTATTGCCATTTGTTTTTTTAAAGAAAGTTTTGCCTTTAGCCTTTTCACTCTTGGGCTTTATCGACTTATTATCAAAAAAGACAAAAAGAGTTCTCTTCTGGTTGTCATTTCAATTCTTATACTCGTCTTTAACTTTCACTTTCGATCAGTTCTTCTTGGCCCAACAATTGGTTATGGAGCACAAATTTTAAAGCCTTATTTAGAGAACCCATTTAAAGCACTCTTTAGCCTTCTTGGAGTATTTGAATATAAGGCCTTCTTAAAGCTCTTCTTCCCTTTTCTCTTATGGGGAATACTCTCCCTTAAAAACTCAAAAAAAGAGGACTTCAAAATTCAAAGTCCCGTAGTTGAAACCTTTGCCTTTCTTCTTCCTATCTTTGCGATTCAATTTATTGCTAATAATTTTCATTTTCAGTATGGGGCGCAAATTTCAGCGCCTCTTTTTATGATTTTTCTTTTAAGTCGAAACTCAACAGAGATTCTCAAGTCAAAAAAGGTTCTAAGCTTCATTACAATCGCTTTCATCACTAGTGCTATGGGCTCACACACTAAAGCTTATCGAACAGTTTTTGCTCCCAAAAATAAATTTTGCCTTATTGGTAATGAAAAGAAATCTGAAGATATTCAAAAACTCAAAGACTACCTTGAAAAAAATTATAACGGCGAAACCATCATCGCTTCAGGATCAATCCCACCTCAGAT
>JBMYPC010000014.1:0-34688 GCA_049599895.1 Bacteriovoracaceae bacterium | reverse complement strand
AAGAAATAAACCTACCAGATTTCTCGGAATGTCCGATCAGATCAAAATTTTTTCAATTTAATAAACTTTCATAAATCTAAGAGAAAATAGATTTAGATTATTGGCATTTCTTTTCTTTCTATGGCTTTAATTCTAAATGGTTCTTGCTCGTCTATAAAATACGAACAGCCATTGCTTATTAGAAAGTATCCCCATTGTATTTTGAGCACCTTTCTTTGTTCCCAGTATGTACCATCAGTTTTAAATGATGAAGCATAATAGTTTCCATTTTTATCATAGTGAAATGCAACTACTGCCATTGATGTATCCTGATTTTTTTCTAGAGAATATGGAAGTAATGTAAGTGCATACGAGACTCCATCATTACTTTCATATTTTAGGGGAGCTTCATTATTTGGGTTTATGCGTTGATAAAATGCAGACTCCAGCATGTATTTACACTCTTCATAATCAGATAATTCGTTATTATCTAGACGTTTAGTGATAGTTTCTAAGAACTCCTCTGCTTGCAAGGCCCTTGCCTTCCAATTCCGATCAAGTTCATTCAAGTTTCTGTGCCTGTAAGTCGATTGTGGCTCACTCGATTCTTGTTTATTCTCTTTCTTTTCTGGTTCAACAAGACCACATGAGCAAAGTATAGTTATCAATAATATGTAGTATTTGTTCATGCATTAATCTTAACATGTCATTTAGACTTTGGGGAGATCTCCATAACCAGTCAGATAGCTTGGAGATTTAAACTCACGGTTCATCTTCCAGGCCTCATTATTTACTCCGCAAGAAAGGGATTTGATGGTTCTTGGGCCATAGATTCGATTAATCTTGTCTATAACCTTCATTAGTTCTTTTGATTCACTAGTGTCATTTTCTTCGATTAGGCTTAACTGAGAAAAGTTTTCGTCTTTAATCCCCCCTATCCTTACACCAGCTTTTTTGTATTCAAAGCCATATCTAAAGATTTCTTCAACTGCTGAAAGGGCGTATTTTATAACCCTTAAGCTGTTACCAGTATCCCCTGAAACCTTAATTTGCTTATAAGCGTAATGTTGTGGGGTATTCTTAAAGGGGCTTGTTCTAAAGAAAATATCAATTTTGTTACAAACTGATTCTTGATTACGAAGTTTCTCCATGGCATCGAAAGTATAATTAGCTATGGATTCTTTAAGGGCCTCGATATCGTACTGAGAACTTCCAAATGTTCTTGAGCACATAATTTCTTTTTTCTTTGCAGGTTTGAGTTCTAACTTGAATCTTGGATGACCTTTGAGCTCTTCTTTTGTTTGAAGACCTACTTTTGTAAAGATTCTCTTAATTTGGCGACCATTTTCATAGTCTCTAAATTGCTTAGCCGTCTTGATACCGAGTGCTTTTAATTTAGCTGATGATGCTGACCCGATTCCCCAAATATCTTCAAACCAGAATTGGGGCAATGCACTTTGGTCACCTAGTTATTTTGCAGGAAGTTGCGGTGGCGCACCTTTGGAAGTTAATAAAATTCATTTTCAGTAAACTGTTTAACAAGCTTGAAGTCCTTGAATACAGAGCACACATTAGAATAGCTTAGTCCTAAATCTTTAGATATTTTGTTAGGGTTATCCAGTCCTCTATGAATTGCATAAATAATTTCAGATCTCCAATTAACGCCATATAGATACCGATATCGATACTGAATATTTTGATTGATTAAATCTTCCCTTGATAAGCAGTCAGACTCTCTAATTCGAATGAATTTCTTTGGAACTATTATGTTTAGAGCTTCTAAGTAATCTATGGTGCCATGTAGTTTTCTAGATGATTCAGATACTCTATCACCTACCCAGGTTTCTTTTTTTTGTTTAATTAAACCTTTTTTAAATTTATGATTTTTAGAATGAACCAAAAAGGCACAAAGGGCATTAAACCAAGGACATTCACCCAAGTATTTAACTCGTTCTTTATATGCTCTAAAAAACTTGTCAGCGATAATGTAATCCCCGTGGATGCTTGCCCAAGAAAATATGAGTGAAAGCATTCTTGAGTCGTTATCTACCTCATAAAGAGCATCTAATAACACATTTTCAATGTCGTTTGTTTCACTTTCTCTTTTTGAAGATGACACTAAAAAACCAATAGAAGATAATTTTGAATAAAGATTACTCATCTGTTAAGCCTAGTTCTACCTTAAGTCTCAATATTGATTCATTAACTCTCGATTCCCATAATTCGGATGCGTCACCCTCAAGCACCCAAGGTAAACATTGATTTATCTCTTCGAGTGTTGGATTTAGTTTAATACAGTCGTCGAAATCTGTGTCACGATCACAGTATGCGTATAGCTTTGTTTTTAAAAGGTCTAATCTTCCAAGAGTGAATAGGATTAAGCATTTTCCATTGAAGACTTCCACACACCTGTCTCTCCAGCCTTTTGGAAGGTCATTTTTTAGAGACTCTGGGCCATTGTTAATCCAGTCATGATCTAATGAAAGCTTGTTTTTAATATGATTCTTAAATTCTATAGATGCTTTTTTTATGTTTTCTGGAATTGATGGATCTAAAAAATCTACGTCTCTTGTTACTCTAGAAGTGATATTCATAAGATTTAAAGCAGCTCCACCTATAATCACAGCCTCAAAAGAGATGTTTTTCTTGGAAAGGAACACGTCAAATTCATTAATCACATCAGAGATATTCATGTATATATGATATCATAATATATGATACCTCACTACCCTTTTGGCAACCTTTTTAATTTTAGACTTGTTGACGTCCTCTCCCACATGAATGAAGGAGATTCCTAGTCGCTTACGCGAAACTAGTTGAATTCTTTATGCCACTCAAATTGTTTGATTTCAAGATATTGTGAACTTAGTGCAAAGTCTTTTCGGCTAGTTACAAGCTAGGTTTTTAAAATTCAACCAGCGAGACAATCTGACACTGAATTATTAGGTTTTTTCTCATTCTAAATCATTCAAGATTTGTTCAAAATAGTCTGCATACATAATAGATGCTGGATGAACATTTAAAGCTTTGGCCAGTTGTATTGAGAGTTGCTTCTCAACTTCAATTTCATCATTCTCAATTGCATTGATTTCTATTTTTGCAATGCCCGTATAACTCGAGAGATCATCTTGCGTCCATTCTTTTGCTTCTCTAAGGTGTTTAACCATTTCTCCTGGAGATATTTGAATGGTTCTTTCTGCTTCTGTGTAATTGCTTTTATTTGTGGTCATTTTATTGATCCGTATTTTTGGAAAAATATTTCAGCTTCAAACTTGTGTTTATTTAAATTTTTATCCCCTCAAGCTCGTTCAGCTTCCTTTAAGCCTATATTTAATTTCAAAGGAATCTTGCTAAAAATCTTTTTTAGAGTTGCAACATTTACGTTAGCATACTCTTCTAGTTCATACTTTAGAATAGCCCTGCCTGCAACTTGTACTTCTCTTCCAAACTCCTCGCAACTTTGATTAGTAGCAATCCTATATTTTATTGGGATTAATAATAGGTCCTCAAACTCAAGAGAATCAACATCAATTGCTTCAATTCCTTTTCTCTTAAGATTTTCATACTCTTCAACTTCATTCTCTAGCTCCGTAATTTGAGCCTCAACTTGAAACATTGCTGACCTAGCTAAAATAGAGTTGCTACTTTCTTTCTTTTCTAGCAAAGATTCTTGAAGCATAGAAATTTGCTTTTTTGTAGCATTTAATTGTTGTGTGCTTGTTATCATAAAACACCTCTCTTATAAATTGATGCGAATAATACCTTTTTTAAATCCATCTCTATTTGTTTGAAAGAACTCAGGAAAAGGTTTTCCCGAAGCACCTTCAATTTCTTCAGCTATAAAAAAATCTAATCCAAACTTTTTCTTTATATTATCCCTACCTACTTGTGCATCTTTGGCAGAATTAAATTTCCAAAAATCATTATCCAACAAGTGCAGCTTGCTCTCATCTACGCCTATTGAACTCCAGCAGCCATCAATATCATTAGGCTTGTTCTTATCTGTAGTGAAGCTCCCATCTAAATAGATCGCACTCACATTAACTTTCTGAAACTGGTCTATGGCCCTTTCAAGCCCTCCCATTAACAATTTCCTTCTATCAGAGGATTGCCCAAAGGCTTTTCTAACTTCTTCTATTGTTGCATCATAGATACCTTCTGGTAGTTCTCCGTTAGCTTCTAATCTAGGTATCGGCACTTGTTCTCCAAAACATGATTAATAAATCATGTAAATTATATCATGTTTTAGAGTGTGGATCAATTCTCCGTGAAATCAACTGGATAGACAGTTTAAGTCTCAAGAAAGAAAGGTCGCAGTTTCAAGCAGTTAAAAGAGATATGTATCGTTAGTTGGGCCTCTGGCACGCCTCTGATTTATTTTTGATCACAAATTTCTCAACTAACTTAAAATCATTGAAAACAGACCAAACATTTGAATAACTTAGGCCCAATTCTTTAGAAATCTTATTACGGTTATCAAGACCTCTATGAATTGAAAATAGGTACGTGGTTACTTGTGGGACTTGTCGCGTTGGATGCACGTGGTCCCAAAGGTAACCACGTACTTCTTCGCTTCAAAGATTTGATCCTTGATTTTTGGTATTGATTTGGCGTGCTCTCGTAATTTCGGTTTGAAACTATAAGAGACCGTCAATAGTTTTGACATGTAATTCTTACATAACCTTTCGAAATCACTATGTTTTCTTTGCGCAGCATGTCACAGCCGCTAAAAAGAATTAATTTGGACTTTGGAGACACCTATGAAGAGGCTTATTTTAACCTTACTAACAATTGGACTTGTAACGACCACATTAGTTTCATGTGGAAAGAATACTAAAGATCAGCAAGTTCAAGAGATGAGTGTCGCCAATTCATACTTAAATGCAAAAGAATATGAGAAGGCCATCGAAATCCTTGAGTCGGCCATTGAAAAATATCTAGAGCGAAAAGAAATCAAAATTAAATTAGCCCACGCTTACGCAGGTGCTGGTGGATTTGAAGCCATTAAGTTTGGTCGTCTTATAAAAGAACTTGAGAAGACAAAGCTTCAGGGAAAGGTAGGAGAACTATTGGCAAAGATTGAAAATGCACTGTCAAAAGTACCACAGCTAAGCAATAGACAAAAAACAAGACTTGATCAGGCAATTACTCTCTATACAGACCTAGGCTTTGATCCCTATTCAACTTCTGGTGAAAATAATTTCAAATGGGGTGTTCTCCATACTTATAGATTACTTGTTACCGTTAAAGAAAGTGTTACATTCATTCGAGAGATCGTTGAAGATAGAACACGTTATACTGAAGATGAAATTCAGAAATTCTTTATTGTAAAGGGTGATTTGTTTGCTAAGGACTTCTACAAATCATACCAGTTATTTAAGAACTCATTTGATAAGCTGAAAGCGGTTACAAGCAAAGTTGAAAACCTTATAAAAAACACCGTTGAGAGTGATGAGTTTGAACTTAAAATTGAGAGCAAAGCAAAGAATTACCGACAATTTGTTAAAGATATTATTCGAGACAACAAAGAGATCATTTCCACTGCCATCGCTAAAGTCAGTGACAAAGTTGATCTTCTTAACCTTGAAGATAGTATCAAAAGAACCTCTATTCTAATCGAAGGTGAAGTTGATGCGAAAAAGAGTGTTAACACGATTGTAAAAGGCTTTAAGGATAATAAAAAAGATGTCGATGCAAGATTAGAAAGACTTGAAATCCTTGCTAGACTTTTTCTAGATAATGTTGTTTTAAAATATCCACAGGAAAGTGAAAAGCTAAAAAGAATCTTTGATGAAGACTTAAGAAATGAAGCTGAATCAGCGATTGATTTAGCCATGCAGGAGAAACACTTTAGCCCCATTAAAGACTTTCTTGAAAGTAAAGAGTCAAACATTGAAACTATAGTAGATGCTTGGAAGATATTATCTTCAGAGTACGAAAACTCTCAAATACAAAAAATTGCTGAGCCTGATGTTAAGGCCCTACTTAGCTACATTGATAAAGAGGAAGCTAAAAGGTTAAAAGAGAGAGCTGAAAAGGCAACTAAAGAAATCGAAGAGATTACAGAAGATGGCCTTGAGGATATTCAAAAGAAAGTGAACTCTACTGCAAGCGATGAAAAGCTAAATGATATGCTCAGGAAAGATGCAGAAGAACTTGAAGCTGATGTTAAGCCTTATACTGATGAGGTTGAAGAAGCATTTGAAATAGAAGATAAAGAGATGGAAGAAAAAGCTCCAGAAATAATTGATAATGTCAGAGAGTACATAGAGCAAGAATAATCACCTACTAAATTAATCTGTATAATGATAAACTCCCAATATGATAAAGGTTATTGGGAGTTTTTTTGTATTACTCGCTTCTTTGAGCCTCAATGCCAGAGAATTAAATTATATTGAGTCAAGGCTGTTTCGTCTTTCAGGGCATGAAAGACCTAATGAATGGGTAATACCATTCTATCGCTATCATAAACGCTCATTTCCGCAATTCAAATTCAATATATTTGCATCCACTCATCCAGAAGTTCCAGATGTAATTGATGATATCGACTCTAAAGACCAAGATAGGATTCAAACGAGACTTGATAATAGTTTTGGACAACCCTATGATGCCTCTGCAAAAGTATTAATTGGTTATCGCTACCAGAATTTTTCACAAACTTTTGCATCAAATGCAGGTACGATTGCGGTTGTTAATGACCCTGTATTTCCAGAACTACAAGGAATGCTTTTTCAAGACTATACGATGACCTCATCTTATATTTTCAATTATGGGAAGAAGCTCACTCTTATTCCAAGAATCATCTATGGACGCAGAAGAGTTCTAGACTCATCATTTACGGCAGCTCAACTTGCAGACAAGAAACCTGATACAAAAATAAAAAATAGACCATGGAAAACATTTGTTGAACTAAGCTTTAATAGCAAGTACCGAATGAATTACCTTGATTTAGTCTTCGAGTTAAATTCATTGCCTATCTCTGCCAATGATTTTGACTACTGGGATACTAATCTAGGAGTAAAATCCAAAAATCTAAACAATTACTTTGGCCTTGACATTAAAAAGCTTGATGCGTACCTCTCATATTCTCCCTTATATGTTGGGAACTATGATGTTTCACGCACAATTAAGGGTGGAGTCGGATTAGAGTTTAATGACTTCTTTATGATTGATATTTTCTTTGAAGATGAATTTCTGCTTGGAACTCTGGCAAAGCTTAACACTAGGTTCTTTACTATATCCCTTTTTACTTTTGAACGTGCATATGATGACTTTCATACACAAACCTCGAGGCAATATGGAATTAACCTCGTAGGTCAGTATTAACCGAACCTCCGCGCGAAAAGTTATCGGGTCTTAATAAAAGTAAAATAAAAGTGACATGCTCTTTTGTCCATTCCCATACCTAAGAAAATAGGTACGTGCCCCATTAGCTTGGCAGAGATAAAATGTGGTCTTAATAAAGCCTAGTTTGCTCCAGCAAAATGCTTTGGACAGCTTGCTGGTTCAGTTACAGGGTAAGTGCTTGTATGCTTGTGAAAGACTCTCTTGAGCTTTTCCATTCTATCAAGGGCTTTTGCCCCTGCTCCATCTTCATCATAGTAATCTGGATCACTTAAGATTCTTTTTTGGAGCCTAATGGTTTCATCCAGTTCTTGCATAATGCTTCCGTTAGCTCTCATTACTTGAGTAAGAGCGCAAGATAAAATGGTTCTAATTTCTTTTTCTTTTGGGGTATCTACGCTTCTGTCATTATTCAATTCTCTTCTAAATTCTTTTAAGAGAGCGACGAGAGAATCAAACATGTGATTAATTTCCATAATCGCAAGGCGAATGAGTTCATAGTTCAACGCATAGTTGCTGTATTGGCAACCAATCTCAAAATAAGCCTCCTCAATAGGTAGTCCCGTCTCCTTAACCTTTTCAAGAAACTTCTCAGGATTATCAGCTTCAAATTGAATGCAAATTGAAGAGTTGCTTCCAGCATCAACCTGGGCAGGATCTCTTTTAGGTGCAACCCCCGCATTGTCACCAATATCTGAAACAGCAGCCAAAAGACTTCCTAGTTGATTTCCTTGGTCTGGGGTTTGGTTCTCTTGTCTTTGGCGCAAGCACTCAGGACAGTTGCCTCCAACATGAACTTGAGATGGGTCAGAGTTGTATGCGAGATCATTCTGAGCCTGAGTGCTAAGTGATAAAAACAATCCAAATATAAGAGTAAGTACTTTCATCTATGGTCCTTAATATTTCTTGTGTTTATCTTATCGGCAGGGTTGGGTATTTCTTTATATTGTTGAAATTGCTTATCTAAACCATTTGAGAGATGACCTCTTTAATTTCGGCCACTTAGTTCCTCAAGATTGCTTGTAACAACTATTCTTGCAGTTAAATAAAGTCCAATTGCAAAGAACCGATAGTCTCATGTGCCAGCAACTTAAAATCAATTGTCGCCTTTTTCAGGAGTCTTTTCTTTTATGTATTGTCCAAATAAGTATTTAAACTTTTCTGAGCTCAAAAGCCTTCTATCTTACTTACATGAAAAATATTCTGAAAAGTGCGACCTTGAAACTCTAGCAAAAACAGAAGAAGGGAGAGAGATATTTCTTCTCACCATCTACGATAAGTCTAAAAAGCCACATAATGAGAGACCCGCCCTATGGATTGATGGAGGTACCCATGCAATGGAACTTGCAACGACACAAGCAGCAGTACATACAGCACACCTGCTACTCGAAAATCCCAATAGCTCTAAAAAGGTCGACTTTATTTTATCAAACTATACAGTCTATATACTTCCTCGAATCTCTCCAGACGGGACGGAGCATGTTTTAAAATCTGGAAGGTACATCCGTTCATCTCCAAAAGGCTACCCTGACGTCCCTTTTCCTAGTGGATTTCATGAAAAAGATTTAGATGGAGACAATGAAGCCTTAACCATGAGGATTAAGGATCCAAACGGAAGATGGAAGATCAGCACTCAAAACCCGAACCTTATGGTGCCCAGAGGTTTAAATGATTTTGAGGACGATCAAGATTACTACAACCTTCTTAATGAAGGTTTAGTAGAAAATTATGATGGCCACAAGATAACTGAGGGTAATCAGCATGGCCTAGACTTCAATCGAAACTTTCCAGCTGATTGGCGTGGAGATGCTCAAACAGCAGGAGCAGGAATGTTCCCATTAGATCAAATTGAAACAAGAACTGTTGTTGAAGCAATTGTTGAACGCAAAAATATCTTTACACTCCAATCCTTTCACACTTTCTCAGGAGTCACCCTCAGGCCCTTTGCGAACTTACCTGACTCAGAGATGGACCCACATGACTTATTCGTTTACAAAAAACTGGGAGATATCTCAAAACAGATCACCAACTATGACTGTGTAAGCATTAATCATGATTTCAAATATCACCCAAATATCAAAATGACTGGATCATTTCTAGAGTGGGCCTATAGCGATAGAGGAATATTTACCTTTTGCACAGAATTATGGAATATAAAGGATGTCGTTGGTCTAGAAAAGAAAGATTACTTAAAGGATGCATTCCATGGATATAGCGAGAGTGATCAACAAGCTATATGGAAATTCCTAGATCAGAAGTCAATCATCAAAAAATACTTTAAGGAATGGACAAAATTTAATCATCCACAGTTTGGTGAAGTAGAAATCGGAGGCTGGAGGTTTTTAAAAATCTTTACAAATCCTCCCACTGAATTCTTAGAAGAAGTAGTTGAGAAAAATGCAAATTCCACAATAGAGCTGGCCCTGTCATTACCAATCTTAAATATAAAAGAGACAAAGGTTGAAGCTATAAATGAGGACTTACATAGATTAGATATCATTGTAGAAAATAAGGGAGCTCTACCGACTTATGGATCCCAGGTCTCTCTAAAAAACAAAGTCGGAAACCAACCTTTTGTTGTATTCGAAAGTGAGACTTTAAAAATTGTGAACTCTCCTCAAAAAAGAGAAATTCCTCATCTCGAAGGCAGAACTCAAAACTATATCATTTCTAACAATATGTTTAATGTTATTGATGCCAACTCGAATGAGGTCAAATTGTCTTGGGTTCTCCAAGGTAAAGGGTTGGGAGATATCTATATGAAATTTGGGAAAGCAGGATCGATGACTTATAGAATATTGATTTGATAGAAGTTTGACTCAAATTCAACAAACGTCCTCTTCTAATTCTAATAACAAGAATGATTAAGACCTTTCTGTTGATGCTATTTTCTTTGAAACAAAAACATTCAAAAGAAAGAAAATCACAACAAGTAAAATTCTTATATATATGTCTTTGCTTAAAGCAGCATACAAAGATTCACCAACAGCCATTACAACTTGAACTAAAAATGTCCTCGAAGCAAAATATTGGGAAGCCTCCGCCCCTGGGCTCAAGTCCAACCATTTCGATTGAATTACAAGAGAATAAACTGGCCCTAAAAAAAAGATTAATACTAACCCCAAAATAGAAAAGAAGACTCTATCACTACCAATTGCAAGAAGAGAAAACCCTAACAATAGTCCTAAAGATATATATGGGGACCTGAATAACCGGTCATAGAATTGATCATTTTTATTTTTATTAATAAAAACACCTCCAAGAAAATAAAATATCCCATAAATTAAGAGGGCTCCTCCATACCCTCCAAAGTTTTCAAGATAAACGCTCCCATATTTCACTAACAACACATTAATCCCTCCCATTGCCAGGGCAAAGGTAAAATCCATTAAAGTAAGGTAGGCAAATGGAAATCGAAAAATTTCAAAAAACTTTGAAACGCTAGAGTTAACTTCTTGTTCTCTTACGTTAAATGATCTTAAGGAATAAAATAGAAAAGCTCCTAAAAGTGACGAAAAAGCATCGATATACAAGAGATAATAAAGAATATTTTCGCATTCACTTAGATAAAGATAAAGAACTCCAGCAAGGCCATATGTAGACTGATAGATTGAGTTCACTGCAATGAAAATTCTTTTAGATAAGGTTTTATCTTCGAGATTCTTCAGCCAATAGAACCTAGTAGTATTAATTAACCCTATTGAAGATCCCTTTAATATTATTGCAATAAAAAAAAGAGCACCGAAAGTATTATGAAGTGCCAGAATCGCAACAACAATGAGTCCAAAATTAAGGACTTCTGCTCCAAATGAAACCGAACTTGGAGGAAATCGCCTTAAGAAGTATGGAGTTGAGAGCCCCCCTAGAATTGACAATAATCTAACACTCGTAAAGGCTAACCCAAGATAAACCCCTTGAATGCCTAAGTGTTCAAGGAAGAGAGGGATGAACACTACGATAATACTATTTGGTAGCGTGGATATTATTACTTGAAGAGAAAAATTGTTTAAATACGCTTTCATAACGTGTTGTTTTCCTATCCCCGTTTCAGTTCTAAAACACTATCGTTTCATTAACAAAACACTAAAAATTTCAATTAATTATATTTACCTTGACTATCATCTTGCTTTACATAAAATGACATCACTTGGCTTTTATTAGTCCAAATAATCACATCAAGGAGAATGTATCATGAACGTAACAATTGTAGAAATTGAAGAAGTTGAAAAAGAAGAGGTTGTTGGAGTTGATACAATCTAAGCTGCCTAACAATTTGCAAAAAACTTTTGGCGACCGTCACAACTTCGGTCGCCAAGTAACTAGACAAGGACCTGATCAAATTTTAAAGCCGAGATCAGTTTTCTGGGAATATCTTTTTCTTTCTGGTAAAAGCCCACTTCGAATCTACATAAACGAAATATTTAAAAATTCTAATAAAACCTCTCCATTTCAATCTATCCCAGATTTGGAAGTCACCTTCTCAGGGGATGAAATCTATTCAGGGTCATTAACATATTTACCTCTCGAATCTACTTTTTCTACTGATGTTCCTTTAAGCCAATACGAATCCCTCGGCGCTATCGTTGCTTTGTTGTCGTGGTTCGGAATTGGAGACCTTCACCTTGAAAATATTATTATTTCAAACTCAAAAGATTCATTAGTAGTTTTTCCTCTCGATATAGAATCGATTTTCAATGATTACATCTTACCGTCTCAAACACGCTTGATCCCCGACTCCCAAAAAACCTTTAATAATTTCGGGCTTCAGTGCCTCAACGAAATTTCAGACTTAGATTTCACTACTGAGGCTGTATGTGCAATGACTCATGGTTACGTATCAAGTATTGAAACTTTAAATGATTATGAATTGCAGATATACCAAACTTTAAACAGCCTTCAAGATATTGAGAATTGTCCAATTAGGGTAATTATTCGAGAAACAAAGAGCTATAGAGATGCAGTTCTTAACAATAACTTTTCAACATTTATGCCTTTTGAGGTTGAACAACTGTCTCGAGGAGATATTCCCTATTTTTTTTCGTTTTTTAAGAGATAAAAAAGTTTATCAATTTGAAACACCAGATTTCAAAACTAAGAAAGAAGTTTCAGACATAAGCAATTTGTCACTTATATTTCCAGAAAACTTTAAGAAAGATACTTTTTTCACTTGCAACACATCTCGAGTTGAAAGACTTGCAAAACTTAGATCTCATGGGGTAATTCAACTCCTGTCATTGATTCCTTCTAAAGCATTAAGCTATTTATCCTCTTCTAAGTATAAAGCTACTAAGGTTTATCTGGATAGAGATATCCTAATAACCACATATAATAATAAGAATCCTCTAGGAAAAAAGATATTATAATGAGCTTCTATAATTTTATCATTATGTTTGTACTTTTTGGTTTCACTTCTCTTCAGGCACTTGAAAAAGTTAACCTCAGAAAAGAAAACTCTATGCTTGAAGTTGGAATCACCCATCTACCAAAAACGTTAGATCCCACAAAACTTGCCTTTATGGAACACTTTTTACTACTTCAATGCACCAGCCAAACACTTGTTCGAATCTCTGAAAAAGGTACAATTGTTGGAGATCTCGCGAAGAAATGGAAGATTAAAGAAAATGGCTCAGTCTACGAGTTCGAAATCGTAAAAGATGCCTTCTTTCATCATCTAAAAAAAAGAGTGACAGCTAAAGATGTCGCAATCAGTATTTCTAGACACTTCTGGCATAACTCTATGGTCGCTGGTTATCTAAAACCATTACTTGCAGAAGATAAAACCATTAAAAAGGGTAAAATTCACAAATCTATTCAAGTTCTTTCTCCTACAAAATTAAGTATTAAACTAATCAAACCATACCCCCCTTTTTTACATGTTCTATCTATGCCTGGTTTTGCTATTTTATCAAAGGAAGATCATCGTTTCTCAGGACCAATGACAAACAACTTCAACTCAAAATCAAAGCGGTGGGAATTCAATAAAAATGAACTTTATAAAGGCAACTTGCCAGAACTGAATTCAATATCAGTTAGGTCTATTGAAACAACAAGAAAAGCATTTCAACTATTCAAAAAAGGTCTGTTAGATATTGCTCTCGGACTACCTTTGTCTGAATTGGAAAATCTCTCCCTCCCCAAAAACACCTTGATCACAAAATCTCGCTCTTTAGCGATCGCTCACATGTACTTCAACGCCACCTCAAAACTGTTCTTGAAAAAAGAAATTCGCAAAGATATTGCCTCCTTAATAATGCAAGAAGCAAGATTCTCTAGCAATAAGTCGTTTCTGCACGAAATCTCCCCCACTTTTCTTCCAAAAGGAGTGATGCCATTAAAATACTATAAAAGAGAAAAGTACGTCACATCAATTAATGAGGTAAAAAAGAGGTGGGGTCGATCCCTCAGCCATAAGAAAATCAACATCGTATTGATGAAGAGCGTTTTCACTGACTCTTTCTTTGATTCTATCACAGAAATTTTTCATAAACTTGGGGCTGAAATCAATTTGATAAAAGCGACCCCAAACACACTAGTAAAGCATATGGCTAATAACAACTATGATATTATAGGTGGTCGATACTTTGGGAACTTCCCCGACCCTGATGGCTTTATTGACATTATAAAACCAACATCGCCACTAAGATATGGAGTTTTTCCTAACAATCATTTTTTTGAAAAGATCAACGACATTCGATTTACCACTGATCAGTCAATGAGACTTAACCTTTACTCCTCAGCGTTTAGAGAATTTGAAGATCAATGGTTTATTATCCCTCTTTATCGAATAAACGTTCCTGTTATACATAGAAAAGCAATAACAATTCCTGAAACGAATTTTCGATATGAAAGTGAATTATGGAAAATATTGTGGTCTACTAAAAAGGAAGTTGAAAATTAAAAAGCTTAGTATCCGGCAAGCATTCCTAATTCCAACTTACCTTGTGAACATTTTGGTATTCATTCTTTTTTCATTACTTTGTTATTTAATACTCAACAATCAGATTCAATCTCATTTCAGATCTCAACTTCAAAACTTTCACAACCTTTTTCAAGAAAGTGTTTTAAATGATGTGTTAATTGGGAGGGACAGCGAAGTTTACAGAAAATGCAAAGCCGTTTTTCAAGATAGCGACATTCTTTTAGTAAACATCCTAAGAGAGGATGGTACTATAATATGCAATTTCTCAAAAACAGGTGACACAGACAATATATTCAGAATTTCATCTAAAATCTTCTTCGATGAAAACAAAGAGAACATTGCAGCGAGAATAGAAATTGCCTACTCTCTAAGTTTCTTCCAAAGTGCTATATTAAAAATAATCAGTTTATTATTTCTTTCGCTAATTATATTATCCATTGTTCAAGTCCTGCTCATAAGGATGATCGGAAAGAACGTCTCAAAATCAATTACTTATCTTGCTGAGACCCTTGAAAAATCAGATATTGAAGTCATCGACTTATATAAGCTTAAAGATCATACCTCTTACTCTGAAGTTAGTTCGATATTCAATGGTTTTGACTCTGCAATAAAAAGAATTGACCATTACAAAAAGGACCTCATCAAAATAACTGAAGATAAAGCTTTAACTACAATAGCGAAACGTGTAGCTCATGACATTCGCTCTCCAGTATCGGCACTAGAGATGGTATCAAAAGATTTGGAAGGCATTACATCAGATAAAAAAACTCTCATAATCGAAGCAACAACAAGAATACAAGATATCGCAAACAACCTTTTGGAAAATGAAAGGCCTCATCCCCAAACAAACGGAACCGTCGCTTTAAAACCTCTTATTGAAAGCTTGTTAACAGAAAAAAGAATTCAATTTCGAAACTTTCTAAACCTAACGATTTCATTGCACCAAGAAAAAGATTCTTACAATCTGTTTGCAAAACTAGATCCAATCGAATTTAAAAGAGTCCTCTCTAACATTATAAACAATTCAGCAGAAGCTATCTCCGGAAAAGACGGACAAATTGAAATTAAAGCATACTCAGAATCCCCTTGGGCAGTTATTGAGGTTCAAGATAATGGTCATGGCATACCATATGATGTTTTAACAAAAATCAAAGAGGGTAAAGAAATAACTTATGGTAAACCTATGGGAAATGGTATCGGCTTATCTTCAGCAAGCCAATACATTAACTCTATTTCTGGTAAGCTAACTATCAACTCAAGCCCAAAATGGGGCACTTCTATAAGAATACAATTGCCTTTAGCACTTCCACCCAAGTGGTTTATTTCGTCTCTAAAGTTAGACAATGATACTCAAGTCATTATTCTCGATGACGAGAATACGATTCATAAAGTTTGGGCTGAAAAACTTAAGTCAATTTCAAATAAAAAAGTACATATTTCCACCCCCGAAGAACTTGAAAAAGTCTTAAGCTTGACATCTGACAATTTCCTTCTCCTTTCAGATTTCGAATTAAATGGATTTAATGAATCAGGACTTGACCTTATTCAGAAGTTTCAAGTTGCAAAGAAATCAGTCCTAGTAACATCCCACTTTGAAGACGAAGAAATTCAAAAAAAGTGTATAGAAATGGGATTGAAGATGATTCCCAAAAATATGATTATGGATGTTTCCGTGAAAAGTGTTCCCCTGAGTAATCATAAAAATAAGCTTATAGTCCACTTAGATGATGATCCTCTAGTCATACTAACATGGAAAGCTCAAGCAAAAAAACAAAGCATCAATCTCTTAAGCTTCTCCCGTTTTCAAGAGCTTGAACCAAAACTTTCGACTATTCCTTTTGATAGTATCTTCTATATCGACCAGGAACTTGGTGATGATACGAGAGGCCTTGAGATCGCGGAGCAGCTTTTTCGAAAAGGGTACCATCACATAATACTATCGACAGGACATATCGATAAGGAGTTAAAAGATTCTCCATTTATAAAGAAGGTCATTGGCAAAACCCCTCCCTGGGAATCTTAAAAAGGCCTTAGTTATGCTAAACCAAATCAAAACCCTTGGAAAAAGCTTCTGGCTTTTTAGAATTGGTCAGTTCATTTCAGGAGCCGGCGATTCCATAAACACAATTGCTATTGCCTGGTGGATTTTAGAGAAAACAGGTTCCGCGACAGTTATGTCTTCTATTATTGCACCTTTGTCATTTTTCAATTACGCTCTCTTACCCATTCTTGGACCATTAGGTGATCGGTTTTCACGTAAAGGGATTGCCATTATTAGTGACATATGGAGAGGATCACTCATTGTTATTATTAGCATAATGGTCTTTATGGACATCTTCTATCTACCGCTGGTGATAATTATCTTTATTTTGTATGGCATTGGCTCAGCTTTATTCCTTAGTATTGAAAATAGCATTGTTCCTCAATTAGTTGCAGATAAACATCTTTTTCACGCAATGAGACACTCTCAAATTATCACTTCCCTAGGAGCAATCATTGGAAGCGCTACAGGGGGTTTAATTGTTGCCTTTCTTGGTGTCGGAGAGGCTTTTATTTTAGATGCATCAACATTTTTTATTGCATCTCTCTTAGCTGCTTTTATGAAAGTCAAGACAACCTCTAGTGCGTCTAAGAAGCCTGTCTTGAAAAGTTTTAAAATTTCCTCATTCGCAGAAGAAATTATTGATGGACTGAGAGTTCTCTTTAAACTTCCGACTCTATTTGGGTTAAGTTTAGTTGCGATGTTTATTAATTTTTCTATCTCGCCACTCGTTATAGTTCTCCCTGTTTTAATAAAGTCTGACCTTAATCATGATTCTTGGGTATATGGGCTTACACAGGCTGGCCAAGGAATCGGTGCAATTCTGGGCGGGTTATTTATTGGATACCTTTGTCGTAAAATTAAAGCTGACGGAGTATTAATACTTGGTACACTCCTTATCTCATCATCATTTATTCTCTTTTCCTTGATATCGAACTCTTATATTTTACCATTTCTCTTATTAATCTTCGGTATTGGATGCTCGATTACAAATATTCCTATAAAAACTCAAATGGCACTATCAATTCCAGATCATTATCGTTCTAGAATTTTTTCGAGTTTGCAGTTTTTTACAAGAGGTATAAAACCTATTGGAATTGCTTTGGCTGGATTGATAATTGAATCTTATAATACCAAAGTCACCTTACAAATGATGGGCACAGGGGTTCTGTTACTTGTTCCAGGACTTCTTTTGATTCCACATATAAAGACATTCTTAAGAGCTGATCCTAAAGAGACTTCTGTTTTCTTTGAGAAGTATTATCCTGGGGTTATAAAGAAGAAACAATAAAGTTTATTTCTGCAATTATCTCTTCTTCAAACTCTAGATATTCTTGAACAATTGGCCTAATGATTGAATGAATTGCTTTATTTGAGCTCTTTTGAATTTTCCTCATCTCTTCTATATTTCTAACAAGTTTGTAGGTATATAATCGATCATTTTTTATGAAAATGCTTTCAATTTTTACTCCAGCTTCATCCAATGTTTCTAAAGAATCCTCAAACCTTTCTGTTAGAGTTTGGACTAAATCCTCAACATGCTTCTTTCCACTGTTTTTAATTCTGTAAATACTAATTATGCTTTCCATATGTAACTCTCTATCAGTAGGTTAATTTTCAAATTTCTGAACCATCACAACCGTACTCTTCCCAATCCCCTCAACTCTCTCGCTCCCAACTACTTCAAACCCAAAGCGTCGATACCAATCCACCAACCAAGTCTCAAGACCAGTTTCAAGATAACAAAAAGAAACTTTCATTTCTCTAGCAACATCGAAACCTTTTCGCAAAAAAACTTCTCCAATTCCTTTTTTCGCATACTTTGGTAAGACCGCAAGCCCATAAAAGAAAAGTCCTGAGGTATCACTTTGCAGAGATAGTTTTTCTCCAAGTTCGTTAAGGCCAGCCGAGTAACATTGGTGAGAACATTGAAGAGTAATCTTTTTGTCTTCAAAAATGGGATACACTTTACTGACGCATCCAACAGAAATGATTTCATGGTCCTTGTTCTCTAAAATGTATCCATCTTTCTGAAAATATTTTGAGACTTCATCCTCTGTCTTATCTCTTTGCTTGAAGCCATCTTCGAGCCACATATCGTATGCAAGATTTATGCATTCCGTAGCTTTTGGAATATCTTCTCTTTTGCCCTTTCTAAAGAAGTAGGTTTCCCCTTCAGCCTCTAAAGTTGTTTCTAGGATATTTAATATCTTCATAACTCTAATCTTAACACGAAAGAAAACATCCCTTAAAACACAATCCCCTCCTCGCAATCACAATCAGAATCGTCGAAATCGAAACAATAAAAGCAAAGCCTGCAAGCTCAGTGAATCCGTTCGTGAGATAAAGGCTCATCACGAGTTTCAATTATCTAAGTCGTTAGTGCACAGGTAATTCTTTTCCAACAACCCCCTTAAGATAAGAAACATTATGAAACTCCGAGGCTTCAAAGCCGGTTGAGAGATAAAGATTCTTAAAACCTTTGCTAAAAAGAACCTCTGACAACTCCACACCACTTATCTCACTAGACAAGTCATAATCGATATAAAAACTCCAATCCTTTGACAAACTCTGTAAACTACCTAATAACTCATTTGGTGAGTCAAAGGAGACATATTTAATACCTTTCTTTTCTAGTCCTGCCTTCCATATGTTTCTGACCAGTAGATCATCGTCAATATGAACAACAGTTTTAAGGTCATTTTGTGTTTCAATTGGCAGATGCAAAGCAAGTGCTTTAGGAACAATAGAAACTCCTGCATTCCTCGATCGCTCACGAATCTCGGGATCATCATAGTATGACGTTACTAAAATTGAATCATTCTCTAATTCTAATTCTGAGATTAAATCAAGGCCAGACTCATTACATTCGGAATTTAAATCAAAATCGCTAAATAATATGAACTTTCCTTTATAATCCTTTACGAAGGACCTAAGCTCAGAAGAGCTATATATGTGAATTTTTTTGTTTTTTATATTTTTAAACTTTTCTTTCCACATCTCATGAATCGATTTTTCATCATCCAAAAAGACAAGGCAATAATCTTGAGCAATTTTTAAAGACGAGACATAACCCAATGGAGGTCTACCTCTAAGGAATACCATTTCAACTGTCGTTCCTCCCTCTGAATTTAAGTTTAAATTAAAACTTCCACCCATATGCTCAACAAACGATTTGGCGGATAATAGGCCAAGTCCATTTCCATTTGACTTTCCATAACTAATGGGTTTTTTGTGATTTACAGCCTCTACAACTGAACGATGAATTCCTGGACCATTGTCAATCACTTGAACTTTAACTTGTTTCTCAGTCTGTTCAAGACAGATACAGACTTCTCCTAAATCTTTTCCTATGGCTTCAACAGAATTGTTAACAATGTTAGATATGACACGCTTAAGCTCATTGGGATTTATCTCTGCATGAGCAAAGTATGAGTTCTTCTTAACAAGAACATGAATATTCACGTTTGAATTACTTCTAAACTGTAACCGTTTTTCACTAATAATTTTGTTAATTAGTGGCAGAACAAGAATTGCTTCATTGATGTTGTTGCTTTCGAACTTACGATTATTCTCTAGTAAATTATTTGCAATATCTTGTATTCGTAAAACAGACTCTCTCAAAACTCTTTTTTGGGCAGGGTCTATACCACTCGTTTCAGCTACAGCAATATCGAGAACTGCAGCAGGTGAACGAATATCATGGGCAACCTTCTTTGCCATGTCGAACATTTGCTTCTCACTTTCTTTTGCCAAGGCTGAGCGGTGATAATTTTTAATATTATCAAGAAGAAAACGAATCTCTCCATGAGCAGTAACTTTATCCAGTCCAGAGAACTGTGCAACATGCATCAGTTTTATAGCTTCTTTTATTGGATTCAGTATGTCTTTCTTTAAGATTCTGTAAGTAAAAGCACTAATAATAAAAAACACTAAGGTTGTTGCGAAAATAATTACAGTTAATTCATTGGTTAAATATCCCCAAACAGAGAACTCCAGGTTAGATAAATCAGTCGCAATAACTTTATTTTGACTTAATTCAAGCACAACATGTTCCCCTTGCTTTATCTCCTCTTTAGACAAAACCATTAAAGGGCTACTATTCCCCTGAAGCTCGATCTCTTTAATTGTCATCAAAATCGCATCGTTCAACCCAAGTAAATCATACGACTGAAGTTCTTCTTTCTTAACAGAGATTGACTCCTTTAATTCTAAAAGAACTGTTTTGATTTGCCCCTCAGATCTTTTTGTTAATGCGAACAAGTTTAAAAGAAAGGCGATTGTTGCAATTACAAACATTGTAGAATACTGTAAAACAAGAATCTTTTTCAGAATGCTTCTAGATTTCATTCAGAGACCTTAATGAAGCCTTTCCCCTTAGAGAATTTTACGATAAAAACCTCACGAATTGCATTTCCTCCCTCTTTTGGCAGACACAAGCCTCCAGAGCTTGTCATTTTAAAACAGCTATTTTTTTTAATTTCCATTAAGATATTTTCATAGCTAAGTTTTCCTTTTGTTCGGTTAATTAAGTCTGCAACAACGACACCTAAATCATAGCCATATACCATGTGAGGAACAGGAGTTGTTCCATATTCAGACTTAGCCAACTTGCTTAGATGTGAGTACTCTTTGGTTGTTCTATCAATAACTTCAAAGCTATAAATATCGAGTGATTTATCTGTTACAAGTCTTTTCACCTCCTCTATGTCATCAATAACCCATGAACTATTTGTAATTAATGGCAAATTTTTATTGATTTTTCTCAATCCCTCTAAAATACCAAAACTTCTCCTGATATAAGTGTTAACAATAATAAACTGAGCCCCTTGCTCCACAATATATTTAAGTTGTTTGATATCGACATTACCCATTTGATCTGTAAACAGTGTCTGAACATTTAATCCTTCAAGTGCTTTTAGCTCCTTTCGGTATAGTGAATCCAAGTTACTACTGAAAGCATTGTGTGGATTAGTAATCATTATTCCATTATTTAGATTTAGTTTCTTTTTAACTAAATTCAATGCGACAAGAGTTGTATCTTCATTTGAACTATTAATGCTAAAGACATTTTCTCCAAATTTAGAAAGCTCTGAACTTTTAGCAACTGCTGAAATAAAGATCTTCTTCTTTCCCTTAATGGCTTTCGCTGCCATTAAGGCCTCGTGACTAGTTGCGAACCCAACGATGAAAGGATCGGCATTTTTTTGAAGTTCCATAGCGATATGAAATGGTTTCATCATATTCTTAGCGGTAGACTTTTTTAAAAATAGAGAGTTCTCCCCCAAGGGGCGATTTAAATGTTGCTTTAGCCCCATTAGGAAACCCATATATACAAACTCTTGTCTATCAGTCATCACATAAGAATATCCATAGCCAATTGTTGCGGAGTTGAGCCTGTTAATGAAGCAAGAAAAAATAAGGAAAGTATAAATAATTAATCTCATAAACGTTTTCCAACAAGAATGTTCATTTGACCAGGGAGCGGTATTACTTCAACTAACTTTACTCCTGCACTCAAAAACAATTTTTCATATTCGCTAATATATCTTTCCTTCCCTCCATGCATTGATACCAACATATTCATATCACGGTACTTCGCAATGCTCGACTCCTTCCCTTTCTCTAAAAGGAGTTCTATCACCAATAAAGTAGAGTTTGGCTTCATTCCCTCTACGCAATTTTTTAGAATTGTTTCACAACGTTCATCACTCCAGTCATGCAAGATATGTCTCAATATATAGCAGTCATAACCTTTAGGTACTGATTGAAAGAAGTCGCCAAACTCAAGATTAATATCAGTTAATGTTACTTTTTTTATGACATGCCCTTGATCAAATAGAGCAAAGTCTATCTTAAACCCACTTAGTTGGTTCTTAATTCCATTTATTAAAGCTCCTTCTCCACCTCCAATATCAATTACATTTTTAAACTTCGTAAAATCAAACACCTTTGTTACTGCGCGAGCATCACGAGAAGATAAGTTTGTCATTGCAAAATTAAAAATATCATTTATCTCCTTGTTTTCCTTCATAACCTGAAATGCACCTTTCTTGAATACAAAATCTGTTGAAGGCTTGTTCTCTTTAATCGAAAATCTAAGTTCTCCCCAAGAGTTCCACCAAAGCTTGTCACAATGAAGCCTTGCAAGACCATTTAAACTTGTTTCATGATCTTTCTTGAGATATTTCGAAATATTTGAATTTGAAAAATGCCTATCCTTCACCTCGACAAAAATATCCTCAGAACAAAGCAACCTTAGCATCCTATATAGCGCATCCTCATTTACAATACTTTCAGAAGCAAGCTCTTTAACGGAAAGTGTTTTATCTCCAAGTATATCAGCTAAACCCAGTTCAGCCGCCACTCCTATACATTGTGTAATATAGTAACCATAAATTTTCTTTACTAGAATGTCAGATTCTTTCATCGTCAGCTCACTTTTTCGAGAAAGTTACTACGCCATTCATCGAGTCTAAAAGAAAGTTTGTGACTAAAAATAAAAATAAGAACTGCCGACCAAACAAATATGAAAGTTACCATTTTCTCAGATGAGCAATTCTCTTTAAATACAAATAAAGCTAAGAAAAAATTTGTAGTCGGCCCAATATATTGAAAAAAGCCAAGAACATTGAACTCCAATAGTTTTGCCGCCCTAGAAAACCAAATCAAAGGAACAACTGTAACAATACCAGATATCGCAACTAAGGTTTCCTGTGACCATGTCAATTCAACCATACTGATATTTTTCTCTTTAAGGAAAGCATAAGCAAGAGCAATGGGGAATAGCGCAAGAGATTCATAGAGCAAAGATTCTGTAGGGTTTGTTTTTACCATTTTTTTTGAAGCACCATAAAGGACAAAAGTCACAGCGAGAGAAACTGCTAGGGTTGGAAATCTACCAATAGAAAAAGAGTAGTAAAAAACACCTACACACGCGAGAAAGATAGCAAGACCCTTAAACAAATTAACTTTTTCATGAAATAGGAATAACCCAACTCCACAACTGAGGATTGGAGCGAGATAATACCCTAATCCAACCTCCAAAAGATGTCCTTCATTCACAGCATAAATAAAAATCAACCAATTCGACGCTAGAAAGAAAGAGGGAAGGAAATGTTTTAACACTTGATGGATATCGAAAATCATTCTGCCTTTTTTAATCAACAAATAAAAAAGGCACATCGATATGGCAGACAAAATTATACGATAAGCAAGAATTACATCTGCTTCTAGAAAATCAATACTTTTCCAATATAAAGGTAAGATCCCCCAGCTAAAAAAGGCTATGAATGCATACCAGTGTCCCGTGTTGCTAATATTTCCTCCAAATAATAATTATGCAAAACCTTTGAAAAGTGAAAGTTTACCATCCAGGAATTTCATAGAAATACCAAGTCGCTCATCTTTGATTTTACTAGGATCAAAGCCTTCAATTAGATTAAAAATGTCTTCGTTTTCTTTAAGTCTTTTTCTTTCCAAAGCATTCGAAAAATTTTTAAGGCTTTTTTTCTGTTTTCTCCAATTTAAGTTTTCATTTACTTTATTTTTCATAAACTTATTAATTCGAGAGTGAAGCTCTACTTCATCGAGATCTTTAACACCGGTTACGAGATTCAAAAATGCGGACTTTAAATCCTGGTTAATTGAATCACTAGAAGCTATACTCTGAGCTTTCCAAAAGTATGAATTCTGATCATCGTTTTGATTGTAGAACGCACTTAAAAAATGCATAAATCTTAGATATGCACTTGAATAAGTACTAGAATAAAAATCAATGGCCTCTTTGGCGGATACAACATTATTCAAGATTCCTGTTATCGAGCATGCGGCTAAGGTTCCAGACAGCATCGCGAGGTGAACACCAGAGGACAAAACGGGATCTAGAAAACAAGCAGCATCACCAGCAAGAAAATAGTTATCTCTTGCCAGAACATTGGATTTATAAGAATAATCTTTTGCAGTTCTAATCCGATCGCATTGACGAGCATTTACGAGACGACTCGAAACGACCTTACAACAACTTATTGCAGTTTCATAAATTTCTTCAATGGATGACCTTGTCCTCTTTTCCATAAATAGGTCTTTATGCTGAACAACACCAACACTCAACCTCCCATCATGGAGAGGTATTCCCCAGATCCATCCGTCCCGAAATGCCGCTGTTATTATATTTCCAGAAGCATCTCCTGGCAGTGGTTCATACTCCTCCCAATAAGACCAGATCGCAATATTTTGAAATGATTCATTTTGTACTCTGGAGTTTAAATATCTATTAGATAATAAACCTCTTTGCCCCGTTGCATCGATTAAATAATTCACCTCTACCGAATACTCTCTTCCTGATTGCACATAAGTAATTGCTTTAATGCCTTTGTCGCTAAAAGAAACATCATTAACCATAGCGCCCCGTATGACTTCAACTCCTACAGATTCTGCATGAGACAATAAAAGTTCATCAAATTCAGAACGAACGACTTGGTAGCTATAAGTTTCATTTCCACTTAACTCGCCAAAGTTTATACTCCATGGCTCAGGGTCTCTTCCCCATCTCAGAAATGCACCATTCTTCTTGGTAAACCCATGACTTTCAACTTTCTCTCGAACTCCTAAAATATCAAAAAATGCTAAAGCTGAGGGAAGTAATGACTCTCCAACTTTATATGGAGTTGATACTTCTTTTTCCAATAAAAGAGTTCTCAATCCATTTTTTTTTAGTAAAGTTGCTGCACTTGTGCCTGCAGGCCCCCCACCGATTACGATTGCATCAAAATTCAAGTTTAATCTCCTATTTTTTCATTTTAATTTTAACATATGACTTTTGTCTCTATTTGCCTCGGAGGATTAATTACACCCCTGTAAAAAAAACCAACAACCTTCATGCGACCACCCTCCTAAAACAAAGCCCCCTCCTCGCAATCACAATCAGAATCGTCGAAATCGAAACAATAAAAGCAAAGCCTGCAAGCTCAGTGAATCCGTTCGTGAGATAAAGGCTCATCACGAGTAGTAGGTTTACGAAAGCTGCGCCTGTGATGAGGTTCAACTTTGCTTTGTTGGTATTTTTTGAAATATGGTGGCCCATATCGAGTCTGGGCCACCTTGTAGCTTTTGACATAACAAAACCCCCGAATTGTTAGCTGGCAAAAGCGATTGAGATGATGGCCAGTGGAAAGCCGAATGAGACGGCGATGAATGCAGCGATTTGAACTTGTTTCATTTTTTCTCCCCTTTTTGAGTTTCAATGCATGGTGGGGAGTTATGCATGGGGGTGACCAAGTTTGAGGACAGGAAATTGAATAGTTACGAGACTTTTTCGTTTTTGAAGGAGAATGTTGTTTCAAATGTTGTTTCAGAAGTGAAAATTAGTCTTTTTTGATTATGGTCTTGGTGAAGGCAAGCTTCTTTGGATAGTAGGCACCCTCGTTTACGAATATTGGGTAGAAAGGCTCACCATCATAGCGAATAACTTCTCCACTAAAAAGCTGAAACAGAGGATCTCCAGATTTAATGAGTTCGAAGTCCTTATCTTGGAGCTCAGAATGGATGATACCCGCAAGCTCACCGTTTTCATCCACAGGATATTCAATTGTCTCGAGCTCTTTGTAGCGCTCAAAATCATATTCGCAAATCGATTCCTTAAGCTCAAGCTTTCCAATTTTAACAAGCTCAAGGAAATCTAGAATATGATCAAGGATCTCGCTTGTTCCATTATAAGCATCAGCTCTTAACACACCCTGGGGAGTTGGCCCAACCTCAATCAAAATTCCAGCAGGGGCAATCTTATTCACAAAATAAGACTCCTCATTGACCCGCTCATCATCAATAATCTTAATATCTGGCATCTTTTCGCTTAAATATTGGCAACAGGCATGAGTCAGAACATCCGTCTTTGAAAGAACCACTGTCTTTCCCATGTTTGAAGTTGTTGTATGAAGATCAATAAGAAAGTCCACGGCTTCCTTATCCCTTAGAATCTCTTGCATTTCTCGGGCGCGCTTGCCCTCAAGACTCTCTGGTTGATCCTTTAAGTTCTTATCCACAAAAGACCGATTGAGATCTTCTTCTAAGAACCTTTTATTCGCTTTGTAAGCTTCTGGGTTTCCAATATAGGTTTGGATTTCATAGGAAAACTTATTAAGCTTCTCAGGATGTTTCTCGAGATGCTTAACAAGATAGACTCCGGTATATTCATTTCCGTGGGTACCGCCCACAATTGCGACTTTTTTAAACATAAAAGTATTCTATTTGAGATTTATAGAGACATCCAGGAGCGTTGCGTATACGGCCGACTATCGCCCCTCTTGGTGGTTAAAGTCCATTCTGCGATCAAACTCAGAGAATCCCTCTCTTAGATCAGAACTTCCAATGAAACAACCCTCATAAAAGGCCATCGCATTTGAAGTGGGACAGAAATACCTTTCACTTTTCTTGCTTTCAACTTTTTTTACGGCTTCCTTCTCTACAGCGACTTCCTTTTTGAGAGATTCTTTTTTCTTTGAATCCAAAATAAAATCTAAAAATGAAGATACATCAATTAATCTAAGCATAGTTGTCTCCGGTGGTTGAACCAATATTAATCTATCGAATTTCAGGATTTGCTGCCTGAAAATTGTAAATTCTCCTAAAATAAATTTAGTGACTAAAAGTTCTTCAAAGGACGCCCCAAGCTTTTTGTTATGGGGGTTGTTTGAGGCGCCCTTCGAAATGACTTCCGTTATGTCATAAAGAGACATGAGCAAGACACGTACCAATTTTTTCAGGGCTAAAAGCTTGAAATTAGCTATAAATGTTTGTTTCAAAATTGAACGGCTGTTTCAGTTTAAGAAATCTTAATGCTTTTGCAGAAGACCCTTCGCTGAATTCCAAGTGTCCATCACCTTATGAGACTTATCGTGCATGAGATTAAGGAGTTGCTTACAAAGCTCTGGATCAGAGTCAATATTCTCTTTCACAATCTCAATGGCCTGGGACAAAGACGAAAGTCCTGAGTTCATGTCGTGGATAATAGTGGAAAGAACCTCTGAATTAATCTCGTCTGTGTTTGAACTCATGAAGTGATTTCCTTTGTTTGATCGTCGACTCTTTTCATTACTCGATAAAAGGCATTGGATGAGATTTTAAGATCATCCAAAGTTTTTCTGACCTTTTTTTCATTTAATTCATAAATGGATTTTACGACCTGGTCCTCAATTGATTCGATATAGGCCTTAAGACCCACTTCCTTAACAAGATCAACATCAGGTTGACTCTCCATAACGATCTGTTTCGCTTTTGAAGCTTTTGCCGTGAAAGGGAGATCCTCTAACTTTATAATCCCCTCAGACTTCGTTTGAAGAAGACGAATGAGATTCTCTAGCTCTCTTACATTTCCAGGCCAATCATGAGAAAAAAGAGCATCTTTTGTAGTCTTCTCAAAGACCACTCGTCTCTTTCCTGCTTTGAGAAAATGCTGGATGAGTTTTTCAATATCTAAAGACCGCTCTCTTAATGACTTAATCGTTATGAGCTGCCCTGAAAGCCTAAAATAGAGATCCTCTCGAAACGTTCCCTCTGTAATATAACTTTGAAGAGGTTCACATGTCGCACTTAAGAGTCGAAAGTCACTGCTTTCCAATTGATCACTGCCAACAGGATAAAAAGATTTCTCTTCAATGACTCTTAAAAGCTTATTTTGCATGGTCTTTGAAAGAGTTCCTATTTCATCAAGAAAAAGAACTCCACCATCAGCAAGTTTAAACTTTCCAAGCTTATCGTTGGTCGCCCCAGTAAAAGCGCCTTTTTTATGACCAAAAAGTTCTGATTCAATCAAATTCTCTGGGATCTCTGAGACATTCAAGTGAACAAATGGTCCTTTCTTCTCTAAAAAGAAGTCATGAATCAGTTTTGCCAGAAGACTTTTCCCTGTCCCCGTTTCACCTTGGATTAATATTGGGCGATTGGCATAAAGAGTTTCTTTAAGTTTTGAGATTTGAAGAATTAAGTCCTGATCCATAGTTAAAAAGTTCTCCTTAAAGAACTTTTCAAGCTCAGAAGACTTTTGGCCAATATTAAACTTTTGAAGAACAAGGCTTAAGGCCATTGGGGAAAAAGGCTTAGCGATAAAATCATTACAGCCTCGCTCGTAAGCAGAAAGAACTGAATCATCATCTTCTCTTCCACTTAAAACGACGACGTAGGCTCCAGCTTTCTTTAAAGGAGCGATAAGCTCTAAACCCGCCAGTGGTGAATCAAGGTCAAGATCCACAAAGGCAATTTTGCCATTGAAGTCTTTTGCACATTCTAAAGCTGATTTTAAATCTTTGGCCTCAAGGACGCTTCCATAATTTGAAAGTTTGGTGACGAGAGTCACTCTCGATAGTTCGTCATCTTCAATAATTAGGAAATCTTTGCTCATCTTAACTATCTTCTATTAGGATGCTGATCTCGGTAGTACTGAACAGTTATTCCATTAGGAACAACCCAATCAACACCAGGATTTGTGTTAAGAGACTCTTGAGTTTCAATTTCATCAGCAATCGATGAGAAATAATAAACAGAATCATCAGATGATGAATCTTTTTGAAAGATTATTCCTTTTTGAGAGTCGACTAAGACAGCAGTATGGACAACTGCCTGATAAGGACGAACCTCTTTTCTTGCTCTTCCGTGACTTTCAAAGACATCCACTGCTTTCTTTTTTGCTGTATAGACCACAATATCGCCATTACTTGCCTGATCAGCAGAGATTTTTTTAAACCGATAGTTAAGGTATCTCTCCATTTGAGTGAGATTAACATATCTCAATGAGCTAATCGGTAACCTCGCATTGAATGAAACAACCATACCAAATGAATTTGCATTAGATTCAAGCTGCTCTTCTTGACTTTGAACAAGAGCATTAACAAATGTGTCTCTGAATTGATCATTAATAACTGCTTCAGGATTAAAAAATGGGTCTTGAGTTCTATCGTCAAAAACGAGCTTGGTCTCGGAAAAAACAGTAGAGCTAAAGATAAAACAAAGAAGAAACAGTAAGGGCTTCATAAAAATCCTAAACAAAAAATTCAGTTGATAGCCCTTCAATCTTAGCAAAAATAGATTTTGAAAGGGTAAAAGCTATAAAAGATATAGCCCTGTTAAGAATCCAACACTTCTTTAATATCAAGCAGTTAGAAGAAGTTTCGGTAATTACTTATGGAAGTTGCAATCCCACAGATGATTCCAAAAGTTAAAAGGCTGGAACCCCCATAGGACATTAAGGGCAAGGGAAGGCCCACAACGGGAAGCATTCCCATGACCATCCCCATATTGATTATCGTATGCCAGAAAAAGACCGAAAGTAGGCCCACCACCACAATGCTTTCAAACATCCGGTTCACAGTGCCCGCCAAAACGATGAATCGTATAAAGAGAACTAAATAAAGGCCAAGAAGAAAAAGCGAGCCGATAAACCCATGCTCTTCGTTAAAGATGGAAAAGACAAAGTCGGTGTGGTTTTCAGGAAGAAAGTTAAGTGAAGCTTGTGAAGACTTCTTAAATCCCTTTCCTCTAAATTTTCCTGATCCAATGGCAATTCTTGATTGATTCCGGTTATAGTCGGATCCTCGGAGATCTTGTCCAGGGTTAAAGAAACTTTCAACTCTTCTTTTTTGATATTCCTTAAGACCAAAATTATACATTCCTATACCGCTAATCACCCCTAAGATCATTAAGACACCAATGGTTTTCCAGCGAAGCTTTCTATAGAAGGCGATAAAAAAGAAAATTAAGAGAACTAAAAGCCCTGTCCCAAGATCAGGTTCAACAATGATGAGAACTGCTGGAATAATGGCGATGATGAAAGGTTTTATTAATTGAAATAAGCCCAACGCCCTCTCGGCTTCATGTTTGGCAAAGTATCTTGCAAGAGCGAGAATCACACAGACTTTGGTTAACTCTGAAGGCTGAATTCGAACAGGTCCAATCACAAGCCATCTTTGTGCCCCCATCCCTTTATCACCGAGAATCAAAACAAGAACCAACAAGAGAATATTGAAAGCGTAAATCGCCCAAGAAAATCTAAAAAAGTTTTTTGGGTGAATGAAACTCAGGATGATTCCTGCAAAAAGACTTATCGAGAACCAACCAATTTGGCTTAAATAGAGATTGGCCATACGCTGAGAGGTTGATGCGTGGGTCGCCGAATGGAGGTTGATCACACCCATAATGAAAATCGCAATAGAAATTCCAAAAAAACTGTAGTCGTACTTTTTTAAAGTATCGATTAAGCTTGATGCCTTAATTCTCATGTTTGCCCGCTTAGATCTTGTGCTTCTTCATTCAAGCGCTGATCTTCTTGCTCTCGCTTTTGTTGTTCTTTTTTCTTTTTGGCCTCACGTGCTTTTTTCATTTGAAGCCAAATCTTTTTATTTTTTTCTTTATCTTCAAGAGCATATTTTTCGTGACGCTCTTTTTCGTACTTTTTCATATAAGTCGTCACGACATCACGGGCTACAGGAGCGGCAGCAGATGAACCACTACAACCATGTTCAACCACAGCTGCGACAGCAATTCTTGGATTCTTATAAGGAGCATAACCCACAAAAAGTCCATGGTGACGACTTCGGTA
The DNA here is from genome assembly GCA_049599895.1 of Bacteriovoracaceae bacterium. Classification (GTDB taxonomy): domain Bacteria; phylum Bdellovibrionota; class Bacteriovoracia; order Bacteriovoracales; family Bacteriovoracaceae; genus JBMYPC01. The sequence continues at coordinate 3,815 of JBMYPC010000014.1, read as the reverse complement.
AGGCATATCCTTACATTTTGAAAAAAGCTCTTTTGAAGTCATACTTCGAACCTGAGAGGTCCCAGTTTTTCCAACCATTCGAATCCCCTCACCTCGATACCACCAAGCTGTTCCCCCTTTGGCATTCACAACTTGGTTAAGTCCTTCGGAAACAGCGGCTAGAGTTTCTTTTGAGATGTTTGCCTCAGAGACAACCTCTGGTTCAGATTTTTTGATAATCTCTCCAGAGTTTGAAAAAACCTCTCGAATGATATTGGGTCTTAAAACTTTTCCCCCATTGGCAATTGCAGCGTAGGCCATGGCCAGTTGCAGAGGAGTCGCAAGAACATAAGATTGACCAATAATACAAGAAACGGTTTCCCCTTTTTGCCAGTCTTCACCATTTCTTTTTTTCTTCCATTCCCTAGTAGGCATGAGACCTGTAATTTCTCGAGGAAGTCGAATTCCTGTTTTCTGACCAAGACCAAAACGCTTGGCATAGCTTGATAAAACATCAATATCAAGTTGAGTCGCTATCTTATAATAATAAACATCAACTGATTGCTTGAGTGACTTATAAACATCTGTAGGGCCATGACCGCTTCGCTTCCAATCATGATAGACCCTTCTCCCTAAACGAAAAGTTGGACCACATTGAATTATCTGATTAGGCGTTACAATATTTTCTTCAAGTGCTGCAATTGCTGAAATCGTTTTAAAGGTTGACCCTGGAGAATAATGCTCTTGGATCGATCGGTCTCTTAAGGGATTATTCTCATTATTAACGAGAGATGACCAATACTCAGGAGTTAAACCTTTTGAAAACTTTGTGGGATCAAATGAAGGTCTTGAAACCATCGTCAGGATTTCTCCTGTTTCAACATCAACGGCCACAACACTTCCAACCTTACCTTCTAAGGCTTTATAGGCAGTCAATTGCATATCTCGATCAATGGTCAGTCGAATATTGTTACCCGGCACAGACTCTTTATTTTCAATTCCGGCAAAAAGATTGTTCGAACGAACAACTCGCCTCATTCTCCCACGGGCATCGACCTCCATAAACTGAAAGCCATCTTCACCTCTCAGATAGTTATCAAACTCTTGTTCAATTCCGGCCTTTCCAATGAAGTCTCCTTGGGAATAATTTTTCTTATCTCTTTCGCGGTACTTTGGAAGCTCTCTTTTTGTAATCTCTCCGATGTAGCCAAAAAGATGACCACCCACTTCTCTATCTTTATATTCACGGCTTATAAAAGTCTGGACTGAGACTCCAGGAACTTTCGAGTTCTCAGTTTCAATAACGGCAACTTCTTTTAAAGAGAGATTTTTCTTAATCACAATAGGGCGATAAGAAGCTTGTCCTCTATTTTTTGAAATGATTCGATCAATGGCCTTTCTCTCCATTTCAAGAATTTGAGAAAGCTTATTAAGAGTTTCATTTTTATTTTTAAGATACTGAGGAGTCACAACAGCATCAAAACGAGGAATATTGTGAACCATAAGTTCATTGTTTCGACTAAAGATCATCCCTCTTGGAGCTTTCACAACTTCTTTTCGAAGACGGTTTCTTAAAGAGTATTGATAGAACTCCTCTCCTCTATAGATTTGAAGATACCAAAGCTGAGCCAAGACAATCACAAAGCTTAAAATAACGATGTTCAAAATGGCATCGAGTCGTCTCTTATGTGAGCGAACGACGTCTTCTTCAGAAAACACTAAACGTTATCTCCAATGGCAGAGTTTTCTCCACCTTTCCATAGACGATCAAACACAGAGAAAACCACAGGAGCTAAAAGAGATAAAAATAAACTCTCAGGAATGAAGCGCCAAAACTTATTGACGATATAAGCAGAGCTATCAAGCTTTATAAAAAGAAAAATCGAGATAATGACAAACCAAAGAATCTGAAAAACTTGGGTCATAAGCATTGTCAATGCACCACTGGAAAGATGAATAAGGTCTCGAAGATAAGAAATTGTTGTGCAGGTAATGATTCCAGCAATTGTTCCCATTTCCCAACCCTCAATAGTGAAGAAAGAATGAACAAATTGAATAGAAAAAATATAAACCGCAAGAAGTGGTGTCTCGAGTTTAAAACCTAAATAAAGAACCACAAGAATATGAAAGGGGATTCGATAGTTTTCTATTCCTAAAAGAGGCATAAAAGCCGTTGAGAAAATTTCAAACAGAATCATCACAATCGTACATAACAATAGTGGAACAACGTCTCTTTTTAAATACCAATTCATGCCCACCTACTCTTCGACATTATCGAGTGCTTGCCACTCTTTTCTTCTCATCTCTTCATCATCAAGCACTAAAACGGCAACTTCTTCGAGACGACTAAAATCGACACTTGGAGCGATCTCAACATATTGAACCACCCCATAACTTTCTCTTTCAATTTTTGAAACCTTTCCGATTCTCACACCTTTTGGATAAATGTTTCCTAAGCCGGATGTAAGGACATCATCATTAAGTTCAATGACCTCCGTTCTTCGAACGTATTTCATAATTGCTCTATCAACAGAATCACCTTCAACAATCCCATGCGTTCGAATTCTTCCAATGATTCCATCCACACGGTTTTTGGGATCGAGAATTGTAAGAACATCTGAAAAGTGGTTGGTCAATCTATAGATATAACCCACTAGACCCTGGGCCGTTACCACAACTGATTGGAGCTTTACTCCATCAGATGCCCCTTTATTAATTCGAATTGATTTAAGATCGCTAGTGGCATCCCATGAAACCACTTGGGCCAAAACTTTTTTAGCATCAACTTCACGACCAAAGGCCAAAAGATCTTTGAGTCTTGCGTTTTCTCTTCGAGTTTCTTCAAGTTCAAATAATTGGTAATTTAATTTTTCGATTTCTTGGCTAAGCCTAGTATTGTTTTTACTCGCATTCACATTCATCACATAATGATCGAACACATCACCAACTGATTGATGAAAACTCGTCACCATTTTTTGAATCGGACCAAAAGTATCAATTAATACCCTTTCAAAAAATGACCCTCGATCAACTTCTAAGGAACGCTGAGTTATACTGGTAAGTGCTAAGACTAAAACGAGAAAGTTGACCACCAACTTCCATTTTTGCTGCCCTGTCTCCAAAAAACGCATAGGAACTTGTCCTCTTAAACCTTATTTCGAACTAAGTTATTCGAAAATTTTAGATACATTACTAAAGATAAGGATAGCGAAATTCTCCAATCGTGACTAGAATATTAAGCCAAACATCAAGTTATTGGCTCGAGAGTACCCGTAGTTAAACGCAATGCTCCTAAATTAAAAGCTCAAAAGGATATAGAGGATCATGAGTAACCCAAATCGAAAAACTGGTAGTGTAATTTTTCTTTCACTTTTTATTGGGCTCATTATCATCAGTTTCATGATTGGTGATATGGGTGTTGGTGGAATGCAAACCACAGCAGATACATTGGCAAAGGTTGGTGACACAAATATTCGAATGAAAGAATTCCAAACTGAGTATAATCGCCAGCTTCAGTTTTACTCTCAGTTTATGGGCGGAAAGGCCCTCACTCGAAAGCAGATTGAGCAATTTAAAATCAAAGAAAATACTCTCAACAACCTTGTTCAGAGACTACTCGCTGTAGAGCTCTCTGAAAGTCTTGGTGCAACTCCTGCTGGTGATGAGATTAAAAAAGAAATTAAGTCTCAAGAATACTTTCAAACGAACAAGCAATTTGATTTAAATCGCTACAAGTCTGTTCTTAAGGCCAATGCTTACTCTCCTGACGAGTACGAGAAACTTATCGAAAAAGATTTAAGAAGAAAGAAAATTGATGGTCTCTTTAGCGGCTTTAC